>CBKZPU010000004.1:0-77210 GCA_966696705.1 uncultured Verrucomicrobiaceae bacterium | reverse complement strand
TTTCATCGGATACGCTGCAAAGGACCGGGAGGTGCGCCAGGGCGTGCTTCCCGGTCCGATTTTCCGCCTCTTGGCAACCCCGTGATCGAGCGGTTGCCCCTATCGTCCGCATGTTCCAGCGAATCAGAAAACTTGTCTTCTGGGGCCATCTCGTCGCCGGGGTGGCTGCCGGGCTGTTCATCCTGCTGATGGCGCTCACCGGCGTGGTGCTGTCTTTCGAACGGCAAATCACCGAGGCGGCGGACGGTTTCCACCTTGCGCCATCGGGTGAAGCGACGAATCCGGAACAACTCGTTGCGGCGGTTCAGTCCGCCGGTTTGAAAGGGGCAAGTGGTCTAACAGTCTCCGCGGATCCCACGCAACCGGCCGCCTTCCAATTCGGCAGGGGAAAGACCGTCTTTGTCCATCCACAGACTGGCGAGGTGTTAGGCGAGGGCGCGAAGGGGACGCGCGCGTTTTTCCATTTCGTCACGGGGCTTCACCGGTGGCTGGCGCTGAAGGGCGAGGCGCAGGATGCCGGCAAGAGCATCACCTCCGCCGCGGCGCTGGTGTTCTTCTTCCTGATCCTGAGCGGTCTGGTCATCTGGATCCCCAAGCGCTGGACCAAGCAGGGGGTGAAGGTCATCACCACCTTTCAAGGCCAGCTCAAGGGGCGCGCCCGCGATTGGAATTGGCACAACGTGCTCGGCATCTGGTTCGCGTTGCCCTTGCTGGTCGTCACCTCGACCGGCCTCGTCATCGGCTATCCATGGGCGAATGACCTCGTCTTCCGACTTGCCGGAGAAGAACCGCCGCCGCAGAGGGGCAAAGGCCCGCCGCCTGGTCGTGGTCCTGCTTCCTCCGCCGCGATCGTTACGACCGGCTGGAACGCGGCGTTTGCCACGGTGCAGAGCCAGAGCCCCGGCTGGCAGTCCATCCAGTTCCAGTTTCCCCAGGGTAATGCGAAAGAGGCCGTGTTCCAGGTGTTCAACAGCCACCGCGGTCGTCCTGATCTGCGCCAAGTGATCGCCGTCGATCTCGCCAGTGGCGAAGTAAGGAAGGTGGAACGCTTCGCCGACCAAAGCACTGGCCGACGCTGGCGGACGTGGATCCGCTGGATCCACACCGGTGAGGCGGGCGGTTGGGCAGGGCAGTTGCTGGCCGCGCTCTCCGCGATGGCGGTGATCGTGCTCGTGTGGACCGGATTCGCCCTGAGCTGGCGCCGTTGGCGGAGGTCGCGCGCCAAGGCTTAGACCAGGATGTCCTTCACCACCTTGGCGGGTTCCACGCCGGTGAGGCGCTGGTCGAGGCCTTGGAATTTGAAGCTCAGCTTCTCGTGGCTGAGTCCGAGCTGGTGCAGGATGGTCGCGTGCAGGTCGCGGATATGGACCGGGTTCTGGACGATGTTGTAGCTCATCTCGTCGGTCTCGCCATAGACCTGTCCTCCCTTGATGCCGCCGCCAGCCATCCACAGCGAGAAGCAGCGCGGATGGTGGTCGCGACCATAGTTCGTTTCGCTGAGAGCGCCTTGGCAATAGATGGTGCGGCCGAATTCGCCGCCGAAGACAACCAGCGTGTCTTCCAACATGCCGCGTTGCTTGAGATCCTGGATCAGGCCATAGACGCCTTGATCGACGTCCTTGCACTGCGAGGTGAGGTCGCGCGGCAGGTCGCCATGCTGGTCCCAGCCGCG
Organism: uncultured Verrucomicrobiaceae bacterium; assembly: GCA_966696705.1. Lineage (GTDB taxonomy): Bacteria > Verrucomicrobiota > Verrucomicrobiia > Verrucomicrobiales > Akkermansiaceae > Haloferula. Next base: position 75,538 of record CBKZPU010000004.1, on the reverse strand, counting down.
ATGGAAGATCTGCACGAACCGGGTGCCGCGCTCTAACAGACGCCGCGCCATCAGTGCCGAGGCGGCGAAGGTGCCGCCGACCTTGCTGTCCTTGCCGTAGAGCTCGAAGACATGCTCGGGTTCACCGGACAAGTCGGCGAGTTCCGGCACCGAGGCCTGCATGCGGAAGGCCATCTCATACTGCTGGATGCGGGTCTGGATCTCGGGGTCGCCGACCGTTTCATAAGAACGGCGGTTCATCGCATTGAGACCGTCGAGCATCTTGCGCCGCAGGTCGCGGGAAATGCCGGGGGCGTCCTGCAGGTAGAGCACGGGATCGCCCTTCGAGCGGAGCGCCACGCCGGCGTGCTTGCCGGGCAGGAAACCGGCGCCCCACAAGCGTGCGGAGATCGCCTGGACATTCGAGTAAGGCGAGGAGTGGGTGGCGTGCAGCACCACGAAGGTCGGCAAGTCCTCGTTCATGCTGCCGAGACCGTAGGACAGCCACGAGCCGAGCGAGGCTTTGCCCGACTGCATCGAGCCGGTATAGACGAGCTGGTTGGCGGGCTCGTGGTTGATCGCCTCGGTGTGCATCGATTTGATGATGCAGAGGTCGTCGGCCATCTTCGCCGTCCACGGCAGCAGCTCGCTGATCCACGCGCCGGACTGGCCGTGCTGGGAGAACTTGAACATCGTGGGCGCGAGCGGGAACGCCTTCTGCCCGGACGTCATGCCCGTGAGCCGCTGGCCTTCCTTGGCCAGCCAGTCCTTGAGGTCCTCCTTGAAGCGCTTGCGCAGGTCCGGCTTGTAGTCGAACAGATCGAGCTGCGACGGCGCGCCGATGAGGGAAATGTAGATCGCCCGCTTGGCCTTCGGCGCGATGTGCGGCAGCGCTTCCTGCATTACCTCCGGAAAGGCGCGCCCGCTGCCGAGCAGCGAACTGAGCGCGGCGACGCCGAGACCGGTGCCGTTCTTGCGGAAGAACTGGCGACGGGTGAGGGCGGAGTTGTAGTCGAAGATCGAGTTCATGGCGCCTTACTTGTTCAAGGTCTCGTCGAGATTGAGGAGCTGGCTGGAGACCAGCGTCCATGCCGCCAGCTCGGCGACGTCGAGCGCGGGATCGGCCTTGGTCTCGCCGTTGGAAATCATCGCCTGCGCTTCCTTGGCATCGGCCTTGTAGGCGGCGAGCGCGGCGGCATGGGTGCCGAGCACGAGCTTGTTTTCGTCAGCCGACAGGCTTCGGGAAATCAGCCGCTGGCTGATGAAGTCCAAGCGTGCCGCGGGATCGGCGGAGGCCCTCATCGCATTCTCGGCGAGTCGTCGCGAGGCCTCGATGAACTGCGGGTCGTTGAGGGTAACGAAAGCCTGCAAGGGCGTGTTGGTGCGGTCGCGGCGGACGCAGAAGACCTCGCGGGTAGGGGCGTTGAGGATTTCCATGGCCGGGTGCGGCGCGGTGCGCTTCCACAGGGTGTAGATCGAGCGCCGGTAGAGCGACTCGCCGCTGTCCTGCTTGTAGAAGCGCGTGTTGGACTCCTTCATCGCCACCGCTTCCCAGATGCCTTCCGGCTGGTAGGGTCTCACCGGCGGGCCGCCGATCTTCGGCGACAGCAGGCCGGCGGCTGCCAGCGCGGAGTCGCGGATCACCTCGGCATCCATCCGGTAGCGCGGGCCGCGCGAGATCAGGCGATTCGAAGGGTCCTTCTCGAGTTTCTCCGGCGAGACGATGCCCGACTGGCGGTAGGCGGCGGAGGTCACCATCAGCTTCACCATGTGGCGGTAGTTCCACTTGGAATCCACGAACTCGGCGGCGAGCCAATCGAGCAGCTTGGGATGGCTCGGACGTGCGCCCATGATGCCGAAGTCGTCGTTGCTCTCCACGATGCCGGTGCCGAAGAGGTAATACCACGCGCGGTTCATGGTCACGCGGGCGGGCAGGGGATTGGCCGGGTCGTTCAGCCAGCGGGCGAGACCCAGGCGGTTCTTCGGCGCGTCCGCCGGCATCGCCGGAAGTACGGCGGGCGTCGTAGGTGCGACCTTCTCGCCCTTGTCGGAATAGACGCCGCGGCTCAGGACGTGGGCGAAGGGCTCGCCCGGTTTTTCCGCCATCACGAGTGAGACCGACCCGCGGCCCTGGAGGGTCGCCTGCTCGGCCTTGAGCGCCGCCACCTTGTCACGGAGCTGCTGCGAGGGGGCATCGACGTTGGTCAGGTAGTATTGGAACAGCGAGTCGAGCTGCGCCTTGGTCCGTTGTCCGGCGGGCAGCGAGGCGATGTGTTGCAGCACGCTGTTCTGCGCCAGCGCGGCGATTTCCTGGGGCGAAAGCAGACGGCGGTAGAAGCGGAAGTCCTGCAGCGCGACCTTGCCGTTGAGCTTCGAGTCGTTGTTGTGGCGCGCGCCGAGGCGCAGCGGCACCGCCGTTTGGATGTTAGGTCCCACCGTGCTGTGCGAAGCCTGCGCTCCCACGGCCTTGCCATCGATGTAGATGGTGCAGGTCTTGTCCGATGGCTGTCTGCCGTTGAAGGTGACCATGACGTGGTGCCATTGGCCGGAGGTCAGCGGCTGCGGCGCGACGATCTTGGTGGCGGAGGCCTCCCAAGTGTCGATCACATGGGTGGCGGCGCGACCGCCTTGCAGGTAGATGTCCCAGCCCCGGTAGTTCTCGCCGGGGTTCATGCGGGCCACCACGGCCCCGGTGGGGGTGCCTTCAATGCGGATGAAGCCGCCGTAGCTAACGCTCTCCCCACGCGCGAAGCTGCCGAAGTCGCCGATGTCCACCGGAGCGTCGCTGATCACCGGGGCCTTGCCGAGCGGCGCATCGATGCGGGACAAGGTGGCGGGCCATTCGCGCGATTGACTGTCGATTTCACCACGCAGCGGGCCTTCGCCTTCGGTCATCGGCAGGTGGATCGCGAGTCCGTCGTTGCTGCTGGCCGGCGGAGCGATCGTGGCCTTGGCCAGCCACGCATCGAACTCCGGACGCGCCTCCGTTGCCCGGGCCGCGAGTGCCTTTTCCGCGGCCGGGATCTCGCCCGCCAGCGCATCCCATCGCTGGCGATCTTCCGACAGCGGCACGAATACATTCGGCGGATGCGCGGCGTTGTTGCCGTCGAGCGCGCTCATCGGCGTGTTCCGGAAGAACGCGGTCAGCGAGTAGAACTCCTTCGTGGAAATCGGGTCGAACTTGTGGTCGTGGCAAGCCGCGCAGCCGGTGGTCAGTCCGAGCCACACGGCGGAGACCGTTTCAACGCGGTCCTTGGCATAGATCGCGTCGTATTCCTCGGCGATCGCGCCGCCTTCGCCAGTGGTGGCGAGGCAGCGGTTGAAACCGGTGGCCACCTGCTGGTCGAGCGTCCGGTTAGGAAGGAGATCGCCGGCCATCTGCTCGGTGGTGAACTGGTCCCACGGCATGTTGGCTTGGAACGCCCGCACCACCCAATCGCGGTACGGCCAGATCGCACGGTAGTTGTCGATGTGAATGCCGTGCGTGTCGGCATAGCGGGCGGCATCGAGCCACTGGCGACCGAAATGCTCGGCGCTGGCCGGGGTCGCCAGCAAGCGGTCCACCTCTTGATCGAGCTTGTCCCAGGTGAAAGCGGCGGTTTCCTCCGGCGACGGCGGCAGGCCGGTGAGATCGAGATGGAGGCGACGATAAAAGCGTGCCGGATCTTCCGCCGGGTTTGGTTTCAGGCCGTGCTTCTCCAGCTTGTCGGCGATGAAGCGGTCGATTGGATTTGCCGCCCAGTCCTTGCCCGCTGCCGGCAGCTCCGGGCGCTTCACGGGGATGAAGGACCAATGCGCTTCATAGGGCGCGCCTTGGGCAATCCATTTTTCCAGCAGCGCCATCTGCTCCGGCTTCAGCGTCTTGTGAGAAGCTGGCGGGGGCATGATTTTCTCGGGATCCCGCTCGCGCATCAATTTCACCATCAGGGATTCCTCCGGCTTGCCCTTCACGATGACCGGCTTGCCGTCTTCCCGCACGGCGAAGGCCTCCTTCTCGATATCCAGCCGCAGCGGCGCGGACTTCGGCTCGCGTGTCCCGGAGTCAGGGCCGTGGCAGTGGTAGCAATTCTCCGAGAGGATGGGCTGGACGTGCTCGTTGAATGAAATGGTATCCGGCAGCGGGATCCGTGGCGTTTCTGTTGGAGCCTCCGTCGCCTTCACTTCCTTGTCCGCGGTGCCGGACGCCGGCTGCTCGCACGAGAGCATCGTCAGCGAGCAGGCCGCCGTGAGGGTCGAAGTGAACGGGTGAAGGCGCATTTTCAAACTGGTTTAGTGATATTACCGGCGATCTCCAATGAAAAACGTAAACCGGCGACAGAAGCTTTCAGGCTGTTCAAAATCCCGCCCTCCCTTGTGCTCCTGTCAATATGGCGCAAAATCAGCCCGCCATGAAGTCACCTGTACATGCGATGTTTCCATTTGGCGCATGTCGATTCTTGCCCGAAGTGACCCATCCCCACGGTCACATGATCACGCGGGCGCTTGGTCCGGAGAAATGCGACCGCTATTACTTCGCCGCGCTCTGCTACGCCCAATCGCTGTGGCGCGAGGGCAAGCCGGCGCAGGCGATCCTCCAGCTCAACAAGGCTTTCATGGCCGATTTGCGCGGGGATGAGGAAGTCCTCGAAAAGCACCCGCCACCCTACGCCGCGCTCGTGTGGATGCTCCGGCACCGGCCTGAGGGACGCTTCCTGGGCAATCCGGTCCGCCACTTCCAGCACTTGGCGACGAGAGTCAGCGGGGCGCGGAAAGAGATTCGCTCCTGGCGGGCGTGGGCCTGCTTTCACCTGTCGCGACGGGTGCTGCCGGAGGAAGAATATCCAGTCGATGAGCAGCAGGTGAGTGAGGAAGGCGTGGCTTTTCCCGCGTGGGATGAGGTGGTTGCGGCCATCCACCACGCGGGCTGGCGGAGGGAGGCGGAGGCTCTGGAGGAAGCTTGAGTGGGGCTTTGTGGAAGCACTGAGAGCGCGGAATTTATTCCGCTCGGATGGTCGGGTCGTCGGACCGGTGAAGCGGAATGAATTCCGCGGTCCCAGTCATCGCCCGTTGTCGCAGCCGAAGAACCGCCGGTGATTCACCGTGGTCGCCGCCGTGAGGTCCTCGATCGCGATCTCCAATCGTTCCGCCAGGCCCTCCGCGATGCGGACCACATTCGCCGGATGATTTCCTTCCGCGGCGCGGTGGGTGATGAATTCCTCCGGTGGCATCATGTCGGGCGCGTCCGTTTCCACGAGCAGCCGGTCTTGAGGCACCACCTTGAATGCTTCCACCACCTTCGCCTTGCGCGGCTGGAGGAAGTAGCCGGAGAACGAAAACCAAGCTCCGAGATCCACGAGCCGCTTCGCCAGCTCCGGCGAGCCGCCGAAGGAATGAAGCAGGAACTTCTCCGGTGGCCTCTCTTGCTCGAAGGCGGCGAACAAGGGCTCCCACGCCTTCAATGCGTGGATAGTCACCGGTAGGCCTCGCTCACGGGCGAGGGCGAGCTGCGGCAGAAAGACCTCCCGCTGCATTTCCAGCGACGGCTCGGCGACCCAGCCGTCGAGGCCGCACTCGCCGATGGAGGCGTTTGGAAAGCGATTGAGATAGTCTTCCAGGACGTGGAGCCACTTGTCCGTGCGGAGGTAGGCCTTCCATGGATGGAGCCCGAAGGCAGGCTGGACGAAATCTGGGAACGCTTCCGCCAGCCGGGCGACTGCGTCCCAGTCATCCTCGCCGGTGCCGTTCGCGACGCAGCCCGCCACCCCCGCGTCGCGCATTTCCGCGATGATCCGCGCCGGATCCGCGAATCGCTGGAGGTGGTTGTGGGAGTCGTAGAGGGGCATCGGTCAATGGTCATTGGACAGCGGAAGCAGCCAAAGGCAATCGACTGATGGCAGATGGCCGCTGGCCGCTGACTATTCCACTTCCACGATCAAATTGATCTCCACTGCCACATTGAGCGGCAGGGCGGCGGCACCAAGGGCGGTGCGGGAGTGCTTTCCTTTCTCACCGAAGATTTCGATCAGCAGTTCGCTGGCGCCATTGATCACCTGCGGGTGGCCGTAGAAGTCCGGCGCGGAATTCACGAAGCCATTGAGCGCCACGACCTGCTTCACCTTGTCGAGCGAGCCGATCTCCTGCTTCACCACCGCGAGGCGGTTGAGGATGATGATGCGCGCGCCTTCCTGGGCTTCCTCGATGGAAACGTCGCCGGGCACCTTGCCGATCACCTTGCGCTCGCCATCGATCGGCAGGCCGCCGGAGAGGAACAGCAGGTTGCCGCTGCGGACGCAGTTGACATAGGCGGCGACGGGAACGGGAACGTCGGGGAGCTTGAGGCCGAGGCTTTCGATGCGGGCGAGGATTGAATCCATGCCGGGAGCTAAGTGCTCCAAGTTCCAAGTGAGAAGTGCCAAGTGGCAAGCGGAAGAAATTCCGGTCAGTGGCCTTCCGGTGCGGCGGGTGCCGCGGCGGCAGGCATCGGGAAATCGTCCGTCAGCAGCGCGATGAGCTGCTTGCCCGAGCGGGTCAGGGCGGCGCCGTTGCCGGTGCCATCGATCAAGCCGCGGGTCAGGTGGCGGTGGCCGATGCGCGAATTGCGCACGGCGGTCACCACCGGTTCGGCCACGGGCCGCTGACTTGGCGCGATGCCGTTGATCAAGCCGGTGGCGGTGAAGGAAAGCTCCCACGAGGGCGACGGTACATCCAGGTCGCCCTTCACCATCCAACGATGGCGCTGGGCGAAGTCCCAAACGCCGTCGCGCGGAATGGTCACCTTGAAATACGCGGGGCTGGAGAGCACGAAGTCCTGGACCCGCAAGTTCGGGTTCTTCTTGTGCTCCAGAAACAGGGTGGCCACGTCCATGCCGGCCAGGTTCATGCCGTTGAAGTTGCCGTGGAAATTCGTGCCGCCGGAGAAGGCGTGGTGCCAGCCCTCGAAATGATCGCTCATCAGCAGGCACATTTCGAGGTGGAGGTGGGCGCGGGTGCGGTCGATGCCGGCGCCGGTGTAGCCCATGCGCCCCAGCACGGAGCGCGCTTTCACCGCGTCGCCCGGTTTGGCCGTCACTTCGGCGAGGTGGGCATAGACGCTGTAAAAGGCATCGCCCTCGAAGCGGTGCTCCACCACGACGTATTTCCCGTAGTTCGAGCGCCCGGCGACATTGCTGGCGTGGACGACGACTCCGTCGGAGACGGCCATCACCAGATCGACCGGGTTGCCGGCCTTGTCGCGCTTGTCCGGCTGGATGTCGATGCCCTCGTGGAACTTGGTCAGCACCACATCCTGACCGATGCGGATCGGCGTGCGGACAAAGCCGAAGCTGCCACCTTCCCACGGCTTCGAGGTCTCGCCCTCGAAGATGCGGTCCACATACATGTAGAACTTCTCCGGCTCGCCGGTGAAGAGATGAAGATTCTCCGTCGGGAGCTGGAGCTCCAGGGCGGCGAGGGGAGTGAGGAGGGCGGCGGCGAGAGCGAGGGCGCGGAGCATGTCGGGATCAGCGTCGGGGCTTGCTTTCCCCGATGCGGGGAACCTGCTTGTCGAAAGCTTCGATTTCCGCGGCGCCGATGCCCTTCCAAATCACCAGGTAGCCATCGTCCACCTGCTTGTCGATGATCACGGCATCGACCTTGCGGCCATTGACCATGGCGAGCATCCAGCGGTTGACATTGGCGTTGGTGATCGCGGCGAGACGGTTCTTCGCGGAAGGCTTGAGCTGGAGCACCGCGCCGTAGCCCTCGCCGTCCTGTGACGGGAAGGGATTGAAGGCGGCGATGTCCTTGGTCATGAACTCCGGATTCCGGCGGTAAACCACCTGCTGGCCACCGGTGTTCTGCTGGAAGACCATTTTCGGATTGTCCGAAGGATCGCCTTGCAGGTGGAAGGAAATGCCGGAGTTCTCGCCCTTCTTCCCGCCGGCATGGGCAGTCAGCCCGGAACACAGCGAAAGGACGGCGATGGCAAACAAGCGCGGCAGGGTCATGGGGCGGGAGCTTGCCTGCCGTGCCGCGCTTTGGGAATCGGAAAATCGGGGCGTTAGGCGACTCAGCCGAGCGGGCTCGGATAGTCGCCGGCGGCCACCAGTTTCGCGATCGACTCGACCACGTGCGGCTTGTCGTCCGGATAGGTCACGCCGAACCACGAGGAGGTGGTGTCGAGCACGCGGCAGTCGGCCTTGCCGTGGCGGATTAGGTCATCGACCACGGTGGGGATGTAGCACTCGGATTTTTGCTCGCCGCCCTTCTCCTTCAGGAAGGCGGTGAAGTGCTCCTCGATCTGGTTGAAGAAGTTCGCGGTGAAGCCCCAGAAGTTCATCGAGACCGGGCACACGTCGGCGATCTCGCGGCGGCTGCCATCGAGGGCGGTGCCTCGCACGATGCCGTCGTCATCGCGGGCGATGTCCACGACTTCCTCGACGTCGGTCAGCAGGCCATGGGCATCGGTTTGGCAGATGCCGCGGTTGACCGAGCCATGCTCGGAAAGGGTGTTCTTCAGCGGGTAGCCGACCATCGAGTAGTGGTCCTTGCCGGCGGCACCGGCATCGGAGGCGAACCAGCGGGCGATCACCTGATAGGCGTCCGAGCCATAGAAATCGTCGGCATTGATGACGGCGAAGGGGCCGGTGACGACGTGGCGGGCGGCGCGCACGGCGTGGGCGGTGCCCCAAGGCTTGGTGCGGCCTTCCGGGATGGAGAAACCGTCCGGCAGGTCATCGAGCTTCTGGAAGGCGTAATCGACCTCGATCTTGCCGGCGAAACGAGCGCCGACGGTGCTCTTGAAGGCCTCCGCGAAATCCTCGCGAATGATGAAGACCACCTTGCCGAAGCCGGCGCGGATCGCGTCGAAAACCGAGTAATCGAGCACGGTTTCGCCGCTCGGACCCATCGGGTCCATTTGCTTCAATCCGCCGTAGCGGGAGCCCATGCCAGCGGCGAGAACGAGAAGAGTCGGTTTCATCAGGTCAGGTCGGGTAAAGTCCGGCGGGGTTATGAGGGGCGACCCCGGTTCCGGCAATGCGGAATGGCGCATGCAGGCGGGGGAAAGGCGAAGCGCGGGTCACTCGATTTCGATGATCTCTTCGCCGAAGACGCCGATGACCCGCGTGTCGCCGACGACCGTGGTCTGCCGCAGGTGCTGGTGACCGTGGAGGAAATAGCGGGGCCGGACCGTTTCGATGTATCTCAGGAAGCCGTCGAAGCCCTGGTGGATATGGTCGTCCCGTTCGTGGACACCGGCCGGGGAGTTGTGGGCGATGAACACATCGACCCGGGGAAAGCTCCGGAGCATCCGGGTGACTTCCTCTTGCTCAAAGAGATGGTGGCCGCGTGGCTTGTAACGCCAGCTTCCATTGAAGCCGGCGATGGTGAGGCCGCCGAAGTGCTCGATCGTGTAGTGAAGAGGTTTGACGAAGGAGGGAAATGGCGCGTCCGAATCATGATTTCCTTTCACGCCGAATGCGGCCTTCGGCGAGTAGCCCCAGTAGGCCTTCTCAAGGGATGCGTCCCACAGGTCTCCGAGGCAAAAGAGGAGATCGACGGGGCCCGGATTCAGGTGTCCGACGAGCGAATCGTCGTCGGCGATGGCTAGGGCTCGGAGTGACATCGTCGTTCGGAAAATAGCCGCATGCGGTAATGTTTGCCGGAGTCCTTTAGGAAATATCCTTCCAGCGAATGTCCCTCCGGATCCCCACGACATGGAAATGCGCGTCGGAGTCGATGATGGAGCCTTTCGCGTCCACCTTCATCCCCTCGGCCTCGAGCAGGGCCTTTTGCCTGGCCGCCAGTTCCGGATCCATGGACCGGCTGATCCGGGCGTCGGCGGCGACCACGCGGTGCCACGGCAGGTCCTTGGCTTCCTCGTCGGTCAGCCGGCTCAGGGACTGGGCCACGTGGCGCGGGTTGCAGTTCATGTGCACCGCGATGGACCCGTAGGTGGTAAACCGGCCCTCGGGGATGAGGGCGACCAGCCGGATCACTTCGGCGCGGATGCGGGCGAATGCGGTGGATTTCGGCATGAATTGCTTTTTGCCGGGCCAGTCCTGCCCGGCGAGTCGAAAGCGGTTGCGGCCCTTCGCGCCGGTTGTTTAGCCTCCGCCCGTGCCGGAGACCGAGGAAGCCCAGAGGACCGCCGTGGATTCGAATCGCGACTACATTCGCGAGGTCTTCAGGGCGATGCTTCGGGCGCGACTCCTTGAGAACAAGCTGTCGAGCCTCTACAAGGCCGGCAAAATCGTCGGCGGCGTCTATGTTGGCAAGGGTCAGGAGGCCGTCAGCGCCTCGCTGGGAGCCTCGCTGATCAAGGGCCGGGACATTTTCGCCCCGCTGATCCGCGACCAGGCCGGGCGCACGGCCTTCGGCGAGCCGATGATCGACTGCACCCGCACCTACCTCGGCTCGGTGCTGGGGCCAATGAGAGGCCGTGACGGCAATATCCACCGGGGCCACCCCCTCGACGGCATGCCGGCGATGATTTCCCACCTCGGCGCGGCGGTGTCGGTGGTTGGCGGGATGCTCATGGCGCGGCGGATGAAAGGGGAGCTGCAAGGCGTGGTCGGCGCCACCTGTGTCGGCGACGGCGCGACCTCCACGGGCGCATTTCATGAAGGCCTGAACATGGTCGCGGTCGAGCGGTTGCCGATGGTTGTGATCATCGGCAACAACCAGTTCGCCTACTCGACGCCGACCGACCGCCAGTTCGCTTGTGAGGATTTGTTGGACAGGGCGAAGGGCTACGGGGTTGGCGGGCATTCAGTGGATGGCACCGACTTGCTCGCCTGCACCAAGGTCATCGGCAATGCCGTGAAGCTCGCCCGCGAAGGCCATGGACCGCAGATGGTCGTGGCCCGCCTGTTGCGCCTCAGCGGTCACGGCGAGCACGACGACGGCAGCTACGTGCCGCCGGTCCTCAAGGACAGCCAGCTCGGCCGCGATTGCATCGAGACGGGCATCATGCAGATGATTGAAAACGATTTCGCCACGGTGGAGGAAATCGAGCGCTGGAAGCGCGACTTCACCGATGAGGTGCAGGCCGCCGTCGCGCAGGCCCAACAGGAGCCGACGCCGGACCCGTGGCATGAGGATTGGAACGCGTGCTCCACGCCAACGGGGAGGGGACTTTGACGATGAGCGTGACGTACGTCGATGCGATCCGTGATGCGCAGGAAAAACTGCTGCGCGAGGACCCGCGGGTCTTCCTTTACGGACAGGACATTTCGAAATTCGGTGGCGCCTTCAAGGCGACCAAGGGCCTCGCGGAGGAGTTTCCCGGACGAGTGCTCGACTCGCCGATCAGCGAGGACGCGATGATCGGCATGGCGGTCGGTGCGGCGATCGAGGGCATGCGCCCGATCATCGAGATGCAGTTCGCGGATTTCTCGTCGATTGCCTTCAATCAGATCGTCAATCAGGCGGCGACGCACTTCTACCGCACCGGCGTGCCGGTGCCGATCACGGTTCGCTTGCCCTCGGGCGGCACGCCTGGCTCGGGACCGTTCCACAGCCAGAGCATGGAGGCGATCTACTCGCACTATCCCGGCCTGATCGTGGTGACGCCGGCCACGGTGTCGGACGCCTACCACATGCTGTTGGATGCGGTCGCACTCGACGACCCGGTCATTTATTGCGAGCACAAGTTCCTTTACCGCTGGTTGAAATCGCCGCGGATCAACGGCGACCACCTGCCGATCGGCAGGGCACGCATCATGCGTCCCGGCAAGCACGCCACGGTAGTCGCTTACAGCGCGATGGTCCATGAGGCCGTGCGCGCCGCGGATCGCTTGAAAGAGCAGGGCGGCTGGGAAATCGAGGTGGTCGATCTGCGCTCGGTGAAGCCGCTCGACATCGACACCGTGCTCGCCAGCGTCGCCCGCACGGGCCGTCTGTTAGCCCTTGGCGAAGCTTTCCCATGGGGCGGCGTCACCGCCGAGGTGGTGTCCCGCGTCTGCGCCGATGGCTTCCATCTGCTCGATGCCCCGCCGCGGCGCCTGAACTCGCGCGACACGCCGGTTCCCTATCATCCGAAACTCTGGGCCGCCCACCGTCCGACGCCCGAGACGATCTGCATCGCCCTGCGCGAGCTGCTGTCGTTCTGATCTTCCATTTGCCATCCACCATCTAACATCTCCCCGATGCCCACCGTCCCCATCCTCATGCCGCAGCTCGGTGAATCGATCGCCGAGGCGACCGTCGTCCGCATCGGCATCGCGCCCGGCGACACGGTGCAGACGGACCAGGAGGTCATCGAGGTGGAGACCAGCAAGGCGACGATGGGTGTCACCACGCTGTGCCGCGGGACCGTGAAGGAGATCATGGTCAAGGAAGGCGAGACCTACTCGGTGGGCACCACCTTGGGCTTGCTGGAGGTCACGGAGGAGGAAATCGCGCGCACCGGCGTCGAGAGCATTGAAGCCGCCTCCGACCGTCGCACCGCCGAGGCAGCTTCGCCGCAACAGCAGGAGAAAAACCTCCACTTCGCGCTCGACGACGACAGCTATGAGGAAGCGCCCCCCGTGGTGCCGAGCGTCAAGGGCCTGCCGGTGCCGACAGGCGTCTTGGGAGCCCATTATATTTCCCCGCGGATGCGCGCCCGCATGGACGACATGGGGCTCCGCGAGGCGGACATTTCCGCGATTGTCGGCACCGGTGCCGGCGGCCGGGTGACGGTGGAGGACTTGGAAAAGTTCCTCGATTACATCGACACGTGGCCGAGCAGCAATGCCTCGCACATGCGCATGGCGGTGGCGGATGCGATGCGCCGGAGCTGGACGCGCCCGCTCGCGACCGTCGGCTTGCCGGTGAAGCTCGACCGGGTGTTGGAGCACCGTCGCAACCAGGATCCCAAGCCCGGGCTCACGCTTTATGTCCTGCGTGCCTTTGCCCTGGCGCTGGTGGAGGAGCCGGCGACCGCCGGTTTCCTGATCGGCCAGAAGGTCGTGCATCCCCGCGCCTTCGACATCGGCGTGGCGGTGCAGGTGGAGGACGGTGTCGTTGTGCCGGTGCTGCGCAAGGTCGATCAAAAGTCGCTGTCCGATCTGACCAAGGATTACGCGGAAATGGTTGAGCGCGGTCGTCGCCGCCGGCTTTCCGAAGACGACCTGCGTGGCGGTATCGCCACTGTCACGAACTTCGGCACCTTCGGCCTCACATCCGGCACGCCGATCCCGCTACCGAACGAAACGCTCATCCTCGGTCTCGGCGCCGGGGTGAAGAAGCCGGTGTGGAGCGATCAGGTGGAAGCATTCATTCCCGTGACCGAAGCCGAACTGGTGGTCACCTTCGACCACCGCGTCGTCGATGGCGGCGGTGCGGGTTTGCTGCTCAGCCGCGTGGCGCAGTTGCTTCAGGAGCCGGCGAAGCTTTGAGCGTGGGTGGGAACGGGCCCCTCGCTCGTCCGCCGAAGCGCGTGAATCGCCTGCTGCCGGGTACCGTTTCCTCCTTCGCTGAAGCTACGGAAGGACAGGCGCGGTCGGCCGAGGGCGTCCGACCCTGCCATTTTCAGATTCCGAGTATCTCGGCAGAATCCACCACGGGAATTCCGTGAGCCTCGCCTACTGGCGGGCAAGTCAACTTGCCGCCGCTGCAATTCACGGCACCGAGCACTTCCTTGCGAACGCGGCAGGCCCCGGCGACACCCTTGTCGGCGAGCAGGGCGATCCAGCGTTGGGTCACGTTGTTGAGCGCTTGGGTCGCGGTGCGGGCATAGGCTCCCGGCATGTTCGCCACGCAGTAGTGGATCACATTTTCTTCGACGAAGGTTGGCGCCTGGTGGGTCGTCGGTCGCGTCGTTTCCGCACAGCCGCCTTGGTCCACGGCGATGTCCACGAACACGCTGCCCGGCTGCATGAGCTTCAGCATGTCGCGGGTGATTAGCTTGGGTGCCTTGGCACCCGGCACCAGCACCGCGCCGATGACGAGGTCCACGCGCGGCAGCAACTCGGCCAGATTGGCCTCGCTCGAATACACCGTGTGGGTGCCGCTCATGGTGATGTCGAGGAAGCGCATGCGCTCGAAATCGACTTCCAAAATGGTCACGTCCGCGCCGATGCCGGTGGCGACGCGGGCTGCATTGACGCCAGCGGTGCCGCCGCCGATCACGACCACGCGGCCCGGCGCGACGCCGGGCACGCCGCCTAACAGGGTGCCGCGGCCGCCATTGTGCTTGGCGAGGTGATAGGAGCCGACGATCGATGACATGCGGCCGGCGATTTCACTCATCGGTTCCAGCAAGGGCAGCCGGTGGTTCACCTCCAGCGTTTCGTAGGCGAGCGCGGTGCAGCCGGTGGCGACCAGCGCCTCGGTGAGCGACTTGCTCGCGGCGAGGTGGAGGTAGGTGAAAACCAAGTGGTGCGGCTGCAGGCGGGCGATTTCCTCGGGCTGCGGCTCCTTGACCTTCACGATCATCTCGGCGGCCGAGAACACCGCGTCGGCATCGGGCACGATCTCCGCTCCCATGGCGCGGTAGTGATCGTCGCTGTAGCTCGATCCCGCGCCCGCACCGGATTCCACGAAGACATGGTGCCCGTGCTTCACGAGCTCCGCGACCGAGCCGGGGATCATGGCGACGCGGTGTTCCTGGGCCTTGATCTCCTTCGGGATGCCGATGTTCATCGCTCTCCACGCTAGCCGTGATCCTCGCCGCCGTCTTGACGGAAAAGCGGAACGCTACCGGGGGATTCGGACAAGGATGCGGAGAGAACTTGATGGCCGCGCCGGCATCGCGGATGAACGAGGGATGAAAGTCACGATCGTGGGCCCCGGCAAAGTGGGGATGGTGCTCGCCTACACCTTGGTGCTCCGCGGGGTCGCCCGCGAGGTGGTGCTGGTGGGCGCGCACCGGGAGAAGGCCGAGGGCGAGGCGCTCGACCTGACCCACGCCCAGGCTTTCCAACAGGTCCCGGTGAAGGTCCGTGCCGGCGAAATTGAAGACGCCGCCGGTAGCGAGGTCGTCGCGGTTTGTGCCTCGATCCCCATGCCTGCCGGGCTGCTCACCCGCAACGCGCTCGCCCAAGGCAACGCGGACCTCATGAAGGAACTCCTCCCGCGGATCGCGAAGGCGGCGCCGGACTGCAAGCTGGTGATGGTGACCAACCCGGTGGACGTGCTCACGTGGCAGGCCCTGCAATTGACCGGCTTCCCGCGCGAGCGGGTGATGGGCACCGGCACGCTGGTCGATTCCATCCGCTTTCGCGAGTTGCTGTCGGAAATGCTGTCGATCCATCCGGATGACCTGCGTGCCTACATCCTTGGCGAGCATGGGGAACACCAGTTTCCGGCGATGAGCGTGGCCCAGTCGGGAGGGGAGAGGATCGAGGACACGCCCGAGCGCCGCGCCCTCTGCGAGCGTGCCAAGAACTTCGGCATCGAGGTCTTCCGCAAGAAGGGCAACACCTGCTACGCGATCGGCCAATCGGCGGCCTACATCATCGAGTCGATCTTGTTAGACGAGAAACGGACTGTGCCGCTCAGCGTGCTCGTCGATGGTTATCTCGGCGTCAATGACGTGTGCTTGAGCTTGCCTGTCGTGGTGGGGAGGAAGGGCGTCGAGCGCTTTCTTCATCCGGACCTTAATCCGACGGAAGCGGCGCAATTCCGCGAAGCGGCGAAGGCCGTTCGGGAGGTGATCGACGGATTGAAGTGAGGCACTGGGAGCGCGGGTCTTCAGACCGGCATCGAGGGACCATTCGGGCCGGTCTGAAGACCGGCGCTGCCGGGACACCCCGTCGAGCCCGCACCAGTCGTCGGAGACCCGGACTGCGTGCAGCCCTGCTGCCGCTCGAAGCCAGCAGCCCTGCTGCGGGGTGGCACGGGCAGACTCGAAGAACAACCAAGCGAGCGGAACGGATGAAAGTCGAAGCAAAGGAATGGGCGCCGTGTGGGTTGAGATCCAGTCCCGCGGGAGCGCCGGCCTTGAGACTGGCTTGAATGGTCCCTCGATGCTCGAACACACGAGGCGGAGTGTGTAGGCCAGAGAGGAGGGCACTCGGTGCTTCCCCGCAGCAGGGCTGCTGGCTTCGAGCGGCAGCAGGGCTGCCGCAGTCCGGGTCTCCGACTGCCGGTGCGGACTCGATTTCTCGAAGACATCCACTAAGGAAGCGCGGATACCGGTTTCAACAAGCGATCCCGCGCTCCCAGTTAGAACGGATCGTCCGAAGCCCAGTTCGATCCGACCTTCCATTCTTCCACCAGTTGCCTCGGAAAGTCCTCGAGGAAGCGTGAGGGACGCTGGATCACGTCGCCGCTGTAGGATTTGGGATTGATGAAAGGGTAGGTGAGATACAGCTCGTCCTTCGCCCGGGTGATGGCGACGTAGAAGAGCCTGCGTTCTTCCTCGAGTTGATCCTGATCGTCCGCTTCCAGGATGCGCCCGTTCGGGAACTGCCCATCGGTGAGCCAGATGAGGAAGACCACTTTCCACTCCAGGCCCTTCGCCTGGTGGATGGAGGAAAGCGTCACCTTCTCGTCGTCCTTCTCCGCCGTGTCGCCGGTCGGTTCGCCATCGGCGGCACCGAGGAGGGAGAGCTGGGAGAGAAACTCCAGCACGTCATCGAAGTTCCCGGCATAGGCCATGAGCTGCTCAATGTCGCTACGGCGATTCTCGTAGTTGTCGTAGGAGGCTTGGAGGAAATCGGCATAGAGGCCTTCGAGGATGCTGAAGACCATCTCGGACGGCCGGGCGAACTCGCCATTGGGCGTGAGCTCGTCCAGGGTGTAGCCGAGCTGCTCCCAGTGCTTGGCCGCCTTCTTCGGCGGCTTGAGGGTGCCGAGCACGTCGGACCAGACGGGCATCTCCTCGCTTTCCGCGTAGCCGGTCTTTTGCCAGTCGCGCCACAGTTTGTCGGCACCCGCGGCGCCGATCCCCGGCAGCAACAGCACCAGTCGCTTGAAGCTGGTCTCGTCGCGGCGGTTGGTGACGAAGCGCATGAAGGCGGAGACGTCCTTGATGTGCGCCTGCTCGAAGAACCGCAGCCCGCTGGTGATGGCGAAAGGAATGCCGCGGTGGGTCAGTTCCATCTGGACTTCCAGCGACTGGAAGTGGGCGCGGTAAAGTACCGCCATTTCTTCCAGCGGGATGCCTTCCTCGCGCAGCTCCAACATGCGCTGGGCCACGAAGGCCGCCTGCGTGGCCGGGTCCTCCAACGGCACCAGCGCCGGCTTGATGCCGGCCTCGACGCGCGATGACTTGAGGTCCTTGTCGAAGCGCGCGCGGTTGGCGCGAATCGCGGCGTTGGAAAGATCGAGAATTTCCGGGACGCTGCGGTAATTCGTCTCGATCTTGAAGACGCGGCAGCCCTCGTGGCGCTTCGGAAAGCTGAGGATGTTCCCCATGTCCGCGCCGCGCCACGAATAGATCGACTGCGCGTCGTCGCCGACCGCCATCACGCTGGCACCGTCGCCGGCGAGCAGGTCGATGAGTTCGCTCTGCACCGCGTTGGTGTCCTGATACTCATCGACGAGGATGTGGCGGAACCGCTTGCGGTAGAGGGCAAGCAATTCCTCGTCCTGTTGGAAAAGCTTCAGGGTGAGGACCAGCAGGTCATCGAAGTCCATCGAGTTCGTCTCCTGCTTGCGCTTGGCGTAGCGCTCGTGGGTCTTGTGAATCTCGGACGACCAGTCGTCGAAGTAGGGGTAGCGATACTTGAGGATGTCATCGAGGGACTCGCCGGTGTTCTCCACCAGGCTGAAGATTGACGCGAGCACGTCGGCCTTCGGAAAGCGCCGCACCTTCGTGTCGATGTCGAGGCTGGCGATCACTCCGCCGAGCAGCGACTTCTGGTCATCGCGATCGAGGATCGAAAACGACTTCGTGAAGCCTAGCACCTCCGCGTGGCGGCGCAGGATGCGGTTGCCGATCGAGTGGAAGGTGCCGCTCCACAGCGCCGAGACATCGTGGGGGACAAGCGTGCGGACCCGCTCGGTCATTTCCCGCGCCGCCTTGTTGGTGAAGGTCAGCAGGAGGATGTTCCGGGCCTCGACCTCGTGGTCGAGCAAGTAGGCGACCCGGTAGGTGAGGGTGCGGGTTTTCCCCGAGCCGGCGCCGGCGATCACGAGTGACGGGCCGGGCGGCGAGGTCACGGCGGCGAATTGCTCGTCATTCAGTTCCGCCCGGTAGTCGATGCCGGACGCGGGTCCGGTCGTTCGCCGGTTCAGGGTGTACTCGCGCGCCATGGCCGGCAGCTTCGGGATTTTCGGCAGGCGATCAAGAGCCGCGGAAATCGCAAAAAGTTTCGCACGTTCGCGTTTGACACTCACCGGCGGAGGGATTCAATCTCCTCTTGCGACTGATTCTCATTAAGCGTTGCCGTGAGTCCTCTTCTGTATGCCCTCAACATCGGGACCCTCGCCACTTGGCTGACCGTGGCCGGGGCGAGTTCGGTCGCTTGCGTGGTGAAAGTGGTGGAGCGGCTTCCCGAACTGCTGGCCGACAAGCCGAAGGAGACCGAGGTCTTCATCACGCCGATGGCGATGGGTTCAGCCCCGCCGGCCGCCTCGGAAGCCGCCGATGAGGCAGTCACGGACGAGGCCGCCGTTCCCGAGATCCCCGAAGTGCCGGAGATTCCGGAAATGCCCGAGGTGCCGGAAATCGCCGACCTGGAGCCGCTGCCGGACATTCCCGATCTCCCGCAGGTCACCAGTCCGGACGGCACCGAGAAGCCGAAGCCGGCGGTCGCGAAGCCGGCCACGTCGCGCCCGAAGACGTCCGCGACCCGGAGCACGGCCGGCCGTAAATCGACCAACGGCGAAAGCGGCCAAGGCACGGGCTCGGGCAATGGCACCGCACAAGGATCTGGCAACAGCCCGGTTGGCGCGGACCGCTGGGTGGGCGGCCGCATGCCCAAGCCGAATTACCCCTCCGCCGCTCGCAAGGCAGGCCAGCAAGGCCGGGTGGTGGTCCTCTTCACCGTGGATGAGCGCGGCTACGTCGTGAGCGCGAGCATCGCCAGTCCCTGTGCGCACTCGCTTCTCAACGAGGAAGCCCTGCGCACCGTGCGCCGCTGGAAATTCCGCCCCGGAGCGCGGGCGAGCGCCTCCCGGCCGATTGTTTTCCAACTGAATTGATCAATGCTGTTCGCGAATATCGTTCTCAAGACCTTCCACGAGGGAGGCTGGATCATGTGGCCGGTCGCGGCCACTTTCTTCCTGGCCCTGTGTGTTCTATTGGAGCGCAGCTACTGGTGGATTTCCCTGAAGCGCTCGATCCGTCCGGATGCGCAGGAGAAGGCGCGTGAAGCGCTCGGCACCGGCGATTTCGGTGCGGCCTGGCAGCTTGGCCAGCAGGCACCGGATCCCTTTCTCCACAATCTCAATGAAGGCATTTCCCATGCCCATACCTCGATGCTCGCGGCGATGCACCTGCACGCCACGAAGTGGATCGAGCGCTCCGAGGCCCGGATGTGGATCCTCGGTACCATCATTACCCTCGCCCCGCTGCTGGGGCTGCTCGGCACCGTGGTCGGCCTGATGGGCTCCTTTGCCTCGCTGGGCGACGAAACGCTCGGCGTGACGAAGGTCACTGGTGGCATCGCCGAGGCCCTCATCGCCACTGCTTGCGGTCTGGCGATCGCGATCGGCTGCCTGCTGCCTTACAATTTCTTCCGCAAGCGCGTATCCGCCTTCCGCGGCGCCTTCGAAAATTGGATCAACCACGCGGAGCTGCTGGTCCAGTCGGCCAAGGCCCACGGCCACGATCTCGAGACCTACGCGGTCGAACGCCATCTCAAGCGCTGAGCAAATGCCGGTCAAACTCCAGTCCGGTGGTGGCGAGGACCACGAGGAAGACGCGCGGATCGAAATCGTGCCGCTGATCGACATCATGTTCTTCCTGCTCGCCAGCTTCATGATGGTGAGCCTGAGCATGACCCAGATCCACCGGGTGAATCTCAAGCTGCCGGCATCCACGTCGGCCGTGGCCGACAACAAGACGCCACCGGTCCACATTGCCATCGATGACCACGGCGTGATCACCTGGGACTCGAAGATCGTCACGCCCTCGGAAATCACCGCGCGCTTGTTGGCATTGCCGCCGACCGAGGACACCAAGGTCTTGATCGGTGCCGACCAGGACAGCCGTCACCAGCATGTCCTTTCCGTGATCGACGCCGCGCGTGCCGCCGGCGTGGAGAAGGTCAGCTTTGAAACGAAGCATCAGGAGCCGTGAACCGATCGCTTCCCATCATCAACGCCGCCGGCTGTATCGTGCTGGCCGGTTTCATCCTGATCCAATGGTTCGGTGGCCAGGCGCTCGACAAGGAACTTCACGACGCCAAGCGCCGGGAGATCCTTGAGAAGAATGCCCGCTTTGAAGCCGAAAAGCGCGCCAGCCAGCTCCAGTCCGACATTCAAGGGCTGAAGGACTCGGTCGATTCGATCCGCCAAGCGGCCGAAGCCGCGGAGAAGGAAGTGGCGCTCAAGAACGAGGAGATTGCCAAGTTCGCCGCCGGTCTCGAAGAGGCCAAGGCCAAGATCCTGACTTGGGAGCAGGCGGTGAAGGAGCGCGACGAGGCGCTCCAAAAACGCGACGCCGCCCTTGCCGAGCGCGACTCAAAGCTCAAGGAAGTCAATGGCCAGCTCGTCGCGACCCGCAAGCGGCTGGATGAAGCCGTTGCCGAACTGAAGCAGGCGGGCGCCCGTTGAGGCGCGACGATTTTCCGTCCCGCGCGGGCGGTCTGTCATCCTTCTCCCACGATTCTCAGGTCGAATTTGCCGACCGGCATTTCCTCGCCGTCAGCGCAGTGAATGAGCGTCAGGTTGCCATTCTCGACCCACCAGATCGCTCGCTGGCCGAAGCGGCGGCCGAGGGCGATGGCGTCCGCCTTCGGCATTTCCACGCCCCAGCCGGGTTCGCGATGGGAACGGTCCGGTGAGCACCCGGTCGCCCGGAAGTAGGAAAGCGCCTTCAATTCCAAGGTCCGGCGCAGTGCCTCGTCCTCGCGGAGGTTTTCGGCCGCCGTCGTGGGCCGGTCCATCGGATTCCAGCCGGTGATGATGGCGAACTTTTTGGGTAGCGGGACCGGCCGGACTCCGAGCAGGAAAACAGTTGTCAGGTATTCTTCGGGCAGGGTGGTCATGACGGTGGCTTCTTTGTCGAAAAATATCGCCCCAAACCCCGGCCATTCCAATGAAAGTTCGAGCGAAAGTCCCCGGTCGCCGCAGGAGATCCCGGCTGGCGTGGACGATGGGGAAAGATCGAAGATTGGGAATGACGTGGACGGACGATGGGTGTGAATGCCGTTTAGATGAGGTGGCGACGAAAGCTCATTTGTACGGGAGTGTTGATTCTTCTCGCGGCAATTCTGCTGTTGGACGGCAGTATCGTGGCGCAGGTGCGCTTCTCAGGCAGGGCCCACACCCCGTCTTTTGAGAGGGATTTTAGCCGGCTACCGGCCCTCCTTCCTGCCGCAAAATCCGCGGTCCACCGGATCTTTCGCGGCCTGGCCCATCTCTACCACGATAAGAAGGAGTTCGCCCGCCAACTCTGGCGAACGCCCAACCGGTCGATCCTGGGCTACCGGTGTCACGAACAGCAGGAGAACCTGTCGGAGGATCAGAAGCAAAGGCTGCGCGCCATCCTGTCCCAGTCCGACTCGTTCCATCCCTACCTCGGGCCCAAGCTGTGCGGGGGCTATCACGCGGATTTCGCCGTGCTGCTTGGCGGCGATGGCAAGGAAAGGTGGATGCTGGTGTGTCTGGGCTGCGGAGAAGTCCTGATCCGATCCGATGACGGCGAGTTGATCTGCGATCTGGAGCCGCTGGCGGCGATCCTTTTGTGGGAGATCTGGAGCGAGCATCCTGGAGAGCCTCACAAGTTCGAGTAAGCTCCGTCAGTTTGAGAACGATCCTCTCACTGCGTTTGTTCAGCTATCCACGCTCTTGTTCCAGAGCGATGCATAGAAGCGCGCCGGGTCCATCCCGACGGGCAAGCCGGAGACTTGGCCATCGCCGGTTTCGACGATTCTCCAACTTCCGTCTTCCAGCAGTGCGACATCGATCGTGAGAAAGGACGATTGGAACTTCGCGGCAATCGCTTTCCAGCGGCCAAGTTCATCCAGCTGTCCCGGCGAGCTCTTGTCCGGCAGGATGAGAACTTCTCCTCGCCAGAAGAACAGCCGGGTTTCCTCGACCAAGGGAAGTCCGCGGATGTCGCTGCCGCGCTCAACGATGGGAAGGAACTCGCGCAAGACAACGCCCCGGTTGAAGAGCTTGCCTCGCTCCTGTCGGAATACCTTGAAGATCTCCCGGAAGCGCTCCTCGGAAGTTCCGGCGGGGATGTAACAGCCATCCTTCCAGCGCGACTTCGCGGATTTCACCCAATCCTTGATGATCGCATCGGCATGGCGGAAGGACTGATACAGGGTCCACGCCTCATCGGGTGAGTCTCCTTCGATCCACGCGCTGCGCGAGGTGTGTCCTTCGGTATGCCGATAAGCCAATGGAAGGTAGTGCGCCTCATCATAGGCGTCGGGTGCGGTGACCGGAGCGAATCCACGTCCGACGAGTCCGTCGTGGAGCATTCGATAGGTTTCCCCGGGCACCATCCATCCGCGCACCAGCACCTCCCGATCTTCAAGGGGCTCTGGCAGCATTTTCAGGCACGCACCGCTGTCGCCGGCTTCGAGATCCTCGTGGGAATAGGTGACGCACGTGAAGCCCACCGAGCGTGCGGCTTCATACTCGGTCACGAAATCCGGATCGACCCGTCGTGGCGAAAACGGTTCGCAGGGAAAAAGGAGGAACATGATCGTGGAGTGGATGATAGGGACAAAAAAATGCCAGCCCCGCGCGGTGGCGGGGCTGGCATTCGTGGGAAATGAAATGCCTTATCCCTGCACCGCCGCGGCGGGCGTGGTGCCGGACTGAGTGCCGCCGGGCTTCTTCACGGTCTGGATGCGGAGGTCGCGGAGTTGCTTCGGATCGACCTCGGCGGGCGATTGGCTCATCAGGTCGCTGCCCTTGTTGTTCTTCGGGAAGGCCATGACTTCGCGGATCGACTGCTCGTTGCAGATCAGCATGACGAGGCGGTCGAGGCCGAGGGCGAGGCCGCCGTGCGGCGGAGCGCCGAAGCGGAAGGCGTCGAGGATGTGGCCAAACTCTTCCGAGGCCTGTTCTTCGGAGATGCCGAGCGCCTTGAACATCGCCGACTGCAGCGGGCCTTCATGAATCCGGATCGATCCGCCGCCGAGTTCGTGGCCATTGAGGACCACGTCGTAGGCTTGGGCGCGGAGGTCGGTGGAAAGCTCGCCCTTGAGCAGCTTCTCCTCGTCCTCCTTGAGCGGGCGGGTGAAGGGGTGGTGGACGGCGACGTAGCGGCCGGACTCTTCATCGAAGGCCAGCAGCGGGAACTCGGTCACCCACAGGAAATTCAGCTCCTCGTTTCCTTCGAGCAGGTTCTGGAAGCCCGCGCAGGCGAGGCGCACGCGGCCGAGGATGTCGCAGACTTGCTCCCACGGGCCGGCACCGAAGAGGATCAAGTCACCGGTCTCGATATTGAGCTTCTGCTTCATCGCCTCGATCTCCTCGGGCGAGAGGAACTTGGTGATCGGCGAGCGCCAGGTGTCGACGGTTTCACCGCGGACCTGGATGTAGGCGAGGCCCCGCGCACCGGCTTGGACGGCGACCTGGGTGAGCGCTTCCACTTGGCCGGTGGTGATGTTGGCGAAGCCCTTCGCGTTGATCGCCTTCACCGTCCCGCCGGTGTGCAGCGCGCCGGAGAAGACCTTGAAGGACGAGTTCGCAAAGACGTCGGCGAGGTCGGTGAGGTGCAAGCCGAAGCGGCGGTCGGGCTTGTCCGAACCGTAGATGTCCATGGCATCGCGCCAGGTCATGCGGTCGAAGCTCCGTGGGATGTCCGCGCCGCGGGCTTCCTTGAAGATGCGGCCGAGCAGGCCTTCGACGAGTCCGATGATGTCCTCCTGTTCGACGAAGGACTGCTCGATGTCGATCTGGGTGAACTCCGGCTGGCGGTCGGCGCGCAGGTCTTCGTCGCGGAAGCACTTGGCGATTTGAAAATACTTCTCCATCCCGCCGACCATCAGGAGTTGCTTGTACTGCTGCGGCGCCTGCGGCAGCGCGTAGAAGGAGCCGGGCTGGAGCCGCGACGGCACCAGGAAGTCGCGGGCGCCTTCCGGGGTGGATTTGGAAAGGATGGGAGTCTCGATTTCGCAGAAGCCGAACTCGTCGAGATAGTCGCGGGTCGATTTGGTGACGCGGTGGCGGACGCGCAGGTTGTTCGAGATCCGCGGGCGGCGGATGTCGAGGTAGCGGTAGCGCATGCGCAGGTCCTCGTTGGAGAGTTCCTTGTCGAGCTGGAAGGGCAGCACGTCGGCCTTGTTCACGATGACCAGCTTGGTGGCGACGATCTCAATCTCGCCGGTGCCGATCTTGTCGTTGATCGTGCCTTCGAGGCGTTTGGCCACGGTGCCGGTGACCTGCACCACGTCCTCGTCGCGCAGCTTGTGGCTGGCCGCGGCGGCTTCGGCGTTTTCTTCCGGGCGGAACACGGCCTGGGTCACGCCCTCGCGGTCGCGCAGGTCCACGAAGATCACGCCGTGGTGGTCGCGCACGGTATTGACCCAGCCGATCAAGGTGACGGTTTCACCGATGTGGGCGGGGCGGAGTTCGTTGCAGTGGTGAGTGCGCATGGTGGGAAAAGATTGCCGGTATGGGGCTTGAGGTTTTTCAACCGCAGATGAACGGGATGAACGCAGATGGAAGAGATGAAAATCAGGAATGAAGGTCCGGGGCTTCGGGATGGGTCAGGGTGACCCGCCTGAACTGGAGCTTGGCGTATTTGAAATTCAGAATGAGCCCGACCTGAAGGCCGGTGGCCCGGAGATAATTCAGCATTTTTCCGATCTCGTGGTCGGTGATCCGGTCAATGGTCTTGGCATCCACGACCACCTTGTCGAATGCAATCAGATCCGGAATATACTCACCGACAGGTTCGTCGCGGTAAGTCAGCGGATAACGAGGCTGTTGGGCATAAGGAATGCCTCGGTAGCGGAACTCCACCACGAGTGAATTCTCATAGGGCTTTTCATGGAAGCCGTGGCCCAATGCGTTCAGAACCGAAAAAGCGCATCCGATGATGGCTTCGGTTTCCTTCGCATGCAGTCCATCTGCGTCCATCCCGTTCATCTGCGGTTGAAATTCTTCAGGCCAGTAGCGGGCCGTCGGGTTGCTTGAGGCGCTCGGTGAGCCAGTCGGCGAGGCCGAGGACATGGCAGGTTTCCTCGCTGCGGAAGGAGAGGTTCTTCAACTTGAGCTCGGGAAGTTCGCTGCCGATGACGAGGGCGAAACGCGCGCCGCTGCGCTCGGCATTCTGGAACTGCTTGTTCACCTTCGCGGCGGAGAAGGGGAGGTCGCAGGAAATGCCGGCGTTGCGGAGTTCGCTGAGGATCTCGAGCGCTTCGGAGCGCTTCGAGTCGTCGGCGAGCACGAGGTAGATGTCGCAGGCCGCGGCATTCCGCTGGAGCCATGCGGCCATGTTCAGCTCGGCATGCGGGGTTTCCTCGATGAGGTTGCGGATGACGTAGTCGCCCATCGCGAAGCCGGTCGCGGGCATCGAGACGCCGCCGTCGGAAATGGTTTCCACCAAGGTGTCGTAGCGGCCGCCGCCGGCGACGGCGCGCATGCTCTTGGTAGCATCGAAGATCTCGAAGACGACGCCGGTGTAGTACGCCAAGCCTCGTACAATGGAGAGGTCGAGGTAGAGATATTCGCCCATGCCGCGCGCGTTCAATTCGGCGCGGATGGTATCGAAGGCGGACGAGGCGTTCTCCGGATTGGAAATGAAGGCATATACCTCGTCGGAGGTCAGGCCCATTGCCGCGAGCTTCTGCGCGGTGACTTCCGGTTTCTCGCGCTCCAGCTTGTCGATGATCTGGAGGAAATCCGGGATGCTGTCCTCTTTCACGCCGCGCTGCGACGCGAAGTCGAGCCACGCCTGACGGTCGGAGACGCGCACGACGAAATCCCCCGGCTGGAAACCGAACGCCAGCATCGTGTCGATCGCCAGAGCGATCAGCTCGGCATCGGCCTGCGGACCGGCTTCACCGAGGATATCGACATTGAATTGGAAGAACTCCCGTCCGCGGCCCTTCTGCGGCTTTTCGTAGCGGAAGCACTGGCCGATCTCGAACCACTTCAGCGGCTTCGGGAAATCGCGCTGATGCTGGGCGACCAGGCGCGCCAGCGAGGCGGTGACCTCGGGACGCAGCGTCACGTCGCGTCCACCTTGGTCCTCGAAGCGGAAAAGCTGCGACGACAGTTCGCCGCCGGACTTTTTCAGGTAGAGCGCGGTGTCCTCCAGCAACGGCGTCTCGTACTCGACGAAGCCGTAGCGCCGGGCGACCGAGCGCCAGGTTTCGAACAAATAGTTTCGGGCCGCGGTGTCTTTCGGGAGAAAGTCGCGGAATCCGGGAAGTGCTTGGAAACGAGGCCCTGCCATGAGCGGGCGGCGAGGATGCACGGGCAATCCCGCATTTCAAGGGCAGAAGCGGCCATCGGTCAGCAGTCAATGGTCAGCTTGAAACTGCCGGACCGTGGGCAGTTTCGGGCCTCATTCCGGTGACCGGTGGTCATTGACTGGTGACTGCCGCCTTTCCCCTTGCGGCGCGGGATCATCTCCCGGCTAGTTGGGCGGCGTGATCCGCACCCTGCGCGCCGTCGATTTCCGCTGCTTTTCCAGCCTCGCGCTGGAGATCCCGGAGGGCGGGGCGCTGTTCACCGGCGACAACGCGCAGGGGAAAACCTCCATCTTGGAGGCCGTTTGCGTGCTGGTCCGCCTGCATTCGCCGCGGACGCGGAAAATGCCGGCCATGGCCCGCATGGGCGGGGCGGGGGGCTTCGGCATCGCGGGCGAGGCGTGGGGGCAGGAGCGCCGGGTGCGCTGGCAGCGGGCCTTCGAACTGGCGGTCGATGGCGAACCGCGGGAAAGCTCCGGCAGCTATCTGGCCGATGGCGGGCTGATCGTCTGGATGGGCAACGAGGACCTCGAACTGGTCCGCGGCTCAGCCGAAACGCGGCGACATTATTTGGATTTCATCGGCTCGCAGGTCGAGCCGGGCTACCGGACCGCCTTGGCTCGCTACCGGCGTGCCTTGAAAGCGAAAAACCTGCTGCTGAAAGACCCGCGGCCCCGCGAGGAGGAGATCCGCTCCTATGAGGAAGTCATGATTTCGGACGGCACGCTGCTCGTGGAGGCCCGGACCCGGCTGGTGGAACTCATTTCACCTCGCGCCGCCGTTTCGCAGCGGGAGGTAAGCGGAAAAGAAGAGCTTCTGAGCCTGGAATACCGGCCGGCGGGCGGGCACGACCTGCGGCTCGCCTTGGAGCAAGCCCGCGAGCGGGAACGGCGGCAGCGCCAGAGCTTCGTCGGTCCGCATCGCGACGACCTGCTACTCTCCATCAACGGGCTGCCTGCCGGGGAATTTGCCAGCGAAGGCCAGCAACGGACGCTCGCCCTTGCCCTGAAGCTCGCCCAAGGCGAGGCCCTCGCCGCGGTTCGCGGCAGCCTGCCGGTCTATCTGATCGACGACGTTTTCGGCGAACTCGATCCCGGCCGGCGCAATGCCGTGCTGCGCGTGCTTCCCCGCGCGGCTCAAAAGTGGATCACCACCACCCACCTCGGCTGGCTCGACGAATCCGCCGGCTTGGAGGGCATGGCCCGCTTTGCGGTGAAAGCGGGTAGCGTCGCGAACGCTTGATCAGCGCGGGATCACCAGCGCTTGGCCGGGCCGGATCATCGAGCCCTTTGTGCCGTTGGCCTTCTGGATCGCACTCACGCTGGTGCCATAGCGCTTGGCGATGTTATAAAGATTGTCGCCGGACTTCACCGTGTGTCTGGTCGATTTCGGCTTGGCCTTCACGGTCGCCTTTTTCGTGGACGTCTTGGCCTTCGGCGTCGATTTGGCGGTGGTGGCTTTGGAGGTGGTAGACTTGGTCGTGGTCTTCGCGACGGTCGGCTTGGGCGTCACCTTGACCACCGGAGTCGGAGTTGGCTTCTTGTAAACCACCGTGGTGGTGGTGGTGATCGGCTTCGGCGATTCGTTCGCGGCGATCACGGGCGGCGCCGTGACTGGAATATCGGTCGCTGCCGGGCGATCCGGCTCCGCCTCGACCACTTGGTTGTTCCCCTTGCGCCATGCGGAGGGATTGTCGGCCCAAGCCTCGATGTAGTTGCCCCGGCTGTCGAAGGGGCCGGTACCGGCCGGATTGTTATTGGCGAGCGGCCCCGTGCCGTTGGTACAGGAGGCGAGGAACAGGGAAAGGGATGCTGCGGGTAGGAGAAGCCAGCGCGAATGCATGGGCCGCACTATGTGAAATCCGCGGCGCTTGGCAAAGCTTGATTATCCAGTGTTAGAAGCCGGCGCGGGAGGGACGGGCGTCGCCCGGGTTCAAGTAGCCGGGATTTACCCTTGATTCCCTCCCTCCGGTCTGGCAACCCGTTGGCCGCCCGACCGGAAAGGGGCATTAGCTCAGTTGGTAGAGCGCTTCGTTCGCAATGAAGAGGTCAGGAGTTCGAATCTCCTATGCTCCACTTTTCGGAATCGCCGCGAATCGACCTGTATTTAGTAGTAACACCGCACTTCGCGAGGTCCTCCAATTCGGCGTGACGGGGTCGGTCAAGAACCACGAGCTCGACAGGGGCTGCTGTGATCCCGTTCCGGTAGAGCAACGAAATCCCAATTGAATCGCGGTGGTCGAATTGGGGCACGCCCCGCGTGATAGGTTCAATATCCGACCTATTTCCCTACGGTTCGCGGAGGAACCAGAAGTCTGCTTTGTCGGGTTGACCGCGACATAGGGTGATGAAGGGATCGGCATCCCCTTGGACGATCAAGATGGGTCCTTGCTCCCCGGGGCAGGCCGAGGCGAGCGTGGCGAAGGACTGCGAAACGTCATAGCGTGCCACCGGAAGGCGGAGGCGAGCGAATTCTCCGGGCATGGCGAGCACTTGGCGAACGGCATCGATTTCGGCCGCCGAGGCGGCTTCAACCGGAACCGGGCCGGAATGGGGAAGATGGCGGAAGTCCTCGCGGATTCGAGCTTGGGCATGGCGGTGCTCTTCCAACACGGCATGGCGGCTGCCCAGGCGGTTGCAGTTCCCGGTGAAGGTTCGCAGCGCCGGCAGCGACACTCGCAAGGCGTCCTGTAGCGATGCCGAAACGAAATGCACCGCACCGACGAGCGGGAAGTACCCCCGGCCCCGGCCATCCTCGGACTCGATCAAGCGCAGCAGGATGGCTTCACTCCCGCGATGCCACAGGAGCAAGTGACGATAGGACGTGACCTCAGCGCCGGTCGATTGCTGGCGGGCGGCATTGGCGGCGATGCCTTGGAGGTAGAGCAGCTTCTTGCAGGTCCGCAGCGAGGGGGTGGACAGTCCGAGGTCGTCCATGTGGTCGTTCCACGCCGGGTGCTTGCCGAACAGGGCCAGCACTGCTTCGGTCTTTCCCCGCGGGTAGTCGCGGAGGAAGGATTTTTGGAAGGCTGGATCCATGGGCTTGGGTAGCGGACCGGCCGGTTGGACGCGGCGTCATTTGAACCCGAATCCCGATGGGCGTGGGGTGGCCGGGAGATTTCCGCCGGCGAACTTGAAGCTTAGCGTCAGGGTGTTGCCTCCCTCGCTCAGCACGAGGGCTGTCCGTTGGTTGGACTCGACCGGGGCGGTGCGCTTGAAGATGAAATTGAGGGTTCCCCAGACGCCGTCGCTAGCCACCACCATGGGACCCCGGTTTTCGGCATTCTGCCAGTCGATCTCCACGCGGATCGGCGAAGACAGCAAGATGTCGGTGAGCTTGGCAGGCGGGCCGACCTTCGCTTCGAATTTGTTGACGCTGATGGCGCGAATTCCCCGCGCGGTCACCACTTCCTCTTTCTCGACAAAGGGAGGCATCATCTTGAACTTGCGGACCTCGGTGACGACGTTGGGAAGCGTGATGGCCCCGACTTCGACCTCCACGGCAGCGACGCCATTGGTTTCGTTGGCGATCGCGTTGCGGAACTTCAAGAGCGAGTCGAATCGAAAACGGATCCGGTCGTTCGAATCGCCGGGCTTGCTGCGCAGCGGTTCCAAGGCGTCCTTGAGTTGATAGTGGCTGCCACCTCTGGCGAGTTCGTCACACATGGCGAAATCGTCGTTCAAGGCGGAGATGACCGACGCCGCGCGAGAGAATTCGGCCTGCGGATTGAGCGCGGGCGCGTTGGCACCGAGGGGCTGACGAAAGATAAGCGCCTGTTGGCCCTTGAGGGTGTTGGGAAAGTGTTCGGTAAGGAACTTCGCCTGGAGCAACTCCTTGGTCCCTTGATCCAGGAACCCGGTGATCTTCGCTCCGTGCTCGCTCAAGACGGCCAGGCGTTTTTGAAGGCGTTGGGTGGCTTCCGCCCGGCGGCGTGTCAGGGCGGGGTCTTGCGCGGGATTGGCTTCCTCCTGCGGCAACTGCGGGGCCTCGGGATAAACCGGCAGGAGCTTGGCGCGATCCTCGAGGCGCTTGGCGAGAACGTCGAGCGTCGCACGAAGTTGGCCGGGTTCGGACTTTTGGAGTCCGCGTGCCAGCTCGTGATTCGGATCGAGCAAGGGAAAGTGTCCGAACAAGGCTTCGAGCCGCTTTTTGTAGAGAGGCGTGCCGTCGGGAGCGGGATCAAGGTACGCCGCCCACAGGAATGCCGATTCGGATTCGGGATCGAAGGCCCGCTTCGCGTCCTCGATTCTCACCCACTCCGGGTCGGGTTTGCCGGCTGCTTCCAGCATCCCGCCGACTTCGCTGGTGAGCAGGGATGGCAAATCCGCGAGGAGCTTGCGCAGGCGGGCATCGTACTCGGCATATTGCGCTCGGCGCATCGTGTTGGCCGTCGGATCGGCGAGCTTGTCGAGCTCGCGTCCCACCTCGGCGAGCTTGCCCAGTTTGCCCTCGGTGGCGCGGTAATCTTCGCCGAGTTGCTGCATCAAGTCCCAGATCTCGCTTTCGTAGATGTGGAAATCACCGGCCAACTTTTCGCGCAGCTTGGCCATGTCCATGGTCTCCGCCTGGCGCCGGTCCATGGTCTTCTTGTGTTGGGTGAACAGCCGCATGCCACGCGAGATCGCGCGGTAGGGTGGGCCCTCGGCCATCCAGCGCATGCGGTCGAGATCCCCGGACTCGACCTCTTCCCATGCGGCGGCAATCAGCCGATGAAGTTCCTGTTCCTTGTCCGCATCCGGAGCTGGCTGGCTGCCCTTCGCCACGAAATGGGCGGGAGTGGCCAGCCGGAACAGCGGGCCAAACAGGCGGGCGACCTCGTCGGGAGTCGCGATGGGCTTGGACTTTTCAAAATAGGTCTCGAGTTCGACCAACGACACCGCGGCCGCCACTTCGACATCGGAGCCGACCGAGCGCTGCGAGTCGCGCAGGGTTTCGCGCGCCGCTTGCAGCAACGGGCGGATGATGCTGCCTTCGACGACGACGATGCGGGCGCGCTCGCGGTCGTGCTTGAGCTGGCGGTAGGCCGGCAGCGGCGCGAAGTAGGTGCCCCAGCCGAGCCCCTTGTCGACTTCCTCGGCGAGCTTCCGTTGATAGGCGAAGCGGGTGAAGCCTGAGTGCATCACCGGTTCTTCGCCGGTGAAGCGCCAGCCGCCCTCGGGGCCGCCGCGCTCGAACATGGGCAGGAAGGTCCCGTTGTCCCAGGTCTGGTTGGCGAGGCTCCACAGGTTGCGCTCGGCGGCGAGGCGCTTGTCAAGACGCTGGCTGGCGAACCAACCGGTGAGGAACAACAGCAGCAACGCCGAGGCGGTGATCAGGTAGAAGCGCATCAGCCGGTTGCGCAGGCCGGCGGCGATGTTGGTCAAGCGGGTGACCAGGCCGCTTTCGCGGAACAGCTTTTCGAGGAAGAAATCGCGCAGGAAGAGCGCCTTTTCGGTCTGGTAGCCCCGCACGTCGGGCAGGCGCGACAGCGGCAGGTTCAGCGCCGCGGCGAGTTCCTTGTCGAGCACCGCGCCCTGGCGCAGCGAACTGGTGAAATAGATGCCCCGGAAGAATGGCGGACGTTGGTTCTGCCAGCGGTCGGCGTGGAAGAGGATTTCCAAATACTTGCCGAGCGGCTCGAAGAGTTTCCGGAACTCGCCGGGAAAGGCATGGACGGCATCGAGGAAATCCAGCCGCCGGATGTCCGGGCCGGTCGGCCAGTCGGCGGCCAGCAGCTTGTCGCGCACCCGTTGCAGGCGCTCGGCGAGCGGGTCCAACAGCTTGCCAGTGCGCGACGGCTCGAAGGGCTGGTCGAGCGGCTCGGGGTTCGACCAGCCGAGCATCTGCGGCTCGAAGGACTCGTTGCCCGGAGCGTCGAAGAACTCGCGAAAGCCGGTCACGAGGTCGCACTTGGTGACCATGACGTAAACGGGATAGCGCAGATCGAGCGACTTCTGGAGCACGGCGAACTGCTCGACGATGCGGCCGGCCTTTTCCGCCAGATGGCGCGGGTCATCGGTCAGCAGGCTGTCGGCGGGAATGGCGAGCACCAGACCGGTGATCGGGTAGTCGGGGCGGTAATGCTTGAGCTGCGCGAGGAATTCCTCGAACTGCGCCTTGTTCGACTCCTCGAGCAACAACGCGCCGGCGGTATCGAGGATGATGGCGTCATTGGTGAACCACCAGTCCATGTTGTAGGTGCCGCCGACGCCTTGGAGCAGGTCGTTGATGCCCTGCGGAAAGCGGATCGAGCTGTGGCGGATCGCCTCGGTCTTGCCGGCGCCCGGTTCGCCGACCATCACGTAAAGCGGGAAGCGGGTCAGGTTCTTGCCACTGTCGGTGAGTGTCTTGAGGCCGGCCTTGAACTTGTCGCGCAGCTCCTCGCGGCGGGCGATTTCGGCCGGGTCGGTCGAGGGGCCGGCGGTGTCGTGGCTGGCGCTGAGCTGTTTCTCGAAGCGCGCCGCTTTCCTCAGCGAGATCCAGCGGACGATGAGGTAGATCACCAGCCCGACGATGATGACTCCCGCGACGGCGAGGGCGAAGATCAGCACGCCCCAGATGCCGAACTGCAGGAAGGCCATCGTGCCGAGCGAGGCCAGTGTGAGTCCGCAGACCACCAGCAACAGGAGCCCGGGAAGGCTCATGCCGGCGGCGGCTATGGGGCGACGCGGGTTCATGGTGCGGGTGCTTCTTTCGAGCGGTCGTCGGGACGCTGGCCCTCTTCACCGGGGGTCCATGGCGAGAAATCCTGCGATGACCCGATGATCTGCCGCAGTTCGTCCGGGATGCTGCGGTTGAAGCGGAGGTAGGCCCACGCGTAGAGCCCGGTTCCGGCGAGGATGGCGCACAGCACCGCGGCGATGGTCGCGAGCTTGCGCTCGCGCGGCGGGCGGACGAGGTCGCGCTCGTCGAGCCCCTGATAGGCCGGCGGGCTGAGTTTCTCAGGCTGATCGACGTCGAGGAACTGGCGGACCTTCGGCTGTAGTTCGTCCAACAGTTCGCGGATGCGTGCGGACGACTCGACGCCTTGGAAGCCGAGCCCCAGGCAGGTGTAATAGACCATCAGCCGCTCGGCCGCGGCCGGCGAGGGCGGTTCGCGCAGCGCATCCTTCAGGCTATCGAAAAACGCCTGGTCACCGTGCCGGCTGGCCTCGTAGCCGAGGCGGTTCTCGTGCCACTCTTCCGACTGTGGTGACTGTAGGACGTGGCGTGCCATCATGCCGTCGATGAAGTGCTTGATGGGTGTTTGCAGGCTTTGGACATGTCCGGCCAGCGACGGATCGCGGCGCGCGGTATCGGCGACGTCGGACAGGATCGTGATGGCGCGGCGGCGCAACTCGGTGGGATCGAGCCGCGCACGGTTGCGGGCGAGCCGGCTGGACTCGCAGATGAACTCGAACACCGGTTGATAGAGCTGGTGCGCGGTCACGAGGTGCGGGTGGGAATCGGGATGATGAACGAGATCTTGAAGTCCGAGGCACCTGAGCCGGAGAACTGGATGCAGGCCTCGGTGTCGTTGGTAAGGCGTTCCCAGAGTTCGCGGCTCTCTTCGGCGAGAACGCGGAAGTAATAGAGCCCCGGATCGCGCGGCAGTCCAAAGGGAAGGCTGCGGACTTCCTTCATTTTCACGCCGCGAACGGCGACCTTGTCGCGCGCGACCTCGCCCGGCAGCAATTGGAACTGCGACGAGTCCTCGACCAGACGGACGAGGTCCGATGCCGGCCACGCCGAACGCACGGCGAGGAAAAAGCTGGCCGCTTCATGGAACAGCTCGGCGCTGACCGGCGCGATGAAACGGCGCTCTTCCTTCACGAAGTCAACGCTGCGGTACCGCTGGCGCGGGCCGGTGAGGTACTTGCGGATGCGCGTCGTCAGTTCGGCGAAGGCCGGGTAGCCGTTGGCATGGTCGTAGGGCGCGGTGGAGAAGTCCTCCTGCTCGGGTTCCAGCGCGGCGAATTCTCCTAACAGCTCCCGCAGGTGCAGGTAGAGATCGAAGGGCGCGATGCCGCCTTCCTCGACCAGTGCCGGCAGGGTGGCTTCGAAACGTGACAGGATGCGCAGGCGGAAAAGATAGCGCAGCGACTCGCCGCCGAACGACTCGCCAAAAGGCGGATTGTCGGCGAGCAGGCTGGAAAACTCGCGCCGCACCGCGGTGATGCGGCTGCCGAGGTCGCGCACCAGTTCGCGGATGCCCGGCATGCCGGCCAAGGTGATCGCGCCCGGCACGAAGGCGGCGTCGCGGCGAGGCATGTCCGGCAGGTTCTGGCGTTCGGTGCGGACGACGCGCAGCACCGGCAGCAACTCGTAGTCGTGGCGGCGCAGATCGGGACCATCGAGGAGCAAGCGCCCGTTGAGCCGGCGCATTTCCACCGTCTGCGGATGCTGGCCGGTGTTCTCGTCGTTGGTTTCCTCGCGCGTCACCGCGAAGCGCGCCGGCACGCCGCCGTTGCCGGCGTCTTCGGAAACGTTCGCCCGTTCCTCGAACCACAGCGGCACGGCGAGATGGACCAGCAGCGATTCGGCGCCGGTGGCGAAAGCCTCCTTCAGATTCAGCACCGGCAAGTCGGCATCTTCAGGAAAGCGCAGCAGCGTGCCACCGGGCAAAATCGCGTGCAACTTGCGGAAGCGGACCTGGAAGTTCTCGAGGTCATCTTCCGCCAAATCCATGTCGATCACGCCGTACGAGTGAGGGCCGCGGATCCGTCCGGATTGCTCGATGCGCCGGTGCAGGCCCCGCTGGAACTGCTGGAGGTGATGTGGCTGGAGGAACAGGCCTTCGCGCCAATGGATTTGGTCGGACATGATGTTAGGTCGAAGCGGTCATCGAGCCGGCGGACTCGGCGAGGTGGCGGAAAAAACTTTCGACAAGCCGCTGCGGCGTGAAGTCGGCGCAGCGATACTCGTACTCGCGCCAGAACCGCTGTTCGGGCTGGCCGCCGAGCGGCCCGCGCTCGGTGCGGCGGACATCGGCGGCGATGCGTTCCGGCGCGAATTGGTCGAGCCACTCGCGCGCCAGCCGGTCGAGCGCCGTGGGAATCGCGGAAAGCATCGCCACGAGCTGTTGGCCGCTTTGCGTCACCGAGCGGCTGTAGCTGGCGAAGGATGCGCCGGGCGTCGCTTCTAACAAACGTGCCGTCGCGGCGAGGAAGCCGCCGTCGAAAGGATCCTGGACCGGTGACCTCGGCGCGGCGGCGGCCCAGACTTTCCAGAAGACGCCCTCGATGCCGGCGAAGGTGTCGATCAGCAGCGCCGCGGTCTTGACCAGATTGAGCAGCTCCAGTGCGGCGGGCGAATGGATCTCGAGCTTGCCCGACTTCAGCACCGTCAGGGCGAGCTGCAAGTGGGGCAGCTGGGCAGCATCGTAGCGGAGCATCCCGTGCAGGTCGCCGGCGGCGGGCAGCGGCGGCGGAGTGATGGCGTCTCCACACAAGCCGCGCAGGCGTGCCTGATAGGCTTGCCTCGCCGCCGGGTCGAGTTGATCCAACAGCCGCCGCGTCCGTTCTAACATCCCTTCCGGGGTATCGTCCGTGGCGGGCGGAGCGTCATCGGAGGGAAAGCAACTTGCCAGCGCTTCCAAGCGGGCGGCGCGCTCGCCTTCGGGAAAGCCCTGCACCATCTCCAACAGCTCCTGGCGCAGGTAATCGCGGCGCTTTTCGCCGCTCAGGTGCGCGCTGCTGGATTGGAGCGACCGCAGCCGTTCCGCGCCAGAGGCCAGCCATTGACCGTTGATTTCCGGCGTCATGGTTCTTTTCCTAGACGACTGCATGATGGTGTCTCATGCTGCGCGGTGGCAATGTCTTTAGTCCGTGCCGGGACAAAAATCTTCGCCGTACGCATCCTGTGAGGCCCTTCCGCAAATGTTCGTGGATTGCCGCTTGGCTGGCGCTGCTGGCCGGCACCGCCGCGGCCCAGGATGATGGCGCCACTTCCACTGACGAATTGCTGCGCAAGGACATCGAGATCCTCGTCGATGTCTCGGGGTCGATGCATCCGGAGACCGCGTGGGCGGCGATCGATGTGGTGACGGATCTCATCCGCGGCCAATTCCGCCGCGCCTCCTCGGGCCGCACCGGCTTGCATGAGCCATGGCAACCGTTCGAAGGCGACGACAAGGAGATGTTGGACTATCTCCGGGTGGAAAACGCCGACCGCCAGTATCACTTCCTGCAGGTCGATTATTTCCGGCGCCTGTTCACCGGTGAAGGAGAAGTGAAGCCGCTGGCCGGCGACTTCGACCAGATCAACATCACCTTCTTCGGCGATCGCCACCGGACGCTGGCGGCCTCCAGCCGCTTCACCTACCGCATGGGCGATCTGCACCGGCTCTCGGATCTCACCCGCGCCCAGGAATTCCGCGACCAGCACACCAACCTCGCGCTCGCGATGGCCCAGGTCCGCAGTCGCAAGGGCAGCCGCGCCGGCTACTACCTTTTCGTCATTTCGGACGGTCACGACGACCCGGAGCACTCGCCGGCCGACCAGGCATTGTTAGATAACTGGGGGCCCGACCGGTTCGCCCGCGACGACCACGGCATCGCGGTGCTCGCCCACCAGCCGCCGGGGCTCATGGGACGGAAAACCAAGCCCTACATCTGCATGGTCGCCGCGGGTTTCGATCCGGTCGTGCTGACGCGCAAGGTGGCCGCACCCGAGGCAGCTCCGCCGCCGAAGATCGAGGGTGCGATCACCCTGTTGGGCGGACTCGCCTCGGAGACGCCGAAGGTGTTCCGCAATCAAGCGCCCTTCCTCGCATGGCAGATCGAGCGCGACCCCACGGCGGCGGACAAGCCGCTGGACTACAAGTTCCGCATCTCCCTTGAGGACCGCGAGGCGCCGGAACTGATGGTTTACGCCTTGAACACGGGCAACTGGCAGGGCGTGTCGCGCCTTTCGCTGGATGCCAAGAGCCTGTTCAACGACGCGCAAGGCAAGATGCCGCGGGCCCGCGACCTGCCGGTGGGCAACTGGGTCTTCACCGTGGAAGAACTCGAAGGTCGCTTGAAGCCCGCCAGCGGCACCATCGTGGTCGAGCGCGAGCGCGACGCGGTGTTGCCAATGGCGATCCTGGCTGGCGCGACCTCGCTGCTGCTGTTCGGCTACTCGTGGTGGGCGGTCAGGCAGCGGCGCCCAGTGGGAAGGGGATGACATGAGTTCCGCGGAAATGAAAACCGTGCCGCTCGGACCGCCGGATTCACCGGCGTTGCGACTGGTGCTTTTCGCCGGCCACGACGACCCTTTCGCGCCCTTGCGCCGCCACGCCGAAGCCTCCGTGTATGCCGGCGGCTTGCTCGATGCCGCGGGAAATCTCCACGAGCTGTTGGAAATATGGGTCCAGCGGGTCGGCGGCTTCGCGGCCGCCTATCCGACGATCAACTGGACGAATGCCATGCTCGACCAGCGCTGGAGTTCCCTCCGCGAGGAGATCGCGACCGCCGACGGGACCGCCACGCTCCGGCTCGCCAACGAAGATCAAGCCGGCCGCCCGATTTTGTTAGATAAATCGCTGGAGCCCTTGGCCGTGGCCGCCGAGTGGGAACTCTGTCGCAACGAGGTGGCGTTGAAAGCCAGCGGCTTGCCCACGTACGCGGGCTCGCTCCACCGGTACCTCCAGAATCGCGGCACCGGCGAATGGATCGCGCTCACGGCCGACGCACCGCTCAATGGCGTCGCCAAGCGTTGCCATGACGCCTTTCCCGAAGCGGTCGCGTTCAACCCGGAAGGCGGCCGGATCTTTGTTCGGCCCGCCGGGGTCATCCCGTGGCGGGCCTTCGCCGCTTGCTTGCGTGGCGAGTGTTGGAGAGCGGAGATGCCGAAGGCATGGCTGAAGGGCTTGCCGCCGGTGTATCTCGAACTCGCGGAGGAAACGGCGGGCGAAGGGAGATGGCGGCATTTCCTGCTGCCAAGCGTCGGTGCCGGGGCGCTCGGGGCGGAGGAGTTCTACCTGCGACTCGCGTTGCTTCACGACGCCGTGGAAACGATCGCCACCACCACCGCGCGGCGCGGCGCCCCGTTCCTCAATTTGGATGAGGCTCATTTCGGCGTCCGTCTCTCGGATGGCGGACGCGGCCTGCCGTCGTTGTGGTCCGCCCGCGTCACGTTGAATCGCGGCGGCGGAGCAGTCCTCACCTCTGACCGCCACTACCTCGCCGACGCCACCGCGTCGCCGGGGCCTTACCGGCTGCCCGGTCCGCTGCACACGCTCCGCACGACCGCGTCGCTGCGCGTGCGGCGGGTCGCCGATCCGGCGGACGGTTACGCGACGGTGGAAGCCACCTTGCAGACGGATCAGCCGCTGTCGGGGCCGGATGGCTTTCGTCTCGAGATTCATTTCGAAACCGCGGCGGGCGTGGTGGTGCTGCCCGGCGAGATGGCGTCGGGCGCTTCGCCGCGCGAATGGCTGTTCGCGGGAAAAATTCCGGCGGACCGTGCCGCGCTGTTGGTCGGAGGTGCGACTCATCCGCAGGTCGATCTGTTGCTCCATCCCAAGCTCGGGTCGGCCTGCGACCTCTACGCGCTCGGGGTGCTCGGCCTGCAGCTTTTCCTCGAATCCCCGGAGCGGCCGCTGGCCGCCGTGTTAGACGATGCCCTGCTGCTGCGCGACCGCCTGCCGCCGGAGGTCGCGGCGGCGGGCATGGCTCCGGAGGTCGGCCGACTGCTGGCGGAGTTCACCGGCCTCTGTCCTCCCGACGCGGGGCCACTGTGGCCGGAGACCTTGGCCTGCCTGATCCGCATGCTCGGCGGAGAGGGACGGGCGTTCTTTTTTCAAAGCGCCGCGGACCGCTTGGACGAGCCGCCCGAAGCGATCCACCGCGCGCCGCTGGCGGAAATCGCCGGGCTGGTGGCCAAGGCGCGGACGCGGGTGTTCGGCTCGCAAGACCGCGACCGCGAGGTGCGCGACGAGATTTTGCGGCTCGCCGCCGAGTTGCGCGGCGCGTCCGGCTGAAATCGCATCGACGGAGCCCGGGCAAGGGTTCAAGATGTGATAGAGAGACCTGTCATGGAATTCACGATAGAGGACAATGGAGGCGTGGCGATCGCGCGGCTGAAGGGCGTGCTCGATTCCGCCGGGGTGGTGAGGATGCAGGAAGGCGTCGAAAACCTCCTGATCGGCCGCGAGCGCAAGGTGGTGCTGGATTTCAGCGAGATCGACGCGCTCGATCCGATGGGGCTCGCCGAGCTGCTACGCTTGTCGCGGTGGGTGAAGGAGGGCGGATTCCGGTTGCGGGTGGCCCATGCCGCGCCCCACGTCGAAGAAGCCTTCCGCGACAACATGATCTCCGACGTGGAGTTCTTCCGCGACGTGGACTCGGCGATGAAATTCACTGCCGATTCGCCGCCGCCGGTGCGCCCCGTGGAACCGCCGCCACCGCCGCCGCCATCGCCGAACCAGAGCCGGCCGCCGAAGGGCTTCTTCGCCCGCTACTGGTGGATCTTCGCCGGGGCCGGGCTGCTGGTCTTGTTAGGCGTGGCCGCAATCGTGGTGGCGGGGAAGATGACCCGCAAGCAGGTCGAGTTCCTCACCGGCGACGGCATGCCGTGGGCAGAGAGCGTGGAGGAACGCCTGAAGCCGGGCGAGGAGAAGACCCTGCGCTTCCGCGTCCGCAACGCCGACCAGGTGCTGCCGATCCGCAATGAAGATTGGGTCGAGATGCGTGTCGAGCCCGGGCCGGACGAGGACGTCAAGGAGGTCGTGTTCCGCTTTTCGCCGACGACGGATTT
Organism: uncultured Verrucomicrobiaceae bacterium; assembly: GCA_966696705.1. Lineage (GTDB taxonomy): Bacteria > Verrucomicrobiota > Verrucomicrobiia > Verrucomicrobiales > Akkermansiaceae > Haloferula. Next base: position 35,423 of record CBKZPU010000004.1, on the reverse strand, counting down.
CTCCTCCTGCGACACTTACTTCTACGTCACCGCCGGCGACGGGAAGCCGCGCCTGAAATCGCCGAAGATCTATCTGGCGTCCGATGTGAAGGCGGTGCTGCCGAAGTTCGATCTCTCCAACCGCGAGTTCGAGAAGGAGGGCGGCAATGTCCTGCTGTCGCCCGGCATCGAGGGCGAGCAGTACGGGCCCGACGGGATCCCGGCGACCGGTGGCGCGAAACTGCAATACAGCGCCAGCGGTCACGAGGCGTATGGCTTGAAGTTCGACTCGATCACCGGCCGCTTTTCCGGCGAGGCCCGGAAGCCGACTCCCGATGGCGGCTATGTGCCGGTGATCATCGTCGCCCGCAACGAGGTCGGCGAACAGCGCATCACCGCGATGCTGCTCATTGAGAAGAAGAAGGTGGTCGAAACCAAGACTCAGGCGGTCAACGTTTTCGCCGATGAGATCAAGAAGCGCTTCGACCTCCTCGACCTGTCGGCGCAGAATACCGAAAACATCCGTCTGCTATTTCTCTACAAGGACGCGATCCTGACCCAGGGGGAAGGGGACATCCACAAGGTGGGCACGGTGTTTTTTCCGAAGGGGGCGACGCAGCTCCCGCTGGATTACCAGCGGCGGCTGGATGCCGAGTTCGAGGAGCAGGGCTTCCGCGATCTCGCGGTCAACCCGAAGACGTTCTTCTTCGTGCTCGGCTTCGCCGACAAGGGCAACACCGCGGACGCCATCAACAAGCGCATCATCAAGGAGCGCGCCGACAAGCTGAAGGACTACCTGGTCCGTCACCTGACGGATCCTCACAAGATGGGCATGAATGCCGCGGAAATCGCCGAGCGGGTGAAGGTGATTCCGATGCTTCCCGTGCCCGACAACGTGGAGAGCGGCCAACCGGTAATCTTTGAATCCCGCGAACGGAGTCGTGCCGGGGAAATCTGGCTGGTGAAGGACCCGCGCAAGTGACGCCCATGGCCACCTCCGACTGGCCCGAGATCCGCTGCCTTGAAGGCGCCAGCCTGCGGGTCCGGCTGCCCCCGGGCAAGGCGGTCCGGATTGGCCCCTCCTACACGGCAGAGCTGTGCCTGCCCTCCGCCCCGGCCGGCGGGACGATCCTGTGGACCGGCGATGAGGTCGTGTTGGAGCCGGAAGGGGATGGCTTCGAGGTGGGCGGCGGGAAGGTGAGGGGACCGGTTCGGCTTTCCGATGGCGCGCAGGTACGGCTCGGATCGTACCTGCTGGCGCTGGCTTGGAAGCCACCGGAGTCGGTGCACGGGACCAAGCTCGCGGCGGCGGCGCGCGAGGAACGGCCGCGGGTTTTTTCTGGCGGTGTGGAGGTCTCCCGCATCGATCTCCGGCAAGGCGTCTCGATCGGCAGTGACTCGACCTGCGACTATCACATCCGCAACGGCCATGGCGAGTCCGCGCGTCGCGCCTATTGCGTGACCGTGGCCGCGCTCCCGCAGGGGTTCCAGGTCGAGGCCAGCGGCTTCGAGGAGCGGGGTGTATTGCTCAATGGCCAGTTGTTCAGCCGTCGCGACCTGATTCTGGGCGACTACCTCCAAGTCGGCCCGTTGTGCCTTCGCTACGAGGGCGGCGGCACCTTGATTCCGTGCGCGAACTCGCTCGGTGCCGCGCTCGATGGGCGCGACATCGCACTCAGCTTCGACGGTGGCGCGAAGTGGACGCTCGACGGCGCTTCGCTCCACGTGCCGGCCGGACATTTCGTCGGCATCCTCGGCCCCAGCGGCTCGGGGAAGACCACGCTGCTCCGGTGCGTCAGCGACCTCTTGAAACCCGGCCGCGGGACGGTGTCCTTGGACGGCCGGCCGATTCCCGAGTCGCCGGCGGAACGGCGGTCATTGATCGGATTCGTGCCGCAAGACGATATCGTCCACCTCGATCTCACCGTCCGTCAGGCGTTGCATTTCGGCGCGCGGCTGCGTCTGCCCGACCGGACGCCCGAACACGAAATCGCCAGTCTGATCGAGCGGGTGGTCGGCCGGATCTTTTTCCAGTGGCGCAACCGCGACTTCGAAAGGAAGGATCCGGCCCGCCAGGCGGAGATGGCCGAGCGGCTCTCGACCATGCTTGCCAAGCGCGTGGGCGAACTTTCCGGCGGCCAGCGCAAGCGCGTCAGCGTGGCCGTCGAACTGATGGGACGCCCGCGCATCCTTTTCCTCGACGAACCGACCTCAGGCCTCGATCCGGCGTCGGAGCAAGAGCTGATGACGATGCTCCGCGACGTGACCAATTCCGGTTGCAGCGTGGTCTGCACTACCCATGTGCTCGAAAACGTCTGGCGCATGCACAGCTTCGCGGTCGTCCACGGCGGCAAGGTGGTCTTCCAAGGGGACAGCGCCGCCGCCCGCGCGCACTTCGGTGTGCAGGATCTCTCAAGCATCTATCAGGAGCTCGATCGGTGGCCCGGACGCTGGCCCGCGGTGACCCCGGAATCCACCGCCGAGGCGGAGGCCGCGGCGGCCCCCCGGCCGGCCGAGGCCAAGAGCGCATGGCGGCAAGCATTGTTGTTGTTACAGCGGCAGTTCGAGCTGCTGAAGCGCGACCGGGTCAGCATCGCCCTGCTCGTCGGTCAACCGCTGCTCATCGGCATCGCGCTGAGCCTGGTCTCGGTTGACGAAGGCTCGATCCCCTACAAGCTGTTCTTCGGGATCATCGTCGCCTTCTGGTTTGGCTGCAGCAATGCGGCGCCGCAGATTGTCCGGGAGAAAGCCATTCTCGACCGTGAACGCGGCATCGGTCTCGGGCTCGTTCCCTATCTCGGGGCGAAGTTCGTGTTCTTCGGCGCGCTGACCTTGCTTCAAGTCGCCGTGCTGTGGACCATCCTGTCGGTGCCTTGGTATCCCGGCGTCGGAACCTATCCGGCGGGGGCGGATGCGCTTTCGATCGTTGCCGGTCGCTTCTGGCAGCTGGTCGGTGCGGCGGCGATCGTCCTCTGCGCGACCAGCTGGGGATTGGCGGTCTCGGCGTGGGCGCGGCGTTCGGCCCAGGCGTCATTCGTGGTGCCGCTGCTGGTGATCCCGCAGATTCTGTTTTCGGGTTTCGTGTTTCCGCTCGATCACTGGCAACCGCCGGAAAAGGACGCTGGCATCCGCGCACGGTCGGGAAGGTTTGCCGTCCGCCAGATCGCCCGTCTGGTGCCCGGCTATTCCGGCCAGCGGCTGATGGAAACGAGCCTTGCGTGGGATCAGCACGAGGACGCCCGCGACGACGAGGCTCGCGAGCGCGCCTTCGAAAACCTCAAGGTGCTGGTGGACGAGCAGACCTGGGATGCCTTCGTGAATGGAGGCGAGCGCGGCGTGACGTGGCGAGCGACATCGCCAGCGGCTTGGGCGGTGGCTTACTTGGCCGTGTGGACGGCGCTCAGCCTGGCGCTGGCCGCGCTCGGGCTGAGGAGGGAACGGGGGTGAGTTGCCGACTTTTGGATTGAAGCGCGGACGGTTAGGAAGCATCTTCGCCGGATTATTGGCGTCGGATTTGTCCGCGCTGGAAAGTCAGGAGGAGCGATCATGCCGATCCACCCCAACTGTATCCGTCGCCCGGTCAGCCCGGTCGCCCGCACCTATCGGCCGGCGGGCGGCCAGAAGCACAAGGTCCGGGATGGTGAGTCGTGGGAGTCGCTGGCGCGGGGCAAGGGAATGGGCGCATGGGAATTGATCCGCTACAATTACCCGGGCTTGCCGCAGGCGCCCTTGCAGGCGGCGCCAGAGGTCAACTGGTACCTTCAGGAATACGTCGGCTGCAAGTTGCTCACCGCCGACCAAAAGAACTACTGCTTCAGCTCCGCCGCCATGCCTGGCGAAATCTGGCTGCCCGGCCGGATGAACACCTCGATCCATCACAATGTCCCGATCATGCGGCAGCCCCAGACCTGGTCGTGCTGGTATACCTCGCTTCAGATGGTCGTGAAATACTACCGGGACAAGGGCATGGGCGCCGGCTTGATCGATCCTTCGGAAGACACCGAAACCGAGGAACTCTATCGTTCCAACACGGGAATCACCGAACGTGAACGCATCACCCGCAAGCTGGGGTTCACGGTACTCTATGCATCGCTGTCGGATGAAGGCATGTGGGACATGCTGAAAAAGGGCCCGCTGATCTACGCGGGCGCTTGGCCCGGCCAATTGAGCGGACACTGGGTTGTGATCGTCGGCATCTCCGACAACAATCTCACGATCAACAATCCGGCCGCCGGGATGCAGACTTGGAACTACGACTTTTTCATGAGCCAGTACTTGATCCAGACGGCGGAGCGCCCGCTGATTCACGCCCCTTGATCCGGCGGGGCGGCCTTTTGTCTTTCCCGGCTGGCGGAAGGCTGCGGGAAGATGTAAGGAAACTTGACGTGTTTCAAAAAGGCGACCCAGTGCTCGGGGGGCGGTACCGGATCGAGGATCTGGCCGGTGAGGGCAGTTCGTGCGTCGTCTTCCGGGCGACGCGGGTGGAGGACGGCGTGCCCGCGGCGGTGCGGGCGGTCGCATCGTTCATCCGCAAGCAGCGGCCGGTCGCCACCCGCTTGCGGGAGCGGGCGGAGTTCGCGAAGAACCTCGACCATCCCAACCTGCTGTCCGTGTTCGAGGTGCGGGAGGACTTGGATTCGTTCCTGATCGCCGAACGGTGGACCGAAGCCCTGCCATTGCTGCGGGTAGAGCGAGGGAAAGGCGCGTGCAGTCCCTTCGAGACGGCGTGGATCGTGGAACGGCTCGCCCGAGGGGTGGACCATCTCATTTCCAGCGGCGCGCCAGCCTTTGATTTCACGCTTTCCGACGTCTATGCCGACATCGGCGATCTGCGGCGCGAGCAGGATTTTTTCGCGACGCCGGTGAATCGTTGGCCGGAGTTGGAGATCCGGCTCAGTCCGTTGGCGCTGGACGGCGAGGAGGTCTGCGAGCGGACCTTGACGACGCCGACGGACTCCGAGCAGCCGCTGGTCAAAAGCGTGGCGAGAGTCGCCTTTCACCTCGTCACGGGTGGGATGGGGGACCCTTTGAGCGAGCCGGTGCTGTCGGAGTCATTCACCGCGACGCTGCGCGGTTGTCTGAGCGGCAGGACCCGGTTCAAGACGGCACGTGAGTTGCTGTGGGCGCTCTTTGGCGACTTCGGACCGGAGTTCACGGCGATCCTGTCCGGTCGCGAATCTCCCCGGGCGCGGGAAGGCGCGTCGCCCGCACCGCCACCGCTCGCTTCTCCAACGCCACCCCCACCGCCGGCAGCGGCGATGCCGCGAACGGTGGCGCCGTTGATGATGCCGCAGGCTCCCAAGAAGCGCTCGCCGATGCTGGCGATCATAGCGGGCTTGCTGGTGATTGTCCTGCCGGGGGCCGCCTATCTGGCCTATCGCCATGTCCAGAAACCTGCCGCGGCACCGCCCGTGGTGGTCAAGACGGAGGATTCACCTCGAGCCGTCGAGCCTCTGCCCGCGCCGCCGCCGGTCAAAGAGCCGGACCCGCCCGTGGCGAGGCCGGAGGTCCCCGCGGTTCCAGTGGTGCCGCCGCCGGTGGTCAAGACCGAAGAGGAGCCGCCGTCGGAGAAGGACCGCGATCTCGTCGAGTATCGTCTCAAGGAACGCCGCGAGGCGGAGGTGCGGGCGGTCTATTACCTCCGCACCGAGCACCAGATCGAGGGTGGCACCACGCCGCTGACCATCCGCGTCGAAGGCAACACCTCGGGCCGGGCGCGGGTCGGCTTGAAGCGCGAGCGGATCGCCGGCACCGGCGTGATGTGGGATGGCTCGGTGTGGGTGGCCGCATTCGTGGCCAGCCAGAGCCTCGGCCAGCCGGTCACCGATCACGAATTCGAGGTGATTTCCGCCGGCACCATCGATGGGCCCTCCGCCGGGATGCTGATCACCGCCACGATGACGGCGCTGATGACGAAGCAGGAGATTCTGCCGGACACCACCATGACCGGCACGGTCAATCCGGACGGGACCTGCGGCCCGGTCAGCGGCATCATCGAAAAGCTCGAAGGCGCCGCAAAGTCGGGGATCAAGCGCTTCGGCTATCCGGCCGGCAAGCGGCTGGCGCAGCAGCATTCGGGGGGCGATTTGATCGATGTCGAGGAGCGGGCGAAGCAGTTGGGGATCGCGGAAGTGGTCGAGATCGCCACGCTGGCGGATGCCTATCGTTTCCTCACCGGAAAGCCGCATCCTGCGAACGGCGAGGCGGCGGCCCATTCCCGCGCCTTGCCGCGCATCGACACCGCGCTGCTGAAGCGGCTCAGGACCTCGCGCCAGGCGATCGCGGCGCAAACCGCTGCCGCGGATGGCTTGCTGTTGGAGTCGGCTGCCAAGACGTTTGGCGATGCGAGCGAGCAACTCAAGCAGATCACCGGGATGGTGCAGTCGCGCGCCGCGGTGCTACAGGAGGCGGAGGTGTCGGAAAAGAAGGGCGCATTCGCCGTCGGGTTCTATCGCACCATCGGCGCACTGGCCGGGGCCATGGTGGATGAAATGACCCTTGGCGTGAACTTGGCCAGCAAGCGCGACGGATTCAGTGGAGCCGCCAGCTACCTTCGTGGCGAATCGGCCGGCCTCGGCGGGCGCAGCAGCGAACTCGCCGGCAAGGTCGCGACGTACCTGCAAAGCGCCGACCTCAGCGGAAGGATCGACGCGCTGAATCTGGCCGGGATGCTCCAGGAAGCGGAGATCTACCGGAAGAACGGCGAACTGCAACTGGACCGGATGAAAGCGCTGCTCGCCGGCCAGGACGGCACGCCAAAGACCTTGAGCCCGTGGGAAGAGTTGCTGGTGAACCTGTCGATCCGCCAGGCCACGACCTCGATCGCGTTGGCGAAGTGCCGGCTCGCCACCGCCGACCGTTGGCAAGAGATCGCGCCGGCGACATCCGGCGTGACGGTCGAGATGGATCCGGAGTTTTTCGACCAACAGGGCCGAAGCTACGCGCTCGCCGCGGAGTCATCGCTGGTGCTGCTGAATTCCGTCGCCCGGGAAAGCTGGAAGACGATCTGCCGCGAGCGCTTCGAGGGGCGCTCGCTGGAAGAGTTTCCCTCGCTGCTGTGGGAGATCGAGCCCTTCTACGATCGCGCCGAGGTGGCGGTGGGCTTGACCCTGCGGCGGCAGATGAGTCCGGGCATCGCGGGAGCCGAGGGCGCGCCGGATGAGGCCGCCGGGCCGGGCGCGAACTCGCTGGTAAGTCTGTTGGGCAGCGGCGCATTTGCCTACCTTGAGGTCTCGAAGATGATGCTGCGCTGGTACAATTTCCCCGATGTCGAATGGTGGTCGGTGGCGGAGTCGAAGCACTCCGCCGCCTTCGGCGAATTCATCGACGCCGCCCGCGACAACGCGCTGGCGAAGGCGTTGCGGGCGGAGCGGATCTGCGGCCGGGTGCCGGAGTCGATCCTGCTCAACCTCCACCTCGGCGACGAACTCCGCCACGGCAGCAGCGCGGACAAGCTGTCGAGCTTCGTGTCCTTCTGGAAAAGCTCGCTGTACAGTGACTTGCTGATCGCCGCCTACAAGGACTCGCTGCGCAAAGAGTGAGGAATGGCTTGAATCCGCCCTAACCGGAGGTGAGGATGACCGTACTGCCATGAAAACGACGCTTGTTAGGGGGGTGACGGTGCCGGCGATCGCCGGCATGTGGATCAGCGGCTTGAGCGGCTGCGGACCGACCGGCGAGGTGAATCCGGGCGCGAGCACGGGAATCGGAGCAGCCCTCGGGGCGGGGCTCGGCTATGCGATCGACGACAACAATCGCGGCCGCGGCGCCCTCATCGGGGGGCTGATTGGCGCTGGTGCCGGCTACCTTTTCGCGAAGAGCTACAACGCGTCCCACCAGCAGCGGATGCAGGCGCAGCAGGCCGGCCAGCGCTATGCCAGCAAGCCGGCCAACGCGGCACACATGAAGAAGTCGAAGGCCCGCTACGTGGCGGTGCCGGTGAAGTCGGAGAAGAAGTCGGGCGCCAAGGACGTGGTGCTCTACGACACGGAGAAAGGCACGGCCGACACCAAGGCCTACGAACCGGAGTCCGGCGCGAACTTCGAATCCGGCCAGGTCGTCACCGTGGGCGGCAAGCAGGCCGTGGTCTCGAATTCCTTCCAAGGGATTTGAACGAGCGCCGGCTCGTCCCGGGCTGGCAGGGATCGCGGGAGACGTGATAGAAATAGAAACGGATTGTGTTCCAGCAAGGCGACGCAGTGCTTGGCGGCCGCTACCGGATCCTTTTTCCGGCGGGCGAAAAGAAGTCGTGTGTCGTCTTTCGCGGAGTCCGGGCGTCCGACAACGCCGCGGTGGCGGTGCGCGTGCTCGCGCCCTTCGTCCGGCGCCAACCGCACGTGGTGGCGCGGCTGCGCTCGCGGGCCGAGTTCGCGATGGGGATGGAGCATCCGAACCTGGTGCCGGTGCACGAGCTCGAGGATGACGGTGAGACCTTCCTGATCGTCGAAAGCTGGTTCGAGGCGCTGCCGCTGCTGCGGGTGGTGCGGGGCAAGGGCGCTTGCAGTCCCTACGAGACGGCGTGGATCGCATCACGGCTGGCGCGCGCCGTTGACCACCTGATTTTGAGCGGCGCGCCGGGCTTCGATTTCACGCTGTCGGACGTTTACGCCGACATCGGCGACCTGAAGCGCGAGCAGGAGTTTTTCTCGATGCCGGTACACCAGTGGCCGGGGCTCGAAGTGCGGCTCAGTCCGCTGGCGCTCGATGGCGACGGGTTTTCCGAACGCTCGCTGGCGACGCCGACCGATTCGGCCCAGCCGCTGGTGCGCAGCTTGGCGCGGATCGTTTTCAATCTGGTGACCGGCGGCATGGGCGATCCGCTCATCGAGCCGGTGCTGTCGGAGAAGTTCACAGCGTCGTTGCGCGATTGCCTGACCGGGGCGCGGCAGGCGTCGAGCTGCCGTGAGCTGCTGTGGACCTTGTTCGGCGACTTCGGGCCGGAGATTTCCGAGCTGCTGCCGACGGAGACAAAGACCGCGGTCGAGGGCGAGGTGGACACGCTGTTGGAAGACCTCGATCGCCAGGGCGAGGAGCTTGAGGCGCTGCTCCGCTACAAGACCTTTGGCAAGCAGATCAAGCGGCAGCTCGCGGTGCTCGAGGAGCAACGCGCCGGCGTGTTCGAGCAGCAGCGGAAGATGCGCGACGATGGCGCGCGCTTGCAGGAGCTGGAAATGCGCTTGAGGACGGAGCGCGACCAGCTCGCCGGCCAGCGCGGCGAGTTGGAGCGGCGGGGGAGCGAACTGGCCGAAAAGGAACGGCAGGCCGATGAGGCGGCCCGCGCCCGCGCCGCGGAGTTGCGCGAGCGCGAGCTGGAGTTGGAGAACCTGCGCGCGGGTCAAGAGCAGGAGCGCTCGGAAGTGCGGGCGGAACTCGAACGGCTGCGCGTCAGCCAGGAAGGACTGGCTCGAGAAAAGAAGGCTCTCTCGGAACGCGTCGCCCTCTACGAGAGCGAGCAGCAGGAACTCGCGACGAGCCGCCAGGCGCTGGAGTCTGAGCGGCGGAAGGTCGATGCCGAGCGCGGCGAAATCGAGGCGCGGGTGAGCGAATTCAAGCGACTCAAGTCGGAACTCGACGTCAGCGAGCGCGATCTGGAGGAAAAGCGGCGCGCGCTTTCGCTGCGGCAGTCGGAGATGGAGGCGAAGGGCGCGGGCTTGTCGGAAGTCGAGCGCGAGGCTCGCGACCGACTGGCCGCGGAGCAGCGGGAGTTGTTGGAAAAGATCGAGGCGCTGCAAGCGAAAGGCCGCGCGCTCGACGCGCGCGAGGAGGCGCTGCGGACCAGGGAGGCGTCGCTCGAAGGCGCCAACCAGGCGCTGGCCCACGAGGAGCAGACGCTGGCGGGACGCCTGGGCGAGGTGGACGCGAAGTTGGCCCTGGAGAAGGGCCGGCTCACCGACAAGGAGCGCGAGATCGAGTCGCGTGAGCGGACGCTGGCTGTCAAAGAGCGCGAATGGCAGGACAAGCTCGAACGCCAGCGCGACCTCCAGAACGAGAAGGAGGCCCTGCTCGAGGAACTGCGCGGCCGGCTGGCCGGCGTGACCGGCGAACTGCAGGCGGTGACCGCCGAGAAGCAGCGGCTTGAAGCGGAGCAGTCGCGGCTGAAGCAAACGCAGGATGCCTTGGGCGAACGCAGCGTGTCGCTGGATCGCGAACGGACCGATCTGAAGGCATTCGAGGAGAAGCTGCGCAAGGAGCTGCAGGACGAGAGCGAGGCGCGCAGTCGCGACAGCAAGGCGCTGGAGCGCAAGATCGTGCGCTACCGGCGCTTCGTCCGCTTCGGCGCGCCTGCCGCGGCCCTGGTGATCCTCGGACTGGGCGCCTTGCTTTTCGCCAAGCCGAAGTTTCCCGGCAGCGCGACCGACGTCCAAAACCTGCCGGAGTGGAAGCAGGAATGGCTGCGGCGCGATCTGGCTCAGGACATTGCCGGGCATGTCGCCGCGGGCGAATGGCGCGAGGCGCTCGGCGCCCTGCACTACTATGCGCTCGGCTTCAGTCGTCGCCCGGACGAGGTGATGGACGCGGCACGCCGGACCTGCGCCGAGCTGGCGAAGGAGTTCGAAGCCGGGCCGGACCAGTTCGCCACGACGTTCCGTGACCACGAGGGCCATGAAGTGCCGGTCGCACCTGCACTTGCCGAGCTCGCCAATTGGGGGCTGCCCGATGCGGCGCGGGTGTCGCTTCAGCTCACCGCCCGCGAGAGCCTGCGGCAGGCGACCGACGAACGCTCGCTGGGTGCCCGCGCGCAGGCGCTCCGCGCGATCGTCGAACTGCGCCGGTTTTATCCCGACGCCGCCACGTGGAAGGACGCGGTGTCGCCGGTGCTGATGCCCCTGGTCGCCTCTTCGATTGGCGAGGCCATGGCGCTCTTGGGACCGGAGCAATCGGGCGCGGAACTTTCGAAAGGATACCGCGGAGTCTTTTCCAGCCCGCAGGTGATCCAGGATCTCAAGATGCTGGAGGAAAGCATCGGCCTGCGCGAAGCCGCGGCCCTGCGCTTGGCCGCGGAAGCCTTGGCGGAAATGACGAAGTCCGGGACACCGGACACCGCCGCGCTCGCGATTTTCGTGTCCGACCGCTTGGCCGAGGATTGGCCGGTGTCGATCCGTGCGAGCCTGGTCTCGGTGCTGATGGCCCATGTCGATCGTTTCCGCCAGCAGCTCCGCAAGAACTGGACGAGCTTCGTGGATGCCCTCGAGCGCAGCGACGAAAAGCCCGCCGACGTGGTGAAGGTCGCCGAGCGGTTGTGGGAGCATTTGCAGGGCGACTACCTCATGGATTGGTTCGGAAAGAACCAGCGGCGCGAGTTGTACTGCTTCGTCGGTGATGCATTGACCAAGCACCAGGACGACAAGGTGATGCTGCACGAGGCCTATCAGTTCGCGGCCAACGAGGGGGCCGAAGTGGGGATCTACTGGTCCGGCCGCGGCTTGGTTGGCAGCTCGTTGCGAGACCGGGGAGGAAACGCCCAGCCGCCCAAGGAGATTGCGAATCCGGCGGACTTCGAAAAGGGGAAGTACCTGTTGGAAGAGGCCGCCAAGAGTTCGGACAAGCAGGTGAAGCGGGAGGCGCTGTGGGTTCTGGCGGAGACCGCCTTGGACCTTGGCGACTCGGCAAGCGCCGTGAGTGCGGCGCGCCAGCTCTTCGTGGCGGGCGGGGATCTGAAGTCGGCCGAGATCCTCCTGCACGCGCTGCTCGCCCGCCAGCGCGCGGCACCGCAGCCGGCGGACGAAATCGCCCCGACGGTCCTGGAGGCGATCCGCTTGATCCACGCATCGCCCGACGACCCGCGTGCGGAAGACGTCCTCGACCTGAGCTTCAAGCTGTCGGCCGCGATCTTCGACACCGGGGTGAAGCCGGAGGCCGTGCTGGAGGAAATGCGCCGGCAGTTCGAGATCGGCTCGCGGCAAGATCGGTTCGCCGGTTTGCGCTTCTGGGAGCGGGCGAATTGGAAGCAGCGCGGTCGTGCGCCCTTCGATGCCCTGACGGAAGACGAGCGCCACCGGCAGACCCTCGAGGACCTGTGGGAAAGCGCCCAGGCCGGCTATCGGATCGCGCGCGACGCGGCGGTCAAAAACGGCCTGACTTGGCAGATGGACAAGGAAACCGCGGTCAAGGGGGCCATGGGCGAGTGAGCGTCAGTAACCGCCGGGGATTTGCAGGGGCGCGACGTCCGACAATACGGCGACGTCGGCCTCGTCGCGTGACGCCACTTTGGCGAGATCCACCACGCTGCGATCGATCTGATAGACCTTCGATCCCTTGATCCGGTTGCTGGCATCGACCAGCACCACCGAGCGGCCTTTGGGGCCCTTGGGATCGTTCACCGGGACCACATAGGTCCGGCTTTTCTCGCGCTGGATTTCGTTGTCGATGAGCACCAGCTCGCGCTTCGCCTTGGTCTCGGCCTGTTTCGTTTCCGCCTCATGCTCGGTCTTGGCGGTGGAAAGCTCGCGTGCCTTTTCCGCGGCTGGCGCTGGCGAGGACTCGATGCGCTTCACCCGCGCCTGATGGCGCGACGAGCGCTCGGCCCGCTGCGTCTCGTGGCGCTTCGCGGTGGACGCGCGTTTCTGCTCGAGCACCTTCAGCCGCTCGAAGCGGTACCCGCCGATCCGCTTGCTCACGAGCGACTCCAGGATCTGCTCTTCGCTGCGGTTCAGTTGGCGCTGGCCGCGGATGTATTTTCCCAGCTTGCCGAGCGTGCCGATGTCGACCGGTCCGTCGGCGCGGGCGATGAAACGCTCCTCGCCGCTGCGGTCCATGTTGGCGGTTGGGTCCCAGCCTTCGTTGGTGCAGGCGGGCATCAACAAGATCACGATGAGTGGCGCGAAGACCGCCTTGGGCGAAATCGACACGTAAGTTTTCATCAGATTGGCACTCAACTTCCCACTCTGGTCTGACGCAAGTCGATTCTCCCCAGCGCGGAGAATCGATGGGTTTTTGCTAGGCGACTTCCATCGCAATTGCTAGGACAACGGATGGAACGGAAAGGAGCTGTTAGTCGCGGATCCGCGGCCGTTCCAGACCGGCAGATTCGAGCGATGATCGATCTCCAACAACTTCTTTTGCCAGTGCCCGGCAGTTTCGCCTGCGGTGCGGACCTCGAGGACGACGCGGTCGCCGCCACCGACCCGGCGGTCATTGCCCAACAGGCCGCCCTGTTCCAGCTCGACGCCCTCTATACCGAAGCGCGACGGGCGGACGCCGAGGACGCCTCATGGCTCGCGGTGTTGAATGGGGCCGCCGAATTTCTCCAGGTCAACAAGCACCTCCGCGTGGCCGTCTATCTTTGCGATGCCGCGATGCGCCGCCAGAAGCTGCGCGGCCTGGCGCTCGGACTGGCGGCCGTCCACGGCATCTGCGAGGCGTTTTGGAACGAGCTTCACCCGTTGGCATCGACTCCTGGCGGCCGGCAGGCGCGGGTCAATATCTTGAGTGGCCTGGGCGGCAACCACTTCCTCGCCGCGTTGCGGAACATGCAGTTGGTCGAGGGGACCGGAGCGACCTTGAAAAGCTTCGAAGCCACGCTGGCGCCCGGCGCGGCCGCGGACGATGCGGCCGCCGGAAAGTTCGCCCGCAGCGAACTCGCCGGCTGTCCCAAGGATCAGCTCGACGAAGCGCTGCAGCTCGCCGGGCAGGCGCTCGAGCACGCCCGTTGGATCGTCGCCCGGGTTGACGCTGAATACTCGCCCGACGATGCGGTTGACTGCGGGGAGTTCCTATCCGGGGTCGATGGCAAGCTCGTCAAGCAACTCGAAACGATTTGCCGCATCCTGTCGCATGCGACGGGTTCTCCTGCCGACGCCACCGCCGTTCCGGCGGCCACCGGGGTGGCAGGCGCGGGAGTGCCGGCGGCCCTGGCCCCGGCGCCGGGGACGTTCACCAAGGACCGGATCCGCCCGATGCTCGACCAGATCATCGATTACTACCAAGAACACGAGCCCTCGAGTCCGGTGCCGCTGCTGCTGCTCCGCGCCAAGCGCCTGATGGATCTCGGGTTCATCGATCTCCTCAACGACACGGTCGGCGACGACGCCGCACGAAAAGCGCAACAAATCCTTGGTCTCGGCAAGGAAGGTGGCTAAAGCATAGGTGATTTCTCATTTTACAGCCTTCCCAACTTTTAACCGTCAGAAGCGCCATGAGCAGTCAGAAATACATCACCCGCAATCGCCCCCCCCGCGTTCACATTACCTACGAGGTTTACACCGGGGACGCCATGAAGATGGTCGAACTGCCCTTCATCGCCATGGTGTGGTCGGACCTTTCCGGCAAGTCGGCCGCCGAACTTCCGCCCGTCGCCGAGCGGAAGTCGATGGACGTCTCCTCCGACAATTTCGACCAGGTCCTCAAGGCGCAGAAGCCACGCGTGAGCTTCCTGGTAGACAACCACCTGACCGGCGAGGGCCAATTGCCGGTGGACATCACCTTTGAGAAGATGAGCGATTTCGACCCCGGCGCCATCGCCCGCAAGGTCGATTCGCTGCGGCATCTGCTCGAAGTCCGCCAGACGCTCGACAACCTGCTCGGCGTGATCGGCGGCAAGCCTAAGGCCGAGGCGCTCTTCGAGAAGATTCGCCAGTCGCCGGAGCTGCTTCAGTCGCTTGTGGAGGAAGCCAAGAAGGGCAAGAGCTCCGATGCTTGAATCCCACCGGCTCTAACAAACGCACACGACCACCACCATGAGCGACACCCAAACTTCCACCCAGGCCGCCGGGGGCGAGTTCCTCGAATCCCTGAGCGCGCTGGACACCGCCATCGAAGGCCTTTCGCTGCCCACCAAGGGCCAGGAGGACACCACCAAGAGCGCCGCCCGTTCGCTCGCCGAATGGGTGCTCAAGGACGTCGTCACCTACGACGGCAGCATCCTCGCCTACATCGAAGGCGTCATCGCCGAGATCGACCGGCTGCTGTCCAAGCAGCTCAACGCGATCATGCACCACGCGGACTTCCTCAAGCTCGAAGGCAGTTGGCGCGGACTGGAACACCTGGTCTTCAACACCGAGACCGACGACCAGCTTCGCATCGAGGTCTTCAACATCAGCAAGAACGAGGTGCGCCAGGTGCTCAAGGAGTACAAGGGCGACAAGTGGGATCGCAGCCCCTTGTTCCGCAAGGTCTATGAGGAAGAGTTCGGCATGCCCGGCGGCAAGCCGTATGGCGTGATGATCGGCGATTATCAATTCGACCATTCGCCGGTGGACGTGGACATCCTGCGCGGCATCGGCCAAATCGCCGCCGCGGCGCATTGCCCGTTCATCACCGCCTCCGCGCCGTCGCTGTTGGGCCTGAGTTCGTGGCAGGATCTCTCCAAGCCGCCGAAGATCGACAAGGTGCTCTCGAAGACGAATCCCGAGTATGCCGCCTGGCGGTCGCTGCGCGCGTCCGAAGACTCGCGCTACCTTGGCCTGACCTTGCCACGCTTCCTGGCCCGTGCGCCCTATGACCCCCGGAAAAACCCGATCGACGACTTCGAGTTCACCGAAGAAATCGGCGGTGCCGACCATGACAGCTACGTCTGGGCGAATGCGGCGTATGCCTTCGGGGCGAACGTCACCCGCGCCTTCAAGCTTTACGGCTGGTGTACCTACATCCGCGGCCACGACAGCGGCGGCAAGGTCGAGAACCTGCCGGTCCACACCTTCCCCTCCGACGACGGCTCGATCGATTACAAGTGCCCGACCGAGATCGCCATTACCGACCGCCGCGAGCATGAGCTGGCAAAGGTCGGCCTGATGCCGCTCTCGCACTACAAGAACGAGGACTTCGCCGTCTTCATGGGCGCGCAGTCGCTCCAGGAGCCGCAGAAGTACTACCAGGATGACGCCACCGCCAATGCCGCGCTGTCGGCGCGCATGACCTACCTCTTCGCCTGCTGCCGTTTCGCCCACTACCTCAAGGTGATGGTGCGCGACAAGATCGGTGCCTTCATGGAGCGCAACGAACTCGAGGACTGGCTCAACAAATGGATCAACAACTACCAGTGCGACTCGAGTTCATCGTGGGAACTGAAGGCCAAGAAGCCGCTCGCCGCTGCCAAGGTGACGGTGAAGGCCAACGAGGCGGATCCCGGCTACTACGACGCCGACTTCTTCCTGCGCCCGCACATCCAGTTGGAGGGCGTCACCGCCGCCCTGCACCTCGTCTCACGGCTGCCGGTCCTCGGCGGCAAGTGATCCGGTTTTCCATGACCCCCCGTCATTCTCTTGAGGCACTCGCGTGCCACTTTTCTCAACCGTCAAATTCATCCTGCCATGCCCTATTACATGCAACTCAAGATCGAGGGCTCCGAAGTCAAAGGAGAGTCCGGCGATGACAAGCACCCCGAGTGGATTGAAATCGAGTCCTTTTCCTCCGGGATCGTCCAGCCCGCCACCACCGCCGCCGGTTTGGGCGGATCCAAGCCTGAAGGACGGAGTATCCACAGCGATATCGTGGTCACGAAGACGCTGGATTCGTCCTCGCCGAAGCTCGCGCTCGCCTGCGCAATGGGCAAGCGGGTGGACGAGGCGACCTTCGAGTTCTGCCGCGCCACCGGCAAGGAGCACGTGACCTATCTCAAGATCGTCGTCAAAAACGGTTTCATCTCGAGCTACACCGCTTCGGGGTCCGGCCAATACCCGTCGGAATCGCTGGCGATCGCCTTCACCGAGATCGAGTGGGAATTCAAGCAGCTCAATCCCGACGACTTCTCCGAGAAGACGACGATCGGTCACAAGTACAGCATCAAAACCAACACCGGCGAATAGCGGCCGATGTCAGGATCCACATGGGAAGACGCGCTCCGGCAGGGCGACCTCGCCGGAGCGTTGGCGGCCGCCAAGGACGGGATCCGCGCGAACCCGGGCGAAGGCGGATTGCGGCTGGTGCTCGCCCACCTCAACGCCCTCGGCGGCGACTGGGAGGCCGCGACCAAGCAGCTCAAGCTCTATGGCGAGCTCTCGACCGATGACAAACGGCAACTGCTGGTGATCACCGTCGGGTCCTTGATCGATTCGGAAAAGCAGCGCCGCGAGGTGCTGGCCGGCGAGCGCGAGCCATTGATTTTCGGCGATCCGCTGCCGTGGGTGGCCGACTTGATCCTGATGCACCGCCACGCGCTCGCAGGCGAGAATGCCGCCGCGCTGGCTGCCCGCGAGCGGGTGATCGACCAGGCGGAGGCCGTTCCCGGCCGGGTCGATGGCACCGCTTTTTCTTGGCTTGGCGACACCGATTGGCGCTTTCCCGCGGTCTTCGAGGCGGTCATCGGCGGCTCGTACTACTGGCTGCCGGTGCAGCGGCTGCTGGGGATCACCATCCATGAGCCCAAGGGCCTGCGCGACCTGATGTGGTGTCCCGTCACCTTCAAGCTCACCAACGGCGGTGAAACTCCCGGCTTCATTCCCACCCGCTATCCGGGCTCGGAGAGCAGCGGGAATGCCGACCTCGTCCTCTCCCGAGGGACGGTGTGGGACGAGCCGTCGCCGGGCATGGTCATCGCCAAAGGCCAGCGGGTGCTGACCGATGGCGAACAGGATTATTCGCTGCTCGATGTGCGGCGTGTTGACTTCGAGCACCCGGATATCGAACGGGCGCTCTGATTCCCGATGAACCGCGGCAACCATCAACCGGAGAGCGGGGTGTTGCCCTGTCTCTTCGACCGCATCGTCCGCTCGCTCGGACGCGGTGGCATGCCGGACAATCGCAAGATGGATTCCCGCGCCTATCGCGATGCGATTCGCCGCGATCTCGAGTGGCTGTTGAACTCGAAACGCCGCCGCACCCGCCAGGAACTCGAGCGCACCACGATCAGCAGCGCTGGCAAGGCCTCGATCGAGGACGTCGCGAGCCTCTACGATCACGAGGAACTCCCGACGTCGGTTCTGAATTACGGCATCCGCGACTTCAATGGCGCGGCCGTGAATCCCGATGACGCCCGGGTGATGGAAGGAATCCGGGCGGAGATCCGCGACGCGATCCGCCAGTTCGAGCCACGCATCGTGTTCGAAAGCCTCAAGGTGGATCCAATCCAGAACGAAAAGGAGCCATCCTTGCTCGCCTTCTCCATCGAGGCTGAATTGTGGGCGCTGCCCGAATGGGAGTCGCTGCGCATCGACATCGACCTCAATACCGGCTCCTGCCGCGTCAAGGAAGGGGGTGTCGCGTGAACGAGCGGTTTCTCGAACTCTACGACGTGGAACTCCAGCACCTGCGTCACCTCGCCGGTGAGTTCGCCCGCCACCGGCCGCAGACGGGCAAGCAGCTCGGGATCGATCCGGAGGGCCGCCAGCTCTGCCAAGACCCGTTTGTCGAGCGTCTGTTGGAGGGCTTTGCATTCCTTGCGGCGCGGGTCCACTATCAGCTTGATGCCGAGTTCCCGCGCTTCACGCAGGGAATGCTGGAGACGGTCTATCCGGACTACCTCTCGCCCTTGCCTTCGGCGGGCGTCGTGCGCTTCTCGGTTGATCCCGCCGCGATCTTCGAGCGCTGTGAAATCCCTGCAGGCAGTGAGGTCGTCACCGAGCCCTTCGGACCGCGGGCGACGCGCTGCCGCTGGCGGACCACCCAGGATTTGACCCTGTTGCCGGTCCGCATCGCGGACGTCAGCTATCGCTCCGGTCACGGCAGCCTTGGCGTGGCGCACGAGGCGGTGCTGAGCATCCGCTTGGAACTGACGCATCCATCGATGTCGTGGGCCGAGCTTGGCTGCGAGCGGCTGCGGTTTTTCGTGCCGGGTTCCGACCAAGGCCGGTTGCGCCTGCTCGCCCACGTGATCTCGAAGGGCTGCGGCGTGTTGATCGGGGGCAAGGGGCGCGAACCCCGGAGTCATGCGGGCGTCGCGGTCTCGCAACTCGGCTTTGGCGAAGGCGAGAGGCTGTTGCCATCAAGCCCGGCCGGATTCGAAGGCTACCGGCTGTTGCGTGAATACTTCCTGCTGCCGGAAAAGTTCCACTTCTTCGAGTTGGGCGGCCTGCGCGATGCGCTGGCCTCGATCGAGGGGCGCGAGGTTGAGATCCTGCTGCCGTTTTCCGAGGACGACAGCTCGCTGCAATCGTCGGTCGGCCGCAAGTCGCTGGAACTCTTTTCCACGCCGGTTGTGAATCTGTTTCCGATGTCGCGGCGCTTTGACTTCGACCCGCGGCGCCCGGAGCACCATGTGACGATGGACCGCACGCGGGCGCATGACTTCGAGGTCTATTCGATCCAAGGCGCGACTGGCCATGGCACCAAGAGCGGCGAGGACACCCGCTTCCGGCCGTTCTTCTTCCATCAGGCGGACGGCGATGACGACCGAGCCTTCTACATGGTCCGGCGTGACTCCTTTCCGCGGGCGGGCAAGGGGACCCTCATCCCGCATCTCGGCTATCCGGGATCGGAGGTTTACCTGTCGCTGGTCGATTTGAAAGCCGCGCCCTACCGGCTCGACATCCGCCAGCTCGGCGTCGAAACGAATTGCACCAACCGCCACCTGCCACTGGTCATGATCGAGCAGGGGTTGCCGCGCTTCTCGTATCCGGAAAGCGAGCTCGTGCACTCGATCGAGTTCCTCGCCGGTCCCACGCCGCCGGCGCCATCGGGCGCGGAAGGTCCGCACGCGTGGCGCCTGATCAGCCACCTTTCGCTCAACTACCAATCGCTCATCGGCCCCGACGGCGATGCCTCAGCGCTGCGCGAACTGCTGTCGCTCTACGCGGAGAAGAACCGCCGCGAAGTCGCTTCGCTCCGTTCGGTGCGGGCGGAGACCCGGCAGGCACTGCACCGCTTCGAGGGCGGCCCGCCGTCGTTCGTGCGCGGGCTCGAGATCGCGCTGGGCTTCGACCAGAACATCATGAGTCCGCCGGAAGTCCTCCTGTTCAGCCGCGTGCTTGAGGAGTTCTTCGGCCGCTACGTTTCGATCAATTGCTTCACTCAGACCTCGGTGACCCTGCTGCCCGGTAGAAAGGAACTGGTGCGATGGCCGCGACGACTCGGAAAGACCTGCTTGATCTGATCGCCTCACTGGTGAACGAGCCGCGCGCCTTCTCGTTCTATCAGGCGGTGCGGGTGCTCGAAGCCGCAGCGGCGGGCCGCCACCCGCGCGTCGGGCTGTCGCGCGACCCGGCCGGCGATTTCGTCCGTTTCGGCCAGCACGTCGAGCTCGTCCATCTGGCGACCGACCTGCGGCAATGCACGGCGTCCGGGGAGCCGGACGATCCCACCTATCGGATCAAAGCGTGCTTCACCGGCCTCGCCGGGCCCTTCGGCCCGATGCCCGAGTGGCTGACCGAAACGCTGGTTCACCTCGCGCACGGCATTCCTGACGAGGTGCTCTTTCCGTCCGGCACGCAAGGAGGCGGGCTCTACTCCACCGCCGCGGTGAAGGACGAGGGGATGGCCGAGTTCCTCGACCTCTTCCACCACCGGATGTTCGCCTTTCTCTATCGGGCGTGGGCCTCGGGCAACATGCCGGTCGCCTTCGATCGCGCCGAGCTGGGGAATGCCGCGCACGACGGTGACACGCCGCGCTTCGGGCATTTCCTCGGCAGCACCTTTGGCGCCGGCAGCGAGGGCCTGTTCGAGCACCCCGACCTGCCGCCTCTGGCGCGGCTGGCCTTTGCCGGCCACCTTTCCTGCCAGACGCGTCATGCCGAAGGCCTCGCCTCGATCCTCTCGTCCTTCTTCCGCGTGCCGGTCGAGGTCCGCCAATTCAGCGGGCATTGGCTGGCCATCCCGGAGGAATCGCGCTGCCGTCTTGGGGCCAGCCCAGCGACCGGGACCTTGGGCGAGAGTGTCTTCGTTGGCGCGCGGATGTGGGATCATCAGCTCAAGTTCCGCGTCCGGCTCGGCCCGATGAGGCTCGAGCGCTTGAAAACGTTTCTACCCGAGGGAGACGCGCATCCGCAGCTCGGCGCCTGGGTCGATTTCTACACCTCGCGGCGCTGGATCTGCGATTTCCAGATCCTGCTCGCGAAAGACGAGGTGCCGGACAGCGTGCTCGGCGTGGCCGGACAGCTCGGCAGGACCTGCTGGCTCAAGTCGCGTCCCTTCGAGCGCGATGCCGAGGATCTCGTTCTCCGCCACGCGGGATAACACGAAGTTTCGCGTAAACTTGCTTTCGCACCTAAAACCATCTTCACTCTCAAAGTAATGGCTGATCTCCGTCCCAAGGACCTTTTCGGCAAGCTCAACCAGCTAGGCTACCGCACGCTCGATGGGGCGGCCAACTTCTGCCGGATGCGTACCAATCCTTCGGTCGAGCTCGTGCACTGGCTGCACCAGATGCTCAACGAACCGGAGTCCGATCTGCAGGCGGTGGTGCGTCATTTCGGCATCGATGACTCCCGGTTGGTGTCCGATCTAACTGCCGCGCTCAGCCACCTGCCGCGCGGCGCCAGCTCGATCACCGGTTTCGGATTGTCGCTGCGCGAGAGCATCGAACAGGGATGGATCTACGCCTCGCTGATGTTCAAGCAGAACAGCATTCGTGGCGGGCACCTGTTGGTCGGGTGCTTGAAGAATCCCTCGCTCGAGCTCGTGCTCAACGGTCTCTCCAGCGAGTTCCGCAAGCTCAAGGGCGACGAGCTGATCGACGGCTTCGAAGACATTCTCAAGAACTCGATCGAAAACAGCGCTGCCGAGGCCGCGCCGGCCTCCGGAGAAGAAGCCCCCGTTTCCGGTGGGCCACCGGTTCCGGGGCGCGTCGAGGCGCTCGCGAGATTCACCACCGATCTCGTGGCGGAGGCCAGGGCTGGCGAGATCGATCCAATCACCGGTCGCGACAAGGAGATCCGCCAGATCACCGACATCCTGCTGCGCCGCCGGCAGAACAACCCGATCCTCACAGGCGAGGCCGGCGTGGGAAAGACCGCGGTGGTCGAAGGACTCGCCTTGAAAGTCGCCGCCGGTGACGTGCCTCCCGCCTTGCGCGACGTCGAATTGCGCACGCTCGATCTCGGAGCGTTGAAAGCTGGCGCGAGCATGCGCGGCGAGTTCGAAAAGCGGCTGAAGCAAGTCATCGAGGAAGTGGAAGGCTCGCCGGTCCCGATCATCTTGTTCATCGACGAAGCCCACACCCTAATCGGCGCCGGAGGACAGGAGGGCCAGGGCGACGCGGCGAATCTGCTCAAGCCCGCGCTGGCTCGCGGCAAGCTGCGCACCATCGCCGCGACCACCTGGAAGGAGTACAAGATGTACTTCGAGAAGGACAACGCGCTTGAGCGGCGTTTCCAGCCGGTGGTCATCGACGAGCCCGATGAGGACCGCGCGCTGTCGATGCTGCGTGGCGTCTCGCGCAAGCTCGCCGAGCACCACGGGGTGCCGATCCTGGCGGATGCGATGGCGGCGGCAGTGAAGTTTTCCAAGCGCTACATCCCCGCGCGTCAATTGCCTGACAAGGCCGTCAGCCTGATGGACACCGCCGCGTCGCGCGTCTCGCTGAGCCAGCATGCCACGCCCGCGGAAGTGGAAGACTGCCGCAAGCACATCGAGGCCTTGGTCACCGAGCGGGAAATCCTAAGCGACGAGGTGGCGGCGGGAGCCGATCGCTCCGTGGCCTTGGCGGCGGTGGACGGGCGGATCGCCGACGGCCGCCAGCGGCTGGAGAAACTCGAGGCAAACTGGGAGATCGAGAAGGGTCTCGTTACCCAGGTCTGCGAACTCAAGGAGAAGCTCCGCGGCAGCGCCGACGAGGCCGACCGTGAGCCCATCCTGGCCGAGCTGCGGGCCAAGGAGGCCGAGCTTGCCGGAATCCAGGGAGATCAGCCGCTGATCCATCACGCGGTCACCGAGTCGGCCGTGGCCGCCGTGGTCGCCGATTGGACCGGCATTCCGGTCGGCCGGATGATGAAGGATGAGATCCGCACCATCCTGAATCTCGCGGACCATCTGGAGGAGCGGGTGATCGGCCAGCGTCATGCTTTGGAGGCGATCGCCAAGCGCATCGAGATCTCCCGTGCCCAGTTGGAGAATCCGAGCCGGCCGATCGGCGTCTTCATGCTCGCCGGAACCAGCGGAGTCGGAAAGACCGAGACCGCGCTGGCCTTGGCGGAGTCGCTCTACGGCGGCGAGGGAAACCTGATTTCCTTCAATATGACCGAGTTCACCGAGGGCCACAGCGTCGCCACCCTCAAGGGCGCCCCTCCCGGTTACAAGGGCTACGGTGAAGGCGGCGTGCTCACCGAGGCGGTCCGCCGCCGGCCCTACAGCGTGGTCTTGTTAGACGAGATCGAGAAGGCGCACGCCAACGTGATCCAACTGTTCTTCCAGGTCTTCGACAAGGGCCGGCTCGACGACTCGACCGGCCGCGCGGTGGATTTCCGCAACACGATCATCCTGATGACGACCAATGCGGGCACCGAGCTGATCACCAACTTGTGCGCCGACCCCGAGCTGATGCCCACGCCCGAAGCCCTGGCTGAAGCGGTGCGCAAGCCCTTGCTCGAGTTCTCCGATGACAAAATGGGCTCGCCGAAGTTCACGCCGGCCTTCCTCGGCCGCGTTCACCTGGTGCCGTACTTCACGCTGAGCGACCCCGTGCTTCGCCAGATCGTCGATCTCCAGCTCGGCCGCGTGAAGAAGCGGCTCGCGGAGAACCGCGGCATCGACGTGACCTTCGACCCGTCGGTCGGCGATCTCATCGCCAGCCGTTGCACCGAGGTGCAAAGCGGAGCCCGGGTCGTCGAGAGCATCCTCAACCAGACCTTGCTGCCCGAGTTGAGCCGCGAGCTGCTGGAACGCATCGCCGACGGCCGCATGGCGGACAAGCTCGCGGTGTCGGTGGCCGACGGCCGCTTCACCTATCAATTCGACTGAATCCACCGCCATGGCGGAGACCCAACAGGACCGCAGGCTCAAGCTCGTCACGCCGCTGGGCGAGGACGTGCTGCTGATCACCCGCTTCACGGGCGACGAGGAGTTGTCGCGGGGGTTCCGCTACGAACTCGATCTCGCCAGCACCAACGGCAAGGTGAAGTTCGACGACATCATCGGCGCCAACGTCACGATCAAGATGGAAGAGGCGCTGACGGGGGCGCGGACCTTCAATGGCTTCGTCAGCGAGTTCTATCAGCTCGAAGCGGACGAGGACCTTGCCCGCTACCGGGCGGTGGTCGTGCCGTGGATCTGGTTCCTCACCCGCGTGTCCGATTGCCGGATCTTCCAGCAAAAGACAATTCCCGAGATCATCGAGGAGGTCTTCGGCTCGCGCGGTTTCAGCCAGTATGAACTGCGCCTCAGCGGCAGCTACAAGCCGCTCGAGTACTGCGTCCAGTATCGCGAGACCGACTTCAACTTCGTCAGCCGCCTGATGGAGCAGGAAGGGATCTGCTACTACTTCGTTCACAAGGACGGCGAACACACGATGATCCTAGCGGATGCCTCGTCGGCGCACGATCCCTGTCCGGGTGCGGAAACCGTCGGCTATTTCCCGTGGAGTCGCGGCCGGGATCTCCTGGGGATCCGTTCGTGGGTCCGCGAAGGTCGAGTTTGTCCGGGGGCCTTCGCCCAGACCGACTTCGATTTCAAGTCGCCTGGCAAGCGGCTGCTTTCGGACACCAGCAATCCGAAGTCCCATGAGCACGCCGATTACGAGATCTACGATTATCCCGGCGAATACCTGGACCGCGGCGTGGGCGACAACTACTCGGCCATCCGCATGCAGGAACTCCAGGCACGCCACGAATCGCATCGCGGCGAGGCCGATATCGCGGGTTTGCAGGTGGGCCATCAGTTCAAGCTGGAGC
The DNA here is from genome assembly GCA_966696705.1 of uncultured Verrucomicrobiaceae bacterium. Classification (GTDB taxonomy): domain Bacteria; phylum Verrucomicrobiota; class Verrucomicrobiia; order Verrucomicrobiales; family Akkermansiaceae; genus Haloferula. Next base: position 10,752 of record CBKZPU010000004.1, on the reverse strand, counting down.
AGGCCTATCGTGATGACGACAATCGCAAGTACCTCGTCACCTCGCTGCGTCACGAGATTCACTCGAATCCGTTCTCGTCGTTGGCTGCTACGACGACCGAACGCTTCTATCGCTGTCGTCTGGTCGCGATTCCGGCGTCAGTCGAATTCCGTCCTGCCCGGGAGACGCCCAAGCCGCTGATCACCGGACCCCAGACGGCCATCGTCACCGGACCGTCCGGTGAAGAGATCTACACCGACGAGTATGGCCGGGTGAAGGTGCATTTTCACTGGCACCGGCACGACGACAGCGACGAGAAGAGTTCCTGCTGGATCCGCGTTTCCCAATACTGGGCCGGGAAACAATGGGGCGCGATCCACATCCCGCGCATCGGGCAGGAGGTGGTGGTGGAGTTTCTCGAAGGCGATCCCGATCGGCCCATTGTCACCGGGCGGGTGTACAACGGCGACCAGATGCCCCCCTATGGCCTGCCCGCGAACAAGACCCAGAGCGGCATCAAGAGCCGCAGCTCGATGGGGGGCGGCGCCGCCAACTTCAACGAGATCCGCATGGAGGACAAGAAGGGCTCCGAGCAGCTCTACATCCACGCCGAGAAGAACCAGGACAACGTCGTCGAAAACGACGAGACGACCCAGGTCGGCCACGACCGCACCGAGAACGTCGGTCACGACGAAACCATCACCATTGGAAACGACCGGACGGAAAGCGTGGTCCGGCATGAGACCATCAGCATTGGCGTGAATCGCACCGAGACGGTGGGGAGCAATGAGACCATCACCATCGGGGTCAATCGCACCGAGGCGGTCGGAGCCAACGAGACCGTCACCATTGGCGCGAACCAGTCCCACACGATTGGCGCGAATGAAGTCAAGACCGTGGCGATGACCCGCACTCACACGGTCGGGATCAACGAGATGATCACCATCGGCGCGGCGCAGGAGACTACGGTCGGCGCGTTTCAGGCCAATACGATCGGCGCCAGCCAGACGAACACGGTGGGGATCAATCAATCCAACACCATCGGCAACGATCAAAGCACGGACGTGGGGGCGAATCAATCGACCACCATCGGCAGCGACCAGTCCACGACGGTCGGCGCCAATCGCACGATCTCGGTGGCTGAGGACAATGCACTCGCCGTCGGGAAGAAGATTTCGATCACGGCCGGGGACGAGATCCTGATCAAGACCGGAAGCGCCAGCATTCTCATGAAGAAGGACGGAACCATCCGCATCATGGGCAAGGACATCACCGTCGAGGGCTCGGGGAAGATCAACGTGAAGGCCTCGAACAACATCACGATGAAGGGTCAAAAGATCCTGCAGAACTAAAGTCGCCGATCTCCTCCCGGTCGCGACCACCCAGGAACACCGGACATGAAACGAAATGGCAATCGAACCGCGGCCCATGGAACGGCCCTGTTGGAGGGACAACGCGATTCCTCTTCCCGGGCGGAAGAACCGAAGCCGGCGTCGCCTGGCATCACCCTTGGGGTGCTGGCGGGCATCGACGAGGACGGGTTGCCGTTGGTGATGGTTCCCTCGCTTGGAGGACCGGCCAAGGTTGCGAAGCATGTCTGTGCCATTCAACCGGGGGATGCCGGCCGCGAGGTGGTTCTCAGCTTTGAAAGCGGGGATCTCCGCAAGCCGGTCATCCTCGGCGTCGTTCAGCCTGCCGTGGTTGCCGCGCCACCGGCAGCGGATGTCACGCTGGACGGACAACGGATGGTCCTCACCGCGAAAGAGGAGATCGTTCTCCGCTGCGGCAAGGCCAGCATCACCCTTACCCGTGCCGGCAAGGTCATCATCCGCGGAGCCTATGTTCTAAGCCGGTCCTCCGGAGCCAATCGTATCAAGGGCGGCTCGGTGCAGATCAATTGACCGCATGGACCTGCTCAATGCCACCCGGATGAAGGCCGCCTACGCCATGGGCATGAAGCCCGATGGACGGGAGCTGCTGGTCGTGGTCGTCAAGGGCACCTTCACGATCCCATCCGGGTTTGAAGGTCCGCCGAAACTGGCCGACGTGCAGGAGGACTTCGTGATGGCCGACCGGTTCTCCGGCGATCCCGGCCACTCGGCGCCCGTTTGCGAAAGCGACTTTGCCCCGATCAAGCCGCGCTGCGATGTGCTGCTGAATGGCAGTGCCCATGCCCCCGGGGGCAAGCCCGTGTCGCGGGTTCAGGTGGGGCTGCGGGTCGGTTCCCTGACAAAAACGTTCGAGGTCGTTGGCGATCGGGTTTGGCGGCGGGACCTTCTTTCCGTCGCGCCGACATCGCCTGTTCCCTTTGTTGAAATGCCGATCTCCTACGACCGGGCTTTCGGCGGCACGGATACTTCGCACGAGGACCCCCGTCGCCACGATGCCTGGATGGAGAATCCCGTCGGTTGCGGGTTTCACGTCAATCACGCGAAGGAAGCGATCGACGGAAAGCCGTTGCCCAATACCGAGGAAGTTGGGGTGGCCGTGACGGATCCGAAGGGCAAATACCGTCCCATGTCCTTCGGTCCGATCGGACGCGGCTGGCGACCTCGTGCCAGGTATGCGGGCACTTACGACAAAGCGTGGATCGACGATGTGTTTCCGTTCCTTCCCGCGGACTTCGACGAGCGGTACTTCCAGTCGGCCCCGGAGGATCAGCAGCTCGACATGCTTCACGGCGGCGAAGAGGTGGTGTTGATCAATCTCACTCCGCGTGGCCGAACATCTTTCAAGCTTCCCACCGTGCGGGTTCCGATCACTTTCTATCTCCGCGATCATACGGAGCGGGAGATGCAAGCGGTCAACGACACGCTGCTCATCGAGCCTGACGCCGGCCGGATCATCATGCTATGGCGCACGGCACTCCCGCTGCAGCGGAACATGTTCGAAGTCGCGCAGGTCGTCGTGGGCACCATGCCCCGTGCGTGGCATCGCGCGCGGGCGTCGGGAAAGACCTGGTATCCCTCGCTCAGACATCTGGTCAAGGAGAAGCAGGCGGACCGTGCCCGGGAGGTGGAGTCATGAAGCCGGTCGCGATCCTTGCCTCGGGAATGGTGACGGGGGTCGGCCTCACCGCCGCCGCCAGTTGCGCCGCAATCCGCTGCGCGATCGACAACTTTGCGGAAACCCCGTTTACGGACAGGGGCGGCGAATCGATTGTTGGCAGTCAGGTGCCGTTGGAGAGGCCCTGGCGCGGTGTTTCCAAGCTCGTGCGGATGGCGGTGCCTGCCATCGCGGAGTGTCTCGACCAAGCTCGCGGGATCTCCCCTGAGCGGATTCCCTTGTTGCTGTGCGTTGCCGAGCCAGACCGCCCGGGACGGCTCAAGGGAGTGGATGACCTGCTGTTCAAGGAGATCGCCGGCCAACTCGGGATTTCGTTTCACCCGTCGTCCGCTGTCATTCCGCGCGGTCGCGTCGGAGGTGCGAGGGCGATCGAGCAAGCCAGTGATCTGATCCATGGCCAGAAGGTGCCGTTCTGCATTGTCGCCGGCGTGGACAGTTTGCTGGTGGCTGGAACACTCGCCGCCTACGAAAGGAGGAGCCGTCTGCTGACCAGTCAGAATTCGAACGGTTTTATTCCCGGCGAGGCTGCCGCTGCGGTGCTCGTCGGAAGTCCTGATCCGACTGATCGCCGGGAGTTGACTTGTCTGGGAATTGGCAGCGGTCGCGAGCATGCCACCATTGCTTCATCGGAGCCGCTTCGAGGCGAGGGATTGCTACAGGCTTTTCGAGCGGCCTTCGCGGAGGCGGGGTGCGAGGTCGGGGACTTCGATTACCGGATCGCCGACTGCAACGGCGAGCAATATGGATTCAAGGAGGCCGCTCTGGCACTCGACCGGATTCTCCGGAATCGAAAGGACTTGTTTGAGATTTGGCACCCGGCCGATTGCTTGGGAGAGATCGGCGCCGCGATCGGCCCGTGCATTCTCGGGGTGGCGTTGCAGGCGGTTCGCAAGGGCTACGCCTTCGGGCGCGGCCCTCTCTGCCACTTCAGCGGTGAGGATGGCGAGCGCGTGGCCCTCGTATTGAACTCCGGGGAACTGAAAAGCAACTAGGCGATGGGGAACAATGTCTTCGCGAATGGAATGGAGATCTCGTGCAAGGCAGGAGACGGGAAGACCATCGCCGCGTTTCCGGACGTCTGCTTCACCCCGCCGCAGACACCTGCCACGCCACCGGGGGTCCCCATTCCCTACCCGAACAACGGGTTGGCGAGCGACACGACCGATGGCAGCAAGACCGTGAAGGTCTCCGGTCAGGAAGCGATGCTCAAGAACAAGTCATACTTCAAGAAGAGCTACGGCGACGAAGCCGGATGCGCTCCCAAGAAGGGGGTGGTGACGAGCGTCAACCGCGGGAAGGTCTATTTCATTTCGTGGTCGATGGATGTCAAATTCGAGGGCGAGAACGTGGTCAGGCATCTCGACATGACGACGCACAACCACGCTTCTCCGACCACGAACACTCCTCCTTGGGCCCATGTGGACACGACGGCGTTCGCCACCATCGACGAGTGCGAGACGGACAAGGAGGAAATGGAGAAGGCGTGCAAGGGCAAGGAGAAGTGTCCCGGTCTCCTGGCCGCCCCGGTGAGCGAGCAACGGGCGCTGTACACCGCCACCGACGATGCCTCACGCACCATGCAAGCGGGGACCCAGGCCACGGCGGACGCGGATGGCAGCAAATGCGCCACCAAGTCCCGGTGTTACCTTCGCCCTTACGAGCCGGGTACCAAGCAGGATGGATGTTGTCCGGGACAAACCGGGCACCACATTCCGCCGAAGGCGTGCTGCGAGGGGGTCAAGGGATACAGCCCGGCCAGTGCCTTGTGCGTGTGCATGGAGGGAGCCAACCAACACACCGGTTCTCACGGGCAAAATCATGCGGCGATCGAGTACCTCGCGGAGAAGAAGGGGATTTCGGTGGGTTCCAAGTGCAATCTGGAGAAATACAACAAGCTGTGTGCTGCGACGGTGGCGCTGCAGTGCGGCTGCGATCAGGCGTGCATCGAGAAGCAGCTGAATCAGAGCTTCAAGGACAAGGGGATCGATCCCAAGAAGACCGACGTGAAGCATGTGGATACCAATAGCAGTGCCTCACTGGACGGGATGACGAAAAAGCTGGACGCGGCGGCGAAGACATCGAGCAGGAGGTGACGACATGAATCACGAAGGATCATCATTCATTTGCGGGTGCGCTCCGTTCACGGACATGGTGTTTTTCACCAAGGAAGTGGATGAGGTGGCGGCCCGGGGCATCGTGGGGACGACCTTCCTCCTGTGGGACGAGGGCATCGAAGACGAGGCGAGCCGCTGGATGAAGTACGACAATACCGCAACGTGGCGCGCGGTCGGATTCGCCACGGTCAAGCCGCCCGGGCAGCATCGGGTCGCCGTGGCAGTGGGGTCGAAAGGCCAATACTTCGAGGTGGATCCGGAATCGCTCGAAGAGCGCATGGGGCAGATCTCTCCCGCGGCAAGTGGCATACGTTGCGTTGCCAGTTGGGATCATGCCATCTACGCGGCGGGAATGGGGCGTGTCGTTCTCCGGCGGATCTCCTGTGACAACTGGGTGGAGCTGGGACCGTCCGACGACGATGTCGGCGAAGATGAGATCGTCGGTTTCGAGGATATCGATGGATTTGCCGCGAACGATTTTTACGCGGTGGGCTGGCAGGGCGAGGTGTGGTGGTGCGACGGCAAGGTTTGGAAACAGTTGGACGCTCCGGTCAGTGGCAAGCTGAATGCCGTTACCTGTGGCAACGATGGGTTGGTTTATGCCGTGGGTGACAATGGAATCATGATTCGGGGGCGGGATGAACAATGGGAGGCCCTCGAAACCGGACGTCCGGAGAACCTGATGGACGTGGGGTTCTTTGATGGGGAGGTCCATGTGGTGACGAATTTCAGGATCTTCAAGCTCGTCGATGACCGGTTGGTGCCGGCGGACAATTTCGAATCGGGAGACATGCCGGAGGATTGTTTGTACCTTCACGAGGCCGAAGACGGACTCGTGGCGATGGGCTCGAAGAACCTATTCAGGCTTCACGAAGGCGTTTGGAAACGGGTGGTGTGACATGGCGGGCGAATTTCCAGGCATGATTCCGGGCGTCACCGGGGATGGGGCGATTCTCCGGAGGCTTCGGGAGTCGCGCGGTGTTGCACGTTCGATTGCGGGAGTATGAAGGTCATCGATTCCATCGTATCGCAGCATGCCGAGGAGACGGCGTTGCTATGGATGTTGAGGCGTGCCGCCGTCACCTCGTCGAACCACGGGTTGGGTGACCTCGCGAAGTTGGATGGGCGGATTGAGGCGCATCTGGATGGATTGCGCGTCGCAGGCGAGGCGGGCTGGAGATTTTGTGACGAGCAGATGCGGCGAGGTGAAGCGGGCGAGGTTTTTGCGGCCAGCATGATGGGATTTGAATCGGGCCGGCCGGAGCGCATCGGAAAGGTGCTTGCCGTCGTTCAGGAAGCACCGGAGACGGCGGAGGGAATGGTGTCCGCTTTGGGCTGGCTCGCTCTCGATGTGGCGTTGCCGCATATCACCGCCTTGTTGAATGACGAGGTGCCGGTTTGCCGGCTGGCCGGCGTCGCCGCTTCGGCAATCCACCGTTGGCATCCCGGCGGATCCTTGAGTCGCTTTGCGATCGGGGCCCCGCCCGCAGTCAGGAGTCGGGTCTTTCGATGGGCCGGCGAAGTTGGCGACCGGGAGATGAGCCAGGACATCTTGGTGGCGCTGCGCGATCCTGAGGAGGAATGCCGTTTTGCGGCCGCATGGTCGGGAGCCTTGTTGAGGCTGCCTGATTGCGTGGCCTCGCTCAAGTCCATCGGCGAGTCCGGCTCGCCTCGCGCTGCCGAGGCCGCGGATCTTGCGGTCCGATGCATGGACCTCGATTCGGCGATTTCGTGGCACTGCAAACTCGCTTCCGATGAGGCGCGCGCTCGACTGGCGATTCAAACGGCAGGGAGCATCGGAGATCCTTCGCTTGTGCCTTGGCTGATTTCCCGGATGGATCACCCCGCGCTGGCGCGCGTCGCGGGCGAGGCCTTCACCATGATCACCGGGAGCGACATCGCGTATCGCGACCTGGATCGACGGCCTCCGGGAGACTACGATGCCGGACCCTCCGACGATCCGGCCGATGACCGCGTGTCGCTGGATCCCGACGAGGATCTGCCGTGGCCCGAGATGACGTCGGTTCAACGATGGTGGGAGTCGAATGGCAGCGCCTTTCGAGGTGGCGCTCGTTATTTGCTCGGGAAGCCGCTGGCGGATGACTGGTTGAAGGGGGTGCTCCGCGATGGCCGTCAACGCCAGCGTGCGGCGGCTGCACTTGAAATCGCCCTTCGCAACCCCGGCCAACCCTTGTTCGAGGTGCGGGCTCCCGGCTTTCGCCAGCAGCAGGGAATTGGGCGTGGCGAGGTCATCCGCTGAGGACGCGGGAGCTTGTCATGGGCTCCGAATTCATGATGAAATCCAGCGATGGGATACTCTCGAACACCGGGTCCAATCACCGAGACGGTAGCGATGGATTCTCCAAATCCGGTGGCACCGCCAAAGTGGTGGGACTTGCCCGGCCCGGTGGGAATGAAGGGGGGCGATGCCTGCGGCGAAGCGCCCCGGCTGAGGGGATGGCCGCGACAGATTCGATGGCGCGAGTTCCAAGACGTGTCTTCACGACCGGCGGGAGAGCACGAGGACGCGCAGATTCACGCCGAGGCGATCTTGGATGACAATGTGAGCGTCTGCCGCGAACGCGGCCAGTTGAAGCTCGGCGCCTTCGGAGTCCGCGTGCAGGTAACCGAGGCGGACTCATGGGTCGTGACCAGTGCCAAGTCCGACGCGTTGCTCGCCCATGAGCAAGGGCACTTCGACCTCCAGGGACTGGATGCTCGCAAGTTGATGAACGATCTCGCCGCCTTGCGGGCCAGCAGTGCGGAGGAACTCCAGCGTTTGGTCCGCGAACGGATCGATCGTTCGAGGACCGAGGCTCAAGCGATGTCCGACCGCTATGACTCCGAATCCGAGACCGACCATGGCCGCAACGCCGGGAGACAACGCTTGTGGGAAGCCGCGATTCGCGAAGCGATCGAATCGGGCGGGGCCTTTACCCCGCCGGCGTGAATGGGATGGGCTGGAAATCAACGGCGGGCACCGCGACGAAGCAACGTCAACTTGGAATTGGGGATGGGAACCCCGCTTCTCGCTTCGTCCAGGATTTGGTACATCGTATCGACGTTGATGGGGCGCCCATTGAGACGGGCGAAGAATTCACCGGACACCGACTCGTTGTAGAGCGGATGGCTGGAGTTGGTGAGCTGGTTGAGTGTCGGTTGCGATTGGGACAGCGTCTCGTCGCGAGATCCCTTGCCAACGCCCGCCGAAGCTTGGGCCATGGCCTTCTCCTGGCCGGCGATAGCGGCGGTGACCCGTGGGCCGCCGGGAAAGGTCATGCCGGGTTTGACAAACGAGGGCCCGAGCAACGCGGAGGTCGTGGCGACCCGGTTGAGATTCACGTTCATCGGTTCAGGGATGCGGTCCTCGGTCGGCGTGATGGTCACCATCTGGCCTTCCTGAAGGGTGACGCTGTCACCCATGAACGCCTTGAGCCCCACCTTCACCTTGCCTTCGACGCACAGCACCTTGAGGTACTTGTCCTTGAGATAGCTCACTTGCATCGTGCCGTAGGAGGTCGCGCGATGGCGGTCGGTTTCAAGTTCGTAGCCTTGGTTTTTCGACTTGTTGCTGACCAGCACGATGCCGCTCTTCAGCGTGAGCCCCTTGCCATTCTCCTTGAGATGAAGGTCGGTGGTGGAGCCCGCGCGGACCGTTGCACTGCCGGCATCGAGCTGGGCTTGGCCAGTGGAACCGGTGGTCATGGCGTCGCCGGGCATCACTTGGCTCGCCACCGCCATCCGTTGGACCATGCCGTGGCGGACGAAGGTCGTTTTGCCACGCAGGGCTTCGACGCGACCGGGTGGTTCGGCGGCTTGAAGGTTGAGGCCGGCGAAGGCGATGGTCACCAGCGGCAGGACAAGCGATCGGGATTTCATGGCCGTTGCAGTGAGTGGATGGTGTTGAGGTCAGAATGTGACTTGAAACGAGACCCCGGCTCCGACGCCGAAGGTGTCGTAGTCGAAGGCTTCAACATCGGAATCGTTCGAGCTGAAGGAAACGTCGGCCGCCAGCGTGAGCCAGTCGGTCCAGTGGTATTCGCCCCGGAGCATTACCAGATGATTGTAGTCGGACCGGTCGAGACCGTCGAAATCCGAGTAGGCGAGCCGGTAGAGCAGGGTGACTTCAAAGGGCTCGTGCTCCCATTGGTAGCCGAGATTGAGGCTATACTCGTCGTATTCCGAAATGTCAGGACTGGTATCCAGGCTCAGTTGCGCTTTCACCGCGCCGAATACCGCCTGGCCCGGAGCAAAGCGATAGACCTGCTGTGCTCCCGCTTCGATCGAGTGGTTGGAGTAGAAACGGCTGCCGAAGGTGGCCTCGGCAAGCCGCTCGTAACGGTAGCGGGCGAAGAGTTGGAGATCCCGCAGGTCCTGCAGGACATAGATCAAGCCGAGGTCGCCCGAGAAGTAGTCGAAATCGAGTCGGTCCAGCTCACTGAAGCGGTAGAAATCCTGGGTGATCGAGGTGTCGAGGAACAAGTTCCCGGTGATCAAGGGAGTGTATTGGACGCTCAACCCGGTGCGGAACACCACGTCGTCCTCGTCCTGAATGAAGCCGGCAAGCGTGGGAGCGAGGACGTCGATCGAACGAATGTCGTCGAAGTAATGGACGTCCCCGCTGAGGGTGATTTTCCATGGCTCCCAGTTCGACTTGCGATACGTCACCTCCTCGATCTCGCCGAACTCCGAATCGCCATCACTCGTTCCGATCGGCTCGCCGCCATGGCTGGCAGTGGTCAAACAAATCGCGATCGTCGCCGCCCCCAGCTTGTTTCGCCATCTTTTCATGATTCGAACGATCCCGAGTTTTGGATCATCGTGCTCTTCTCAGTTAGGCTTCGCGGCGTCAATGATTTTCCGGGATCGCAAATGGCCGGTCGTCCCGTCGTGGGGCTGGAACGCCGATGCCGGCCGGGGCGAGCGGGACTCTCGATGAGATGGCGCGCCGTTGGTGCTGGCGAAGCGGGCGGTTCCTGGCGAGGGGGTTCAGTCATCCTTGGCGCGATAGAACCAGGAGCCTGCGGGTTCGCGGTTCTTGAGGATCTCGGTATCCGGCGTCGAGCCGCATGAAACCGCCTGCCTCCAGGGATTCGGAATTGCAGGCGGTTACGGTCTACGCCACTTCCGGCGATCACGGGATGGGGACCAGTCTGACTCGATAGAATTTTCTCTCACCCGGAGTGTCGGTGTCGGTCCAGCTCTCGCTGTCTTCAGTGCCGGGGCTGCCGTCGAGTTCAGTCACCAGCGAAGCGGTCACCTCCGTCCAAGCACCGTCGAGCGTCTCGCTCGTCTCCACGATGTAGGAGCGCCCATGCACCGTTGACCATGTGATTGTGAAGGGCGCTCCGGAGGTGATTGACAGGATCTGCAGTTTGGATGCCGGATCCCGGGGATCCGTGCCGGTTTCCCACTCCTCGAGGTTCGTGAAACCATCCCCATCCGGATCTTCCCCGGCATCATCGGTCAGGGGGAGTAAGCCATGTTGGACCTCCCACCCATCGTCCATGCCGTCGCCATCGGTATCGGGATCGAGTGGATCGGTCTGCGCCGTGCCCTCGGCGGCGGCATCGAGGCCGTCGCCGTCGAGGTC
>CBKZPU010000003.1:0-77494 GCA_966696705.1 uncultured Verrucomicrobiaceae bacterium | reverse complement strand
CCAGCTACTCCCCCAGCGCCACCGCATTCGCCGCGGCGTAGTGCTGGGCGTGGGTCAGGCTGATCTTCACTTCGGCGATGCCCCTTTCGTCGGCGTATGCCCTCCCTACCCCGCTCAGAACGAGTTCCGGCTCACCGCTATCCTTGCGGACGATCTCCATGTCGAGCCAACCCAGATCTTTTCCAATGCCGGTGCCGAAGGCCTTCGCCACCGCCTCCTTCGCGGCGAAACGCGCCGCGTAGTGGATGGCCGGCCGCTTCTGCGAATCGCAGTAAGCGCGCTCGCCGACCGTGAAGATCTTCGACGCGAAGCGCTCGCCGAACTCCGCCATCGACGACTCGATGCGCTCGACCTCCACCACGTCGATGCCGATGCCGAACAGCTTCATGGTTCAGGATAGGCGCCCATGAGTTCCTTCATCTCGCGCACAGCCTCGGTGAAACCGACGCGCATCGCCCGCGAGACGATGGTGTGGCCGATGTTGAGCTCGGTCAGATACGGCACGGTGAAGAGACGGAAGATGTTGGAGTAATTGATGCCGTGGCCCGCGTTCACCTGGATGCCCGCGGCATGGCCGGCCTTGGCGCCTTCGATCAAGCGGCCGATTTCGCGTTCCAACTCGCCATCGACAGCGTTGGCGAAGCACCCGGTGTGCAGCTCGATCATTTCCGCGTCGCACTGCGAGGCTGCTTCGATCTGATGGAGATCCGGATCGATGAACAGTGACACGCGGATGCCGTGATCCTGCAGCGTCGTCACGCAGGACTTCACCTCCGCGAGCCGGCCGGCCACGTCGAGGCCGCCTTCCGTGGTGACTTCCTCGCGGGTTTCGGGAACGAGACAGGCGAAGTCCGGCTTCAGTTCCAAGGCGAGCTTGGTCATCTCGGCGGTGACGCCCATTTCGAGGTTCAGCGGGAGCGGGCAGTGCTTGCGGATCTCGAAGGCATCGCGGTCCTGCATGTGCCGCCGGTCGGCGCGAACGTGGATGGTGATCGAGTCGGCCCCGCCGTCCCGAGCGTCGAGCGCCGCCTGCAACGGCGACGGCTCGGCATTCGGAGAGTCCGGCAGCAAGGCATAGCGCGCCTGCCGCAGGGTGGCCACGTGGTCGATATTGACGCCGAGAAGCATGGCCATGGGATAGTCCGGCGGCGGCTCGCCCGCACTTGAAAAATCTCGGGGAGAAGGAAATCCGGACGCCAATGGCTACTTGCTCACGCCCGTGTTCGCGTCATCTCGCAAGAACTCCGCCAGCGCGGCGAGACGCTTGCGGGTCTCCTGTCGCAATGCCGCCAACATGATCGGATGAAGCAGCCAACGCAGAAAGCGCGGCCGCGCCGAGAAGTTGAGCTTGTAGGTCAATCGCGATCCCCCGGCTGCGTCCTCATGGCGAATGCTCGCCGCGAAATGCTCGAAGAAGGGCGGTCGGTTGATCATCTCCACTGCCGCGAGCGAGCCCGGGACAAACGTGAGATAGCGGGTTTCAATGCCGATGCATCCGAAGAACGGCTTCCCCACGCAAAGCGAAGTCGCGCCTTTCTCCGCGACGGTGTGACCACGGGTCAGACGAGCCTCCTTCAACAACGTGTCCCACTCCAAACGCCGGTCATAGTCGTGCAGCAACTCGAAGACCACCGCCGAAGGGCGGGGCATCTGTTGGCTCACGGTCGCACTCGGCATCCTGATGGCGGGGCCGGCCCCGCTTGGCGTTAATGGCGGAAGTGCCGGTGACCGGTGAAGATCATCGCCAGACCCGCAGCATCGGCGGCGTCGATGACTTCCTGGTCACGCATCGAGCCGCCAGGCTGGATGCAGGCGGTGGCACCGGCTTCGATCGCAGCTTGCAGGCCGTCGGCGAAGGGGAACATGGCGTCCGAGGCGATGACCGAGCCCTTCAACTCAAGGCCGGCTTCCTTTGCCTTCCACACGGCAATTCGCGAGCTATCCACGCGGCTCATCTGGCCGGCACCGATGCCGAGCGTGCGGTCGGACTTCGCATAGACGATGGCGTTCGACTTCACATGCTTCACCACGCGCCAGGCGAAGCGCATTGCACGCATCTCCTCCTCGGTCGGCGGGCGTTTGGTGACGACCTTGCTCTCAAGGTTGTCGAGGCCGAGCGCGGTGTGATCGCGATCCATCACCATGAGGCCTCCCGGGCAGGAGCGGATGACCGGCGCTTTCTTCGCGGAGAGATAGGCATCATTCATCTTCATGATGCGCAGGTTCTTCTTCTTCTGAAGGACTGCGCGGGCTTCCGGCTCGTAATCCGGTGCGATGATGACGTCGGTGAAAATCTCGGAGATGATGCGCGCCACGCCTTCGGTCAGCGGGCGGTTGCAAACGATCACGCCGCCGAACGGAGCCTGGCGATCGGTTTCAAAGGCCTTCTGCCACGCGATGCGCAGGTCCTCGTCGTCCTGGCCCACGCCGCAGGGGTTGGTGTGCTTGAGGATGCCGATCGTCGGACGGACGAAGTCGAGGATCAGGTCGGCCGCGGCCTCGATGTCGAGGACGTTGGTGTAGCTGAGTTCCTTGCCTTGGAGCTGGCTGAAGCAGCTCTTGAAGTCGCCGTAGAGCGCGGCCTTCTGGTGCGGGTTGTCACCGTAGCGGAGCTCCATTTCGAGCGGCAGGCTGACGGTGAAATTGCAGCGGGTCCCCTGCTTGCACTGGCCGAGGAAATTCGAGATCGCGGCGTCATACTGGGAGGTGCGGAGGAAGACCTTTACGGCGAGTTGCTCGCGGAAGCCGAGCGTGGTGTTGCCGCCGTGTTCCTTCATCTCCTCGATCACCTTCTCGTAGTCGGCGGGATCGGTGACCACCGTGACCGCGGCGTAGTTCTTCGCCGCACTGCGCAGCATCGAAGGACCGCCGATGTCGATGTTCTCGATCGCGTCCTCCAAGGTCACGCCTTCCTTGGCGATGGTTTGCTCGAAGGGGTAGAGGTTCACCACCACGAGGTCGATCGGCGGGATATTGTGCTCCTTGGCCTGTGCGAGGTGCTCCTTGTCGTCGCGCCTGTGGAGCAGGCCACCATGAACCTTCGGGTGCAGCGTTTTCACGCGGCCATCGAAAAGCTCCGGAGCGCCGGTGAATTCGGACACGTCCATCACCGGCAGGCCGGCGTCACGCAGCGCCTTGGCGGTGCCGCCGGTGGAAAGGAGTTCGACGCCCTGGTCGTGGAGCTGCTTGGCAAAGTCGGCCAGTCCGGTCTTGTCGGAGACGGACAGAAGAGCGCGGGCGATGGGTAGAGCGCGGGCAAGGGGCATCGGAGCGAAATGGTTGGTGGCTGATGGAGGCGACCCGCCCCGCGTAATCGCCGGTCCGGCGGGGGGCAAGCGCGGAGTGCGGTGGAGAAATTCAATGGCTGGCGACGATCCGTTGCTTTATTTCGCCGATCCCCTCGATGCCGAGTTCGACGCAGTCGCCGGGAGAAAGGTAGCGCGGTGGCTTCATCCCCATGCCAACGCCGGCCGGGGTGCCGGTGGCGATCACGTCGCCGGGCAGCAGGGTCATGAAGCGGCTGATGTAGCTGACCAAGTGACGGACGCCGAACATCATGTCGCCGGTCCAGCCGTTCTGGCGCAGTTCGTTGTTCACCTTGCACCACAGGCGCAGGCCTTGCGGGTCGGAAATTTGCGAGGCGGGCACCAACCACGGACCGATCGGGCCGAAGGTGTCATGGCTTTTCCCCTTGGTCCATTGGCCGCCCATTTCCTTTTGCCACGCCCGCTCGGAGTAGTCGCAGAAGACGGAGTAGCCGGCGACATGGTCGAGGGCATGCTCCTCATTCACGTGGGAGGCGGTCTTGCCGATGACCACGGCCAGCTCCACCTCGTAGTCGAGCTTGGTCGAGCCGGGCGGATTGATCACGTCGTCGAAGGGCCCGCACCAGCAGGTGGAGGCCTTCATGAAAAGCACCGGCTCGGTCGGGATCCCCTCGCCGAATTCCTTGGCGTGCTCGAGGTAGTTCTTGCCGACGCAGACGATCTTCGACGGCCGGTCCACCGGCGGGCCGAGGCGGACGTCCAGCGGGACTTCCTCGGCATCGGGGCAGCCGTCATTGACCCAGGCTTGCAGGGCATCCAAGCCGCCGAGCGCGAAAAACCCCTCGTCGTAGTCGGTGAACTGCCCGCCGACGTCCAACCGTCGTCCGTCTTCCAGGATGACACCCGGCTCCTCGCGCCCCGGTTCGCCGTAGCGGATCAGTTTCATGCCCCAACTCCTAACAACGGTCGCGGCCACTGGCAATGCAGGCGGCATGAAGAGGCGGGCGAATCGTCGCAAGCGGTTGAAAATGCTACTTTTTGATCCAAGAACTCGGTTTTCTTGGCAATCAGGCTCACTAAATACTTTCCAATCCCGAAAAATTGAGCCAACTTCCCGGCACGCTGGAATGCCTCGGCAGCCAGCGTCTTGGCCGGACCGTGCTGCGAATTCCACTGACGGAATTGACCTCTGGGGGGAGATCAAACCGACTGAATCCGCGGCGGAGGCTCCGGTCATTCTGAAAGGGCGCGAATCTTGACTCCGGGGGGAATCTTGTTCGCGCCCTTTCTCTTTGTTTGGGCCGGGGAGCCCCCCTCCGAATGGAAAGATTGCCGACCGGGGGATTTGCCCGTAAATCGCGCGCCCCGATGTTTCAGGTTCTTGCGCGCGATCCTTCTTGCCAGGCCCGGCGTGGCCGCATGGAACTGGCCCACGGCACGGTGGAAACGCCGATTTTCATGCCAGTGGGCACGCAGGGCACCGTGAAAACGCTTCATCCGGAGGAATTGGAGCTGCTCGGCGCGCAGATCATCTTGGGGAATACCTACCACCTGTGGCTGCGGCCCGGACCGGAGGTGATTCGCGAGCTCGGCGGGCTGCACAAGTTTTCCACTTGGGAGCGGCCGATGCTGACCGATTCGGGCGGTTTCCAGGTCTGGTCGCTGGCCAAGCTGCGCAAGATCACCGAGGAGGGCGTGCGCTTCCAGAACCACCTCGATGGCTCGCGGATGATGCTGACCCCGGAACTGAGCATGGAAATCCAAGCCGCGCTCGGCTCGGACATCGCGATGCTTTTCGACGAATGCCCGCCCTATCCCTGCGAGCGGAAGTACGCCGAGAAATCCCTCGGCCTGACCACCCGCTGGGCCAAGCGCTGCAAGGACTGGATCGAGGCGAACCGGCCGACCAGCGGCACCGGCATCCAGCGCCACTTCGGCATCGTGCAGGGCTCGGTCTGGGCCGATCTGCGGGAGAAGTCCGCCCGCGAATTGGTCGAACTGGACTTCGACGGCTACGCGATCGGCGGCGTTTCGGTCGGCGAACCGGAGGAGGAAATGATGCGCGCCGTGGAGCACAGCGTCCCCTTCCTGCCGGAGGACAAGCCGCGCTATGCCATGGGCCTCGGCACGCCGCCGCAAATCCTGGGAATGATCGGCCGCGGCGTGGACATGTTCGACTGCGTTATGCCAACCCGGGTCGCCCGTCACGGCCAGGCCTTCACCCTCGACGGGCCGATTCACATCAAGAATCTGGCCTTCGAGCGCGACCCGCGGCCGCTGTGCGAGAGCGCCCATCCGCACGTCGCGAGGTTCTCGCGGGCCTACATCCGCCACCTTTTCCGGGCCGGGGAAATCCTCGCTTTGCGGTTGCTTTCCTTTCACAACCTGCATTTCTTCCTGCGCCTTGCCGCCAACGCGCGGGAGGCCATCAGCGAAGGCAAATTCCTTGAATTCAAGGAGTCCTTCATCCGCCGCTACACCCAGTCGAAATCCGAATGATGCTTTCTTTTGTCACGCTGCTTGCCCAAGCGCCGTCCGGCCAACCCCAAGGCGGCCTCTTTGCGCGGCCGGAGATCATGATGGTCCTGATGGTCGTCATGTTCTACTTCCTGCTGATTCGCCCCCAACAGCGCCAGCGCAAGGAGCATCAGAAGCGCATTGATGCCCTGCAAAAGGGGGATCAAGTCGTCACCAGTTCCGGCAAGCACGCGATCGTTCACAACATCAAGGAGCGCACCGTCGTCCTCAAGGTCGCCGAAGGTGTCATGGAGGAATACGAGAAGTCCGCTGTGGCCTCGGTCATCAAGAAGGAAGCTTCCACGACCGCCTGATCCTGATTCGACCTCGCCCTTCGCGCCATCCCTTCCCTTTCCCGTCATGCTCCCGTCCGCGCTGCTCGCCGTGTCGTTCCTGAAGGACCCGATGGTCCTGTTCCTGTCCGGCCTCACCCTGCTGGTTCTGTTTTTCTGGTACTTCGCCACCGACTACGAAGCCCGCAAGCGCAACATCGGAACCTTCCTGATCGTCGGCATCGCCGCGCTCTGCGCGCTGGCCCTGTATCCGCCGAAGGACACGCTCAACCTCGGCATTGACCTCGCTGGCGGCTCGTCCTTTACGCTGCAGGTGAAGCCGAAGATCGACGAGTCGAGCAACGAGCCGATCCCGCTCACCCAGGAAGACGTCAACCAGGCGAAATCCACGATCCAGAAACGCCTCGACGCCTACGGCACCAAGGAAGCTTCCGTCGTCACCCAAGGCACCGACAAGATTTTGATCCAGATGCCCGGCATGTCGCCGGAGGCCGCCGCCGAGATCCGCGTGCAGCTTGAAAAGGTCGCCCGGCTCGAAGTCCGCAAGGTCAACCCCGAAGGAGCGCAACCCGGGCCCAATGGCAAGACGCTGGCCGAACGCATCAAGGACAACGAGGAGCCGCGCATGCCCGGCTACCGCGTGTATGAGCACCACTATGACTACGAGGGCACCAAGCGCACCGAGTATCTCCTGCTCAGCAACCGCGTCGCCTGGACCGGCAAAGACGTCCAACATGCCTACCCCGAGTCCATGGGTGGTGGCGTCAGCGTGGGCATCACATTGACTAACGCCGGCGGGGACAAGATGATTAACCTGACCAAGGACCTCGTTCCCGGCCGTGACCGCATCGCCGTGGTGCTCGACGGCGAGGTCATCACCGCGCCCGGCCTGAAGGAAGTGCCGCTCGGCAAGCGCTTCCAGATCGACGGTCAGGAAAACCTGGAGGAAGCGCGCGCTCTTGCCAACGCTCTGAAGAACCCGTTGGAAAATCCGCTCGAGATCATCGACGAGCGCACCGTGTCCCCGACCCTCGGTGCCGCGGTGGTCAAGCAGGGCCTGTGGGCCGGTGCGGTGGGCCTCAGCATCACCGCCCTGTTCGTGTTGCTTTACTACCGCACCGCCGGTCTCATCGCGTTGGTCGGCCTGTTCGTCAACACGCTGATCATCTTCGGTGGCATGGCCATGTTCGGCTTCACCTTCACGCTGCCGGGCATCGCGGGCATGATCCTCTCCATCGGCATGGCGGTGGACGCGAACGTGCTGATCTACGAGCGCCTGCGCGAGGAGATCGCCGCCGGCAAGTCGCTCAAGACCGCCATCGTCACCGCTTACGAAAAGGCCTTCACCGCGATTTTCGACTCGAACCTCACCTCATTGATCACCGCCGCCATCCTGCTGTGGATGGGTAGCGGCACCATCAAGGGCTTCGCCATCACGCTGGTGATCGGCATCGCCTCCTCGATGTTCGCCGCGATCCTGGTGACCCGCGTTCTTTTCCGCTGGAGCAACGACCTCAACATCCTGAAGAAGCTCAGCTTCCTCAACCTGATCAAGGCGACGAAATTCGATTTCCTGTCCAAGACCAAGGTCTCCTACATTGTCTCCGGTGCCTTGCTACTGGCCAGCATCGGCGCGGTGGCGATGCGGGGCGAGAAGAGCTTCGGCATCGACTTCACCGGCGGCACGCTCGTCGAGTTCCAGCTCGGTGAGAACCACCTCAGCCAGCAGGAAGTCGAGTCCTCGCTGAACCAGGTCCAAGTCTCCAAGCGCCCCACCGTCCAGTCGGAGAAGTCCATCACCGGGGAGCTGCTGACCGTCCGCTGCGCCAGCGGCGATGAGGAAAAAGTCTCCGAACACCTGCGCAATACCTTCCCGCTGCTCGCGGAGAAGGACGCCGAAGGCAAGTTCGTGGTACAGCGCAGCACCCAGGCGGTTTCCGCCGCGCTCGGCAAGGACTACCTGGTCGAGTCGGGCATCGCGCTGGCGCTCGGCCTGATCGGAATCCTGGTCTATATCACCATCCGCTTCGAATTCTCCTTCGCGCTCGGTGGCTTCGTCGCGCTGCTGCACGACGTGCTGCTGTCCGCCGGTCTAGTGATCCTGTTTGGCGGCGAACTCTCGCTGATCCACGTGGGTGCCTTGCTGACCATCGCCGGTTACTCGATCAACGACACCATCGTGATTTTCGACCGCATCCGCGAATCGTTGAGACATGGCGAAGGCGACGTGAAGGCGCTGATGAACGAGGCGATCAACGCCACGCTCTCCCGCACAGTGCTGACCTCGCTGACCACCATCGCGACGGTAGCCATCCTCTCGATCTTCGGCGGATCGGCCCTGAAGGACTTCTCCTTCATGATCCTGATCGGCCTGGTGATCGGGACCTACTCCTCGGTCTTCATCGCGTCGCCGGTGGTGCTGTGGTGGAGCCAGCGCAAGGGCGGCAGCCTGCGGAAGGAGATCCTCCACACCACGCTGGCCGAGTCGGACATCCAAGCCACGCCGTAATCCTCATCTCCTACCCGGCATGAAACGCCTCGTCTCTGGTCTCGCGCTGCTCGTTCCGGTCCACGCCGAGACCGAGCCCGCGGACGATCGGCTCCCGATCGGGATCGAGGTGGTGACGGGTTTCCGCACCGACTACGTCCACCGCGGGTTCCAACTCGCCGGCAGCCTGATCGACGTGCAGACCGAGGCAGAGGTCGCGTTGAACGACGACTGGCTCCTCAATGTCGGCGGCTACTATGGCACCGCGACGGGCGACGGCGACTTCTCGGAAGCTGCCGCCTTTTTCGACCTGCGCTACGAGGCGGAGAGATGGACGGCTGCCTTCGGCACCACGTGGCGCGACTATCAGGATAGCTTCTTCGAGGACGGCTTCGACCTCGCGCCATCATTCATCTGGCATCTCACCGATGACTGGGACCTAGGCACCGGCATCGCCTATGACACCGGCGACGGCGGCTGGTATGGCCACCTTGAAGCCACGTGGTCGAAGCCGACCGGCGAGAACTCGTTCCTTTCCACCGAAGCCGGCACCTCGTGGACCGAGGACTACTACGGCAGCAGTGGCTGGCATGATCTCTATGCCCGCCTTGGCTGGACCTATGCCTTCAATCGCAACGTCTCGGTGACGCCTTTCGTGGGCACCTCCATCCCGATGAGCAGCGGTCCCGAGCGCAACCGCCTGTTTGGCGGCGTGTGGTTCGAGGTGAATTTCTGAGGCTGTCGAAACGGCGCTCTCAAGAGTCGCGGCACAGCCGCCCGGACTGCGAGCAACCCTGCTGCCCTCAAAGCCAGCGGCCCTGCTGCGGGAAAGCACAGGCTGGCCTCGTCTTTCCATCAGAGCGCCGCCGCTCCCTCAACGTGATTCGCGCGTTTTGGGTACGACCCATACCATTCTAACAGCCGTCGGCTGTCTTTTCATCTACTTCGCAGCGGGACGACTGCGTGATTCCGGCCGGTCCGAACTGCACCTTAAAATCCAAGCTCCGATCCATAATCTCTCCTGGCTCCGTCGCTCGATCGACAGGCAGAGCACCCCGTGCTCCACCGCAGCAGGGCTGCTGGCACCGAGCGGCAGCAGGGCTGCCGCAGTCCGGGTCTCCGACCACCGGTGCTATCTCGACACGATGGTCGAGGCCCTTTTCAGCCAGCGACTCCAACCGTCCAGCTCAAGGGCCCACCGGCGCCTTCTCGGGCTTCGGACCATCCGGTTTCGGGGCCTCCGGCGGCGGCGGAAAGTCGGCCGCGTCGATCTTGAGGTCCTTGTTGCGGTCCATTTCCTCGAAACGGTCCTCCTGCTCGTCCTCGCTCTTGTCCTTGAGGAATCCGGCTTGGCGGAATTCTTCAAAGCTGAGCGCACCGTCGCCGTTCTGGTCGAGCTTCCGGACCAGTTCCAACGGATGACCACCACGGCCGCCCTTGCCGTCCTTCTTCCCGTCCCACTTGCCATCGTGGTGCGGCGGGCCGTCCGGACGATCCTTGGGAGTCAGCGCGCCATCGCCATCGCGGTCCATGCGATTGAACATCCTCTGCTGCCGTTCTTCCGGAAGCTTGGCGACGAAGCCGAGGTTCTTGAACTCCGAGAAAACGATCCGGCCGTCCTTGTCGGCATCGACCTGTTCGAGCGGCGGCATGCCGCCACCATGGGGACGCCGCGGCAATTCCTCCGGGCCGATGCGACCGTCGCCGTTCTTGTCGAGCCGCTTGAAGATCTCGTTGCGCTTCTCTTCCGGCAACTGCCCCGGACGCTCCAAGGAAGCGAACTCGGTGGCAGAGATGAAGCCGTCGCCATCGGTGTCGGCCTTTTTCCACAACTCGATCATCCGCCCGCCGCGGTCCTTGTTCCTGCCCGGACGATCCTTGCCACCCTCCCCACGCTGTGGCGGAGGCATACTGTCCGTCTTCGGCGGTTCCTGCCCGATGGCGGTACCGACGAGAAGCAAGGCGATCCAAGCGGTGTGAGAGGAGTTCATGGGCCGGAGCGAGAATAGCGGGACCTTCACGGTCCGCGAGGTGGAAAACTCCCCGGATCCTGCGAAGTTGCGACAGCACCGGTTTTTTGCTCCCCACGTCGGCCCGCCGCGAGCCATGCTGCTGACGTCTTTCAGCGCATGCACATCCGCGACATCCTTGCGACCCGCCGCCCGACCTTTTCCTTCGAGTTCTTCCCGCCGAAGTCCGCCGCCGCGGTGGAGGATCTCTACAAGACCATCGTCGAACTCGAGGCCTATCAGCCGTCGTTCGTGTCGGTGACCTACGGAGCCGGCGGCAGCACGCGGGAGATGACCCATGAGCTGGTCGTGAAGATCAAGCAGACCACCTCCATCCCGCCGGTCCCCCACCTGACCTGCGTCGGCCACACCGAGCCCCAGATCGAGGAGATTCTCCGCCGCTATGCCGCCGCCGGCGTCAGCAACATCCTTGCCCTGCGTGGGGATCCGCCGCGCGATTGGCCGGATTACGATTGGTCGGACTGCGACTTCCGCTACGCCGCCGATCTGGTCCGTTTCATCCGCAAGTTCAATGAATCCGGCGCGCATCCCGACCCGCGCGGCTTCGGCATCGGCGTCGCCGGCTTTCCCGAAGGCCACCCCACCACGCCGAACCGGCTGCTGGAGCTCGACCACCTCAAGGCCAAGGTCGATGAAGGCGCGGACTACATCTGCACGCAGCTCTTTTTCGACAACCACGACTTCTTCGACTTCCGCGATCGCTGCCGGCTCCACGGCATCCACGTCCCGATCATCGCGGGCATCATGCCGGTGACCTCACTGTCGGGGATGACCCGCATGGCGGAACTCGCCGCCGGCGCCCGCTTCCCGGCGAAGTTGCTGCGGGCACTGGACCGCGCCAAGGGCGACCCCGCGGCGGTGGAAAAGGTCGGCGTCCATTACGCCGCGCAGCAATGCGCCGAGCTGCTCGACCACAACGTGGACGGCATCCACTTCTACACGCTCAACAAGAGCAAGGCGACCCGCGAGATCTATGCCAGCCTGGGCCTCGCGGCCTCGGCGAGCTGACGGGGGCTCAACGCCCGTCGCGCTTCTCGGTGAGCCGGCTGATTTCCTCCGCCTGACGGCGGGTCAGCTCGAACAAGGTGCCATCGAGTGGAACGTCCAAGGCGATCCGGCCGGTACCGGGATCAACCGGAAAGGTCTCGCGCAAGGTCTGGGTGCGATCGAAGGCATCGCCGGGAATGGTAATGCGCATGCCGCCGCTGCAACGCAGCGCTTGCGAGCGGCGGATCATCTCCTCCTGCTCAAGCTGCTCGTTGATGCGCTCTTGGGCACGGCGGTCGAAAATTTCCAGGTTCTTCGAATCCGAGGAACTCGCCTTGCCCGCCTTGGAGAGCGACATCTCGTCGCCCTTGCCGCTCTCGGAAGTGGCCTTCGCGTCGAAGACCGGAGCAAACTTCGCCGGCATGTTCGTCCCCTCCGGTCCCGCGAGTTCCTGATCGGTCGGATAGCGCACCTCCAGCAGTCCCTGCATGGTCATCAGCTCGCCGGCCACAAGATCCACGCGGGTCAATTTCAGCGAGCCGCCGCCGGTCTTGAGGTGGAAGCTGCCCTTGGTGAAGTCCACCTTGCGGTAGCTGTTGAAGCGGTCGGCCAGGGCCAGCGCCTTGAGCAGTTCGATCCGCTCCCGCAGGCTGATCGTCGAGCCCTCGGCCAACTTCACGTCGCCTTCGAACTGGATGCCCTCCACCGAGTTCGTCGATCCCGAGACCGCCAGCTCGCCGGAAATCACCCCCTCCACCAGCGTGGTGGCCGCTTCCGGAAGCAGCGACGAGAGGGCGACGTTCGTGAACTCCACCTTGCCGGAAAGCTGCGGCTTGTCGCCCCCTGCCACCGCCACGTCCTTGAAGACCATGGTGCCTTGGCCACACTTGAACTTGCCCTCCTTGACCTGAAGCCCGCTGCGGCCGATCTCGACGATCAAGCTGTCGATCGCGAGGTTCCTGAGCCAGTTTTGGGAAAACCTGCCACCGGTGAAAACCAGCCGCCACCCCTCTGGAGAACGGGTCGCGATCATGCGGCTCTTTTCAATGCGCCCAGCCGCCCGCTGTGAATAGCCCCAGCGGATCGACGTTTCATCCACCTCCACCGACGAGAAGTCGAAGCCGTCCCAGTCGCGGAAGAGCGCGTCGCCGAGCGATTTCGCCTGCTCCGCGGAATCGGCCCCGGCCTTCACCTCCATCTCCAGCCACTTCGCTTGCAAGGTGCCGGCCTTCCACGGGCCGCTGATGCCCGCCATCAGCGGCATTTTGAAACGGATATTCCCGGCGTCGAGGCTGCGGAAAAAGCTGTTCTCGCCACCCTCCACCCCGACGCGGCGGATCTGCGCGTCGCCCTGCGTCCGGCGGAGTTCCAGGATCTTCGCCTCGCTGGCGGAGAGCCCTTTGGCCAATCCGCCGTCGAGCGACTGGATGAAGCCTCCCGAATCCACCCGTTTCACCAGATAGATCCCGAATCCCGCCACGGCGACCATCAGCGCGATCAGCACCTTGAAGGCGAGCCGCGTCAGGTGATTGAAGGTCATTGCCCAGCCACCGCCACCCGACATCGAGTGCCGGAGCTGGAACCAGAAGCCCTGGCTGGCAATCCACTGGCTCAGCTTCTGATTGAATGACTGCGTTTGGTCCGCCTCCATGATGAATCCCGCGGGGAGCGCCGGATTACACCGATGCAGCCTTGCGCTTGCGAGCGCAAATTTCCCCTCGCCCGCCGCGGGGCGATCCCCTACCAGTCCGGCCGTGGAAGGCGCCGACTACAAGGTCAGATTGGACATCTTCGAGGGCCCCCTCGATCTGCTGCTCTACCTCATCAAGAAGGATGAGGTGGACATCCACAACATCTCGATCGCGCGGATCACCAGCCAGTACCTCGACTATATCGAGACCTTCCGGCTCCTGAACATCGATCTGGCCGCCGAGTTCATCGTCATGGCGGCGAACCTGATGTATCTGAAAAGCCGCACCCTGCTGCCGCGCCAGGACCAGCCGCCGGAGGAAGATGCCGAGGAGGACGACCCGCGCTGGGAGCTGATCCGGCAGCTCATCGAGTACAAGAAATTCAAGGACGCGGCCGGTTTCCTGAGTCTCAAGGAAGTGGAGCAGGAGGGCTCGTTCGCCTACCAACCGGAGAAGCCGGACCTGCCGGAAGAACCGGTCGGCCTCGCCGAAGTGTCGATATTCGACCTGATCCGGGCATTCCAGAACGTGCTCAAGCGCTTCGAGGAATCGCACGACCTCGGCGACATCGTCGATGACCGCTACACGGTGGCCGACAAGATCGAGATGCTGCTGTTCCGCTTCGCGCCCGGCCAAGCGGCGCGTTTCGATTCGCTTTTCGAAAGCGCCACGACCAAAGCGGAGGTCATCGTCACCTTCCTGGCCGTGCTGGAGCTGATGAAGATGAACCAGTTCATCCTGCGCCAGACACATTTGTTAGGCGAGATCGAGATCGAGCGGCGGATCCACACCGCGCCGCACGTCGACGAGGAATTTGAGGAGTCGGAGGCCTGAGCGGCGAAGTTCCAAGTTCCAAAAAGGCCAGCTACCGGGCTGACTTCTTCGTCCCGGTGCCTTTCATTGTCACTGGGAACTTTACCCCTCCACCACCCGCACTTCCTCCGCTTGCACGATGCGGCGAATGCCCTCGGACGTGCGAATGAGCAGTTCGCCGCCGTCGCCGATCCCGGCGGCTTCCCCTGCGAGAACACCATCCGCACAGGTCAGGCGGACTTGTTTGCCGGTCAGCGCGCAGCGTTCACGGAAGCGACGTAATAATTCATCGAAGTCCATGCCAATCTTCGCCTGCCACACCGGCAAGCGCTCCAATACCGAAGCCAGCACCCGCGGCAAATCGGGAGCTTCACCACATTCCAGGGCGAGTGAAGTAGCGCTGTCCTCCAAGGCCTCGGGGAAATCGGTCACGCCGACATTGATGCCAATGCCCACGATGACGAAATCCTCGCCCGCCTCGACCAGAATGCCGGCGATCTTTTTCCCGCCGATCCAGACGTCGTTCGGCCACTTCACCTCGGCGGCCACGCCGTGACGGTCAAGCCCCTCGGCGACCGCGAGGCCGGCGGCCAACGACAGCCGCGGCCACAGGGCCTTCGACTCCGGCGGGCGGAGCAGCACCGAGAACGCAAGCCCCTCGCCCGGCGGGCAAATCCACGCGGCTCCGCGGCGTCCCCTGCCCGACTGCTGGCGCTCCGCAACGACCACCAGTCCCGCCAGCGCACCCGCGCGCGCGGCCTCGCGGACATCGTCGTTGGTCGAGCCGGTCGTTTCGCGGAAGTCCAGGCGGAAGCCCGCGGGCAACTCGGCGTCTTGCCAGATCCGGCTCATTCGCGCTTCACGAAGTCCAAGGCGAGGTCCAGTGCCTTCACCGAATGCGTGATGGCGCCAACCGAAATGAAATCCACGCCGGTCGCGGCAATGTCGGCCACCGTATCGAGATTCACGCCACCACTCGCTTCCAACAATGGAGACGCGTTCTCCCCGCGCAGTTCGACCGCCTGCCGCAGTTCGGCGAGAGTCATGTTGTCGAGCAAGAGGTGATCGACCCCTTCGAGCCCGAGGAATGCCTCGACTTGCTCCAAGCTGTCCGCCTCCAGTTCCACTTCCACCTGGGGATGGTCGGCTTTGAGCCTCCCGATCGCTTCCTGAAGTTCGGCCAGCCGGCCTTCGGCGACGAGGTGATTGTCCTTCACCATCACGCGGTCGTAGAGTCCCATGCGGTGGTTCACGCCGCCCCCGTGGGTCACGGCCAGCTTGTCCAGATGGCGCCAACCGGGAATCGTCTTGCGGGTGTCGAGGATGCGGGCATTGGTGCCTTTCACCGCGTCCACGTACTGCCGGGTCGCGCTGGCCACCCCGCTCATGCGCTGCAGGAAATTGAGCGCCGTGCGCTCGGCGGTCAGCACCGAACGGGCCGGGCCATCGAGCTTGATCAGGAAGGCCCCCTCGGCGATCCGGCTTCCATCCTCGACCAACAGCGTCGCCTCGATCGACGGGTCCACCTGGCGGAAAACCTCCAGTGCCACTTGCCCGCCGGAAAGCACGCCGGACTCGCGAGCCACGATGAAGCCCGTCGCGCGACGTTCCGCCGGGACGAAGTACTGCGACGTCAGGTCACCCGCCCCGATGTCTTCCGCCAGGGCCGCCTGAATCAAACGCTCGATGCTTTCATGCACGGGCGGATGTTGGATGGCAGCCAAGCGGCAAGCAAAGCAAACATTCACCGCGCCATGCCCCGGGAGGCGCCGATTGATGGCTGCTTCCGTTCCGTCTCGGCACCGGGGCTTGAGGGGCAACAAGCGGAGTGGTCACGTCACTCGCTCCTTGCGAGTCGGCCGGGAAGCATCGCCGCACACCCGGCCCCTGGCGTTGATCACCGCGAGAGCTTGTACTGCCGAAGATTCCCCGTGCTTTTCCCCGGCGACCCACTAACCTGCCGGGTTGATGAGCACACGCACCCCCTCGGAAGTCAGTCGCCTCTGGTTCGGCGAGATGTGGAACAACCGCGACACCGGCTTGCTGCGTGAGTTGATGGCACCGGATGCGACCGGCACCTTCGAGGGTGGCCGGACGATGACCGGACCGGACGATTTCATCGCTTTCCAGCAGGCGTTCCTTGAAGCGGTGCCGGACCTCAAGGTGGAGCTCGTGAAAAGCATCGCCGAAGGCGACGAGGTCTGCGTCCACTGGAAGGGCTCCGGCCTCCACTGCGGGCCGGGGCTGGGCTGCCCGGCCAGCGGCAAGCAGATCGAGTTCCAAGGCGTGACTTGGCTGACGGTGAAAAACGGGCAGATCGTCGCGGGTCAGGATTTCTGGAATCTTGGAGGGCTAATGCAGCATTTGACGGCGGTGTGACGGGGAACCCAGGGGCTGGGCGCTTCATCCGCGATTTCGCACCGATCACTGACCTGTCCTCGGGAGCTTTAGCGAAGGGGGATCCCCAGTTCCTCCACTACACCAAAGTCCAATAGACCCGGTGGCTGACGCGGGCGCACGATTCTGCGAGAGTCATGCAAACGCCCTCACTCGGCCAAGCACGTTTCGCTTCCGGCCTCGGCCACACTGTCGGCGATGACGTCCACATCCCCGAGCGGATCGAGTGTGGCGCCGACCCCGGGCATTGCTTCGAGTTGGCCGGGCCGCGGGAGCGCATCTTCTTCGATCCCAAGGAAACGCGAGCCGGCATCGTCACGTGCGGCGGTCTCTGTCCGGGCCTGAACAACGTGATCCGCTCGCTCTTCTGCGAGCTGCACTACGGCTACGGCGTCGCGGAGGTCGTCGGCTTTCGCGGTGGTTATGCCGGGCTCGATCCGGCGTCCGGCATCGAAGCGGTGACGATCACTCCCGCCTTCGTCGAGGGCATCCATCGCCAAGGCGGCACCATCCTCGGAACGTCCCGCGGACCGGTCGATATCGGTCGCGCGGTTGACAACTTGATTTCGCGAGGAATCGACATCCTCTTCACCGTGGGCGGCGACGGCACCCAACGCGGAGCCAACGCGCTCTATCAGGAAGCCCGCCGCCGCGGCCACCTGCTGTCGGTGGTCGGCGTGCCCAAGACCATCGACAACGACGTGGCCTTCGTTTCGCGCACCTTCGGGTTCTTCAGCGCGGTGGAGGAAGCGGCGCGGGTGCTCGACTGCGCCCACACCGAGGCCCGCAGCACGCCGGGCGGGATCGGCCTGGTGAAACTGATGGGCCGCCATGCCGGCTTCATCACCGCCGGCGCGACGGTCGCCAGCCAAGACGTGAACTTCGCGCTCATTCCGGAGGTGCCCTTCAAGCTCGATGCCTTCCTCGCGGCCCTCGAGCAGCGGATGCGGGTGAAATCGCATGCGGTGATCGCCGTGGCGGAGGGCGCGGGCCAAGACCTGCTCGATGCGGACACCGCGGCGCGCGATGCCTCCGGGAATGTGAAGCTCAAGGACATCGGGATCTTTCTCCGCGGGCACATCGAACGCCACATGAAGGACGCCGGCCTGCCGGTGGCGATCCGCTACTTCGATCCCAGCTATCAAGTCCGCAGTTGCGCGGCGAACTGCGAGGACTCGCTGCTCTGCGACCTCTTCGCCCGCAACGCCGTCCACGCGGCCATGGCCGGCAAGACCGGCGTGGTGATCGGTTTTCTCCACGAGCGCTTCATCCACGTCCCGATCGAGCTACTGGCCAGCCAGGTGAAGCGGCTCGATCCGGCCGGCGGCTGGTGGCGCTCGGTCCTCGCCGCAACCGGCCAGCCAGCGAGTTTCGCATGAAGCGATCGGCCCACGCTCTTTCCGAATCCACGTGAAACCCCTCCTCACAGAAATCCGGCGAAACCCGCTGCTGTGGCTCTTGGTCTGCGCTCCAACCGTCTTTGCCGCCCATGCGATGAAGCCGGAGGCGCACACGCTGCACTTCCTGCTCTCGCTGGGCGCGATCGTGCCGCTGGCGGCGCTGCTCAGCCACGCCACCGAATCGGTCGCATCGAAAACCGGCGACGCCGTCGGTGGCCTGCTCAATGCCACGCTCGGCAACTTGACCGAGCTGGTGATCGCCCTCGCGGCCCTCCGCGCCGGTCAACACTTGCTGGTGAAAGCGTCGGTCGCCGGCGCGATCGTTGCGAACACCTTGTTCATGCTCGGAGCGTCGTTCCTGCTCGGCGGACTGAAGCATCACACCCAGGAATACAACCGCGTCAGCGCCCGCCTGCAATCCGGCCTGCTGTTCGTGGCCACGATCGCGCTGCTGGTTCCATCCGCCATCGCCGAGGCAGACGCGGGTGCGGCGGCGACAGGCTTCAGCCAGAAGCTGAGCGTGGGTCTGTCGTTGTTGCTGATCGGCGCCTACGCGCTTGGCATGCTGTTTTCGCTGAAGACCCATCGCGAGTTCTTCGGCAGTTCCAGCCATGGCGATGTCGACGACGAGGAACCTTGGCCGATCGGCCTGGCGCTCGCCACTCTCGCCGCCGTCACCGTGATGGTGGCCCTGGTCAGCGAGGTCTTCGTCGAGTCGGTGCAGGAAGCCGCCAAAACGTTCGGCATGACGCCGGCATTTGTTGGCTTCATCGTGGTCGCCTTGGTCGGCGGTGCGGCGGAGATGGCGTCGGCCTTCTCGGGTGCTCGCAAGAACCGGCTCGATCTGAGTGTGGGCATCGCCCTCGGCAGTGCCTCACAGATCGCTTTGTTCGTCGCCCCGGTGCTGGTGCTACTCAGCTACGTCATCGGGCCGGCCCCGATGAGCCTGCAATTCTGGCCGGGAGCCGTCGTGATGATGCTGATCGCCACCCTCACCGCTTCGCTCGCGACCAACAGCGGGCGCTCGGCGTGGTTCGTCGGGGTGCTGGTGCTGATGGTGTACCTGATCTTCGCGATGACCCTCTACCTGTTGCCGCCAGCCACGGCCTGAAACTTCCTCCGCGCCATGATCCGCACCGTTGTCTTCGACGCGAAGCCTTACGACCGCGAGCCCCTGCAACAGGCTTCCGCGGACACGGGAATAGACTGGCGTTTCATGGACAGCCGGCTCTCAACCGAGACGGCTGCGGCCGCCACGGGCGCGCAGGCGGTGTGCGTTTTCGTCAACGATCACGCCGACCGGCCTTGCCTGGAGGCCCTGAAGGCGGTCGGGGTAAAGCACGTCGCACTGCGCTGCGCGGGCTTCAATGGCGTCGATCTGGTGGCGGCAAAGGAACTCGGAGTATCGGTGACCCGGGTGCCGGCCTACTCACCCCACGCCGTCGCCGAGCACGCGGTGGCATTGTTGCTGGCGCTCAACCGCAAGATCCCGCGCGCGAACAACCGAGTGCACGACCTCAACTTCTCCCTCAATGGCTTGGTCGGCTTCGATCTCCACGGCAAGACCGCGGGCATCGTCGGCACCGGCAAGATCGGCCGCATCACCGCCCAGATCCTCCGCGGCTTTGGCATGCGCGTGCTGGCCTGCGATCCCTTTCCCTCGCCGGACTGGGCCATCGGGCATGGCGTCGAGTACTCCGACCCCCGCACGCTGGCGAGCCAGTGCGAGGTGATCTCGCTTCACACGCCGCTGACCCCGGAGACGCATCACATCATCCGCCGGGAGACGCTGGAACTGATGAAGCCCGGCGCGATCCTGATCAACGTGAGCCGCGGCGCCTTGATCGACACCCGCGCCTTGATCGATGCCCTGAAGGCGGGCCGGTTGGGAGGCGTGGCACTCGATGTTTATGAGGAAGAGGAAGGCGTGTTCTTCGAGGACCTGTCCGGCCAGATCCTTCACGACGACGAGCTCGCCCGCTTGCTGACTTTTCCGAACGTCCTGATCACCGCTCACCAAGCCTTTCTAACAAAGGAAGCGCTCGCCGAGATCGCGCGGGTCACCGTGGCCAATCTCACCGCCGGAGCGGAAGGCCGGCCATTCCTTCCGGAGACCGCGCTGGTGGGTGCGACAACGCCTTGAGTCATGACAGCGAACTGGAACCGCCGCTACCGTGCCGCCGCCTACATCCGGTCGGCGCTGTGGGTGATCCCGTTCGTGGCCATCGGCCTCGAGTTGCTGGTTGCGCCCGCGGTGGACGCGATCGACACCCGCCTCAACTGGAAAGGCATGGGCCTCCGCGTTTCCGGGGCGCAGGCGATGTTCGGCGCGGTCGTCACGCTGGCGCTCTCGTTCATCGTTTTCACCTTCAGCTCGATCCTGGTGGCGATCCAAGTGGCCAGCGGCCAATACACCCCGCGGGTGATCGCGACGACCTTGCTGCGCGACAACGTCATTCGCTTCACCGCGGGGCTCTTCGTCTTCACGCTGCTGTTCGCAATCCGCGCTCAGAACCGGATGGAAGACTCAGTGGCGCAGTTGGTCGCGCTCGTCGGCGGCCTGCTCGGCTTCGCCTCGCTGGTGTCGTTCCTCTACCTTATCGACTATGCCGCGCGGATGCTGCGTCCGGTGAGCCTGATACGAACGATCAGCGACAACGGCATCGCCGTGATCGAATCGGTCTATCCGCAGCCATTTGACCTCGAGCAGGAGCAGGAAGGCCCATTGCCCCTGCCAAATCCCGCCGACCGCACGGTGCTGCATCACGGTTCGTCGGCGATCGTGCTTGCGGTGAATCTGCCGCGGCTGTTGGAGGAAGCCCGGAGGCTGGACGGTGTGATCGAGTTCGTCCCCCAGGTCGGGGACTTCGTTGGCGGCGACGAACCCTTGTTCCTGCTCCACGGCGGTGCGGCAGGGAGCGACGAAAAGGTCTTGGCGGATTCCGTGGCTTTCGGCTCCGAGCGGACCATCGACCAGGATCCGCTGTTCGCGGTGCGCGTGTTGGTGGACATCGCCATCAAGGCGTTATCCAAGGCCATCAACGATCCCACCACCGCGGTGCTGGCGATCGACCAAATCCAGCGGCTGCTGCGCTGCGCCGGCCGGCGGAACTTGCGCTCGGACCGCATCCTCGACCGCTCGGGACAGTTGCGGGTGGTCTTCCGCACGCCGAACTGGGAGGACTTCGTTCATCTGGCGTGCTGTGAGATCCGCTTCTACGGCGCCGAGAATCTCCAGATCGCCCGCCGGCTGCGCGCGCTGCTCGTCACGCTGGCCGACACGCTGCCGCCCGAGCGCCGTCCCGCGCTGATGAAGGAGCCGGACCTGCTCGATCGCATGACCTCCGTGCTTTACACGCTCCCCGAGGATCTTGCGCTGGCGCGGATCCCGGATTCGCAAGGGCTCGGCGGCTCGATGGCCCCGGCCGCCCTTCACCCGTTTTCGCCATGAGCCACGCCCCCTCCAAGCAGCGCGCCGCCCATGCCGTCGCTCCCCTCTGGCCAGGCAAGCCCTCGCCGCTCGGCGCGACCTTCGACGGCCACGGGGTAAACTTCGCGCTATTCTCCGACCACGCGACAAAGGTGGAGCTGTGCTTGTTCGATTCGCCCGACGCGACGGCCGAAGCACGGAAGATCGTGCTGCCGGAGCGGACCGACCACGTCTGGCACGGCTACCTGCCGGACATCCGGCCGGGACAAATCTACGGTTACCGTGTCCACGGCCCTCACGATCCGGCGAAGGGTCATCTCTACCGGCCGTGCAAGATCCTGCTGGATCCCTACGCCAAGGCGATCGCCCGGGATGTACGATGGACACCGGAGATCACGGACGAGGGGAGCGACAGTGCGGCCTTCGCCCCCCTTGCCCGCGTGGCCGAGACCGACTACGCGTGGTACGGCGACAAGCTCTTGCAGACGCCGTGGCACGAGACGGTGGTCTATGAACTGCATGTGAAAGGCTTCACCAAGCAGCATCCGGGCGTGCCGAAGAAACTGCGCGGCACCTACGCCGGACTGGGGTCGCCCGCGGCCACCAAGCACCTTCGCGAACTCGGCGTGACCGCGGTGGAACTCCTCCCCATCCACTACCACATCGACGAGCTGCCCCTCGTCGCGCAGGGCAAGGCGAACTACTGGGGCTACAACACGCTCGGCTACTTCGCGCCCGATCCACGCTACGCGGCCAGCGGACCGGAGGGCGCGGTGGCGGAGTTCCGGGAGATGGTCCGCGCGCTCCACGCCGCCGGCATCGAGGTGATCCTCGACGTCGTTTACAACCACACCGCCGAGGGCGATCACCGCGGGCCGATGCTTTCCTTCCGCGGCATCGACAATGCGGCCTATTACCGGCTGGCCGACGACCGCACGCGCTACGTCGATTTCACGGGCTGCGGCAACTCCCTGAACGTCGCCCATCCGCGCACGCTGCAGCTCATCATGGACTCGCTGCGCCACTGGGTGCTGGAGATGCACGTGGACGGCTTCCGCTTCGACCTTGCCAGCGCACTGGCCCGCGAGTTGTGGGAGGTGGACCGGCTCGGGGCCTTCTTCGACATTATTCACCAAGACCCGGTGCTGTCGCAGGTGAAGCTCATCGCCGAACCGTGGGACCTGGGGCCCAACGGCTATCAAGTCGGCAATTTCCCGGTGCTGTGGACGGAGTGGAATGGCAAGTACCGCGACTGCGTGCGGCGCTTCTGGAAGGCCAAGGGTGGCTCGGTCAGCGAGCTTGCCAGCCGCCTCGCCGGCAGCAGCGACCTCTATGCCCACAACGGCCGGCGACCGAGCGCGAGCCTCAACTTCGTCACCGCTCACGACGGCTTCACCCTGCGCGATCTGGTCAGCTACGACCACAAGCACAACGAGGCCAACGGCGAGAACAACCGCGACGGCTGCGACCACAACGACAGTTGGAACTGCGGTGTGGAAGGCCCCACCGATGACCCCGTGGTCAACGCGCTGCGCCTGCGGCAGCAACGGAACTTCCTCGCCACCCTGATTCTGTCGCAGGGGGTGCCGATGATCACCTCCGGTGACGAATTCAGTCGCACCCAGCGCGGCAACAACAATCCCTATTGTCAGGACTCGCCGCTGGTGTGGCTCGACTGGAACCACAGCGCCGCCCAACGCGCCCTGCTGACTTTCACCGGACGCCTGCTGCACCTGCGTCGCACCCAGCCTGTCTTCCGGCGCCGACGCTTTTTCCAAGGGCGCTCGATCCACGGTGCCGAAATCAAGGACCTCTACTGGCTGCGGCCGGACGGCGCCGAAATGACCGAAGCCGATTGGCATGCCGGCCACGCCCACTGCCTCGGCATGGTGCTGCCCGGCGACCAGATCGAGGAGACCGGCGAGCGCGGCGAGCGCATCGCCGGCGACACCTTCGCCATCCTCTTCAACGCCCACGACGATCCCGTGCCCTTCCACCTCGGTGCCCGTCGCCGCGATATCGCGTGGACCACGGTGATCGACACCGCCGATCCCGAAGCCCCCGCCTGCACCTTCCCGCACATGGGCACCTATCCGCTGCACGGCCGTTCGCTGGTCGTGCTGCGCGCCGAACCTTCCCGCTCGCCATGAACCCGCAGCCACCGGCCTTCGGCCAATCCGACATCGTGCGCCTTGGCGACGAGGACGCCGCCATCGCCGTCCTCGAACGCGCCGTCACCGGCCTCTGGAACGCCGTCAACGAACTCACCCGATTGCGCCGCACCAAGCGCGACAACTACCGCGTGACGATCTTTGGCTCCGCGCGAATCCAGCCCGGCACGCCGCCCTACGAGAGGGTCAAGGAACTCGCCGCCGGGCTCACGGAAATGGGCTGCGACATCATCAGCGGCGGCGGCCCGGGCCTCATGCAAGCGGCCAACGAAGGAGCGCTGTCGGTCGATCCGGAGGCACTCCACCGTTCGGTCGGCATCCGCATCGACCTGCCCTTCGAACAAGCCATCAATCCCTATGTCGGCAAGGCTTACGGCCACGGAACCTTCTTCTCGCGCCTGCACCATTTCATGATCGCCTCGGACGCTTTCGTGGTGGTCCCTGGCGGCATCGGCAGCCTGCTGGAGATGTCGCTCGCGTGGCAGTTGCTCCAGGTCCACCGCCTTCACAACACCCCGCTCATCCTCGTCGGCAAGATGTGGGAGGCGCTCATCGGATGGGGCCGCGACTGGATGTTGCGCGACGGCATCGAGCTCGCCAGTGCCGCGGACTTCGATATCCCGCAGTGTGCCGCTTCGGTCGGGGAAACCATCGCTTTGCTCCGCGCCAGCCGGGATGCCTGGCTGGAATCCCAACCTCCGTGATGAACCCGGAAAGTGCCAGCCACCTCGCTTCCTCCAAGCGACTCTTGGAGCCGGTGGACCGCATCTCCGAGGTGCTGTTCGGACTGATCATGGCGCTGACCTTCACCTGCACGCTCAGCGTGGCGAATGCCGGCCGCGAGGAGGTCCGTGAAATGCTGGTGGGCGCGCTCGGCTGCAACCTCGCCTGGGGAGTGGTCGATGGCGTGATGTTCGTTCTCGCCTGCCTCACCGAGTCCGGCCAGAAGCTGACGGCGCTCAAGGCCGCGCGGATGGAGAATCCGGAGCATGGACGCGCGATCCTGGCCGGCGCGCTGCCGCCACTGATCGTCTCGGTGATGGCACCCGCCGATCTCGAGGCCATTCGCCAGCGCTTGCGGTCGCTGCCTGCCCCCCCGCAGCGGGTGCGCCTGAAGCGGAAGGACCTGTTAGGAGCGGTCGCGATCTTCCTGCTCGTCTTCCTTTCCACCTTCCCGGTGGTGATTCCCTTCCTGCTGCTGGACGACGCCAAGCCGGCCCTGCGCCTCTCGAACGCGGTGGCGATCGGCATGCTGTTCCTCGGCGGCTTCGCCTACGCCCATCACGCCGGGATGCGCCGCTGGCTGATGGGGCTCGGTATGGTGTTCCTCGGCATCCTGCTCGTCGCCATGACCATCGCCCTCGGCGGCTGACCCTTGCCCTAACAGGACCGTGCCCGCGTTCGTCCAGCTCCTCGAAAAGACTTCCCTGCTCGCCTTCCTGACGGGCAGCATGATGGCGGCTGGCCTCGACCTCGAGCCTAGAGCGCTGACCGGGCCGCTGCGCGACCGCCGCTTTGTGGTGCTGGCACTGGCGCTGAATTTCCTGCTCGCCCCGGCGCTCGCGCTGGCATTGGTCTCGATCATTCCGCTCGAATCCGGGCTGGCCAACGGCCTGCTGCTGATCGGTGGCGCGGCCGGTGCGCCCTTCCTGCCAAAGTTGCTCCAAGTGGCCCGCGGGGACCTGGCCCGCGGCGTGGCGCTGATGGCCCTGCTCACCGCCGGCACCCTCGTGTTCCTGCCGTTGGCCTTGCCGCGGATGATTGCCGGCTTCGACGCCCGTCCATGGGAAATCGCCCGTCCGATGCTGCAGTGGATCGTCGCGCCGCTGCTCGCCGGCATGGCGGTGAGGCATTTGAAGCCGGCGCTGGCGGCGCGCCTTTCCGCTCCGCTGGCGAAGGCAGGCAGCCTCTTCCTGCTGCTGTTTCTCGTCCTGCTGGTGGAGGTCAACCTGAAGGCATTGCTCGGCCTGATAGGCAGTTGGGCGCTGATCGCCGCCGCCCTCCACGCCTTCCTGCTCTTTGCCGCCGGTTGGTGGCTCGGCGGGCCGCGGTTGGAAATCCGCGGCACGCTCGGCCTCGGAACCTCCGCCCGCAACTTCGGCGCGGCAATGGTCCCGGCCGCCACCAGCCTGCGCGATCCGCAGGTGCTGCTGATGCTGGTGGCAAGCGCGGTCGCCGGCGTCGTCGTCTCCTTCTCCGCCGCCATCTGGGTGAAACACCGGACCACTTGAAGCCTCACGAAACCAGGACCCTGCCTTTCCCCCGAGTTCCCCACCTTCGACGGGGCCGCAACGATCCAACAGAAACTTGACCTGCCATGAAAGGAATCCCTCTCTCCGATTCGGTCCGCACCGGCACCGGCGCGGACGACTTGCGCCAAGCCTTCCTCGACAATCTCGTCTGCGCCTTGGGGCGCCTGCCGGCGTATTCGACGAGGCACGACCATTACCTCGCGCTTGCCCTGACCGTGCGCGACCACGTCCTGCGTCGAGGCGTGCGTTGCTTCGAGAAGGGCAACAATCTCTTGGTACGGCGCGTGGCGTACTTTTCCGCTGAGTTCTTGCCCGGCCCTCACCTTGGCAATCACTTGCTGAACCTGGGATTGACCAATGTCGTCCGCAAGGTGCTCAACGACTTGGATGTCGATCTCGACGAATTGCTCAACGACGAAGAAGAGC
Organism: uncultured Verrucomicrobiaceae bacterium; assembly: GCA_966696705.1. Taxonomy (GTDB): domain Bacteria; phylum Verrucomicrobiota; class Verrucomicrobiia; order Verrucomicrobiales; family Akkermansiaceae; genus Haloferula. The sequence continues at coordinate 51,333 of CBKZPU010000003.1, read as the reverse complement.
CGGGCCTCGGCAATGGCGGACTCGGCCGATTGGCGTCGTGCTATCTCGACTCGCTTGCGACGGTCGGAGTGCAGTCCGTCGGCTACGGCATCCGCTACGAGTTCGGCATCTTCGACCAGACCATCCGCAATGGATGGCAGGTCGAAGCGACCGACAAGTGGCTTCACGGCGGCAACCCGTGGGAAGTCCACCGGCCGGGCGCCATCCAGGACGTGAAGTTCGGTGGCCACACCGAAAAGTGGCAGGACGAGAGCGGCCGCCCCCGGGTCCGGTGGGTGCCGTCCATCGTGATCCGCGGCGAGCCCTACGACACGCCCATCTCCGGTTACGACTCGGACACCTGCGCGCTGATGCGGCTGTGGAAAGCCGAGGCCGTCGAATCCTTCGACTTCGAGGCCTTCAATCACGGCGATTACGACCGTGCAGTGGAGCAGAAAATCGCTTCCGAGAACCTCAGCAAGGTGCTTTATCCAAACGACGAGCTCCATCGCGGCAAGGAGCTGCGGCTCAAGCAGCAGTACTTTTTCACCAGCTGCGCGCTGCAAGACATGCTGCGCATCCAGTCGCTGCGCGGGGCCACGCCGGACAGCTTCCACCGCAACTGGGCGGTCCAACTCAACGACACCCACCCGGCGATCGCCGTGGCGGAATTGATGCGGCTGCTGGTGGATGTGCACGGGCTCGAATGGGATGCCGCATGGAACGTCACGCGGGCCACCTTCTCCTACACCAACCACACTTTGCTGCCGGAGGCCTTGGAGCGTTGGCCCGTCGATATGATCGGTGGCCTGCTGCCGCGACATCTTGAAATCATCTACGAAATCAATGCCCGCTTCCTCGACGAGGTGCGCGCCGCCTTCCCCGGTGACGACGAGCGCCTCGCGCGGTTGTCGCTTATCGATGAGAGCGGCCCGCGCTATGTCCGCATGGCGAATCTCGCCTGTGTGGGCAGCCAGACGGTGAACGGCGTTGCGGAGCTGCATTCGGAACTACTGAGGCAGACGGTCCTCGCTGACTTCGCCGCCCTTTGGCCGGGCAAGTTCACCAACGTCACCAATGGCGTCACGCCCCGCCGCTTCGTCGCCTTGGCCAACCCCGGGCTCGCCAAATTGCTCACCAAGGCTGCCGGCAAGAAATGGCCGGGCAATCTCGAAAAACTGCGCAAGCTTGAACCCCACGCCGACGATCCCGAGTTCCGCCGCGAGTGGCGGGAGGTGAAGCTCTCCAACAAACGTCGGCTCGCCGCCCTGATCGCGGAACGCACCGGCATCAAGGTGAACCCCGAGTCACTCTTCGACGTTCAGGTGAAGCGCATCCATGAATACAAGCGACAGCACTTGAACCTCCTCCATGTGCTGACCCTCTATCTCCGCCTCAAGAACGATCCGAAGGCGGAGTTCCCGGCCCGCACGTTCATTTTCGGAGGCAAGGCGGCACCGGGCTACTTCCTTGCCAAGCGCATCATCCGGCTCGCCACCGCCGCCAGCGAACTCATCAACGGCGACCGCGACGTTGCCGGCCGCCTCAAGGTGGTGTTCTTCCCCGACTTCAATGTCCGGAACGGCCAATTGATCTACCCCGCCGCCGACCTTTCCGAGCAGATCTCGCTCGCAGGCATGGAGGCGTCGGGCACCGGAAACATGAAGATGTCGCTCAACGGAGCCCTGACCATCGGCACTTTGGACGGCGCCAATGTCGAGATCCGCGAAGCCGTGGGAGCGGAAAACTTCTTCCTCTTCGGGCTCAATGCCGGCGAGGTGGCCGCGGTCAAGTACGGTGGCTACCGGCCGCGCGACCGCTACGAGTCGGACCCCATGCTGCGGGAAGCCATCGACTTCATCGCGAGTGGTACGCTCGGCGGCGATCGCGACCTCTTCCTACCGCTCGTGGACAACCTCCTCAACCACGACCCTTACCTGCTGCTGGCCGATTTCCGCGGCTACCTCAACGCCCAGCAGCGCGTCAGCGAGCTGTGGATGGATCCCGAGGCATGGACCCGCGCCTCGATCCTCAACACCGCGCGCATGGGACGCTTTTCCTCCGACCGCTCGATCCGCGACTACTGCCAGCGAGTCTGGAACGTGAACGTCAAGAAGCCGAAGAAATGAACGGTGACTTCCTCCGCACCCGCGTGCCGCTCTTCGAAGGATTCGACGAGCGGCGCCTGAACGAACTTGCCGCCGGTTCGCGGATCGAATCCTTCGCCCCTGGCGAGACCGTTAGCTATGCCGGCGAAGCGGTGCATTTCCTCGGAATCGTGCTCGTTGGGGAGCTCGAGGCTTCAGTGGCCTCCGACGATGGTTCGCCTCGCTCCCTCGGCCGACTCGGGCCGGGCGAGACCTTTGGCGAGATGGCGCTGATGAGCGGCGAGGCGGCACTGGCCGATCTAACAGCAAGCACCGCCACCAAAGTGATGCGAGTGCCGTTGAGCCTCTTCCAGTCGCACGTGATGGCGGAACCGCGGGCGGTCCAACACATCTCGCGGACGATCGGCGAACGCTTCCGCCGCGTGATGACCGATCCGGCGAACGCCGCCGCGGTGGCGCGCAAAGATGACTTCGACGGCCTGCTCGCGCTGAAGAGCGAACGCCCGCAGCGCATTCTGGTGCTCAATTCTGGGTCTTCGTCGTTGAAGTGGAGCCTTTTCGACACCGGAGATCCCGGCGACGATGTCCACGGCCACATCGAGCGCATCGGCAACGCCGGCACGCGACTGGTCCAGCACGGCCCGCGCTGCGAAGTCACCAGCAACCTGTCGAAGGGTGGCCACGTTGAAGCCTTCTCCGCGATGATGGAGGCCTTGCTCGACCGAGGAACTGGCGTGATCCCGGATGCCTCCGCGATCGACGTGGTCGGCCATCGCGTCGTCCATGGCGGCGAAAAATTCACCGGTGCGGTGGTCATTGATGAGAGCGTCTTGTCAGCGTTGGACGATTTGGCCTCGCTCGCACCGCTCCACAATCCGCGCAACACCGCCTGCATCCGAGAGGCATTGCGCGCCTTTCCAACCGCGCCGCAGGTGGCCGTATTCGATACCGCGTTCCACGCGACCCTTCCACCTCATGCCTACCTCTATGGGCTGCCCTACGAATATTATGAAACCAAGGGTATCCGGCGATTCGGCTTTCACGGTTCGTCGCACGGCCACGTCGCCCTCGCGGCGGCGCAGTTTCTGAAGCGGAGGCCGCGCGAATTGAAGATCGTGAGCTGCCACCTCGGCAATGGCGCGTCGCTCTGCGCCATCGACCACGGGCGCTCGATCGACACCACGATGGGCTTCACGCCGTGCGAAGGCCTGATCATGGGTACCCGCTGCGGCGATCTCGGCCCCGGAGTGCTTACCTATCTCGAGAGACGGGAGGGCGTGACCCCCGCGGAGCTTGATGAGGTGCTCAATCGCAAGAGCGGCCTGCTCGGTCTCTCGGGCATCTCCAGCGACATGCGCGAAATCGAAGCTGCCGCCGACGCCGGCGACACCCGCGCGTTGATCGCTTTCAAGGCCTTTTGCTACCGGGTGAGAAAAGCCATCGGGGCGACTGTCGCGGCCTTGGGCGGAATCGATGCGCTCGTCTTCACTGCAGGGATCGGCCAAGGCAGCGCGGGTGTCCGCGGAGCGGCTGTCCAGGGATTGCAGTGCATGGGTATCCAGCTCGATGAAGGGCTTAACCGTTCCGCCAATGGCAAGGAAGCCTGCCGGATCTCCCCCGAGGACGCCCCGGTCGCCATCTTGATCCTGCCCACCGACGAGGAACGGATGATCGCACGCGAGACCCTGCGCGCACTCGAACGCGACCACTTGGTCCGGGTCAGTGAGGCCTGTCGCACACGGCCGGTCCCCATCGAGGTTTCCGCCCACCACATCCACCTCACACAAGAGCATGTCGAGGCCTTGTTCGGTCCCGGCCACCAGCTCACTTGGCATGCCGATCTGTCCCAGCCGGGTCAATATGCATGCAAAGAGCAACTCACCATCGTGGGCCCGAAAGGCCGCATCGAGCGCGTCCGCGTGCTGGGCCCGGCGCGCAAGGCAACCCAAGTGGAAATCGCGATGACCGAGCAGTTCAAGCTCGGCATCCATCCTCCCATCCGCGAATCCGGCGACATCGACGGCTCGCCCGGTTGCACCCTCGAAGGGCCGGCCGGCAGCGTGATCCTCGAACGCGGCGTCATTTGCGCGATGCGCCACATTCACATGACGCCGGCCGATGCCTTGCGCTACGGCCTCCGCGACAAGGCCACCGTGCGCATCCGCGTCGCCGGAGACCGGGAAATCGTCTTCGGCGACGTGCGTATTCGTGTCGATCCGAACTTCGCGCTGGCGATGCATATCGACACCGACGAGGCCAACGCCGCGAATCTCGGAAGCGGCGCACAAGGGTTCATTGACGGCATCCAGGATGACTGACATGTTCTAACAAACCCATGAAAGAATTCGTGATCGACGATTTCGCCAGCGCGACCGGCTGGCAGGCCTTCGCCTCCGGCGAGGCGGAAATCAAGATCACGGCGGAGGCCGGCGCTCTGCGACTGGATTTTGATTTCCGCGGCGGAGGCGGCTTCGTGGTGGCGCGGAAGGAATTCCATCGGACCATGCCTATCGATTACGCCTTTGCTTTCCGGGTCCGCGGCCGGGCACCGAAAAACAAGCTCGAGTTCAAGCTCGCCGATCCCTCGAACCGCAACGTCTGGCGCTGGCAGGAGGACGAGTTCGACTTCCGCGACTTGCCGCGCGAACTGCACTTGCACGGCAGCACCATCGACTTCGCGTGGGGACCGGCGGGCGGCGGGAGAATCCGCAAACTTGGTTCGATCGAGTTCGTCCTCAGCGCCGGACCCGGCGGCAAGGGCACGGTGTGGATCGATCATTTCCGGTTTCAAGATCGCACCAACCGCCGCAAGCCGCTCGTGACCACTTCGAGTTCGGCGGCCGGCTCGGAGGCTGGCGGCTTGCTGGTGGCGAGGCCGAAATCCGAATGGCGCAGCGATACGGCGGACCAGCAGCCGTGGCTCGCCATCGATTTCCATCAGCCGCGCGAGATCGGTGGATTGATCATCGATTGGCTTCCCCGTCCCGCGATGCGCACCTTCGCCATCGAGGCGTCGGACGACGGGGTCCAGTGGCGCATCATCCACCGCATCGGCGATGCCCGCGGCGCCCGTAGCTTCATCCATCTGCCGGTGACCCGCTCGCGATTCCTGCGCCTCAGTTTCGTGGTGCCGCCTCCGGGCTTGAAGCGCATCGCGGTGCAATCGTTCACGTTCTCTAAGACGTTGACCGACACCGTTCACTCGATCGCGGCGCTCAGCCGGCGCGGCTACTACCCACGCTACCTGACGCGCGAACAAAGCTACTGGACCTGCGCCGGCAGCCCCGATGGCTTGACCTGCGCGCTGATCAATGAGGAGGGCATGGTCGAACCGGACAAGGGGAGTTTTTCGCTCGAGCCCTTCCTGCATGCGGACAACGAACTCATCACCTGGGCGAACGCGCGGCGTTCGGTGGACATGGAATCGGACGGCTTGCCAATTCCCTCGGCGCATTGGTCGCTTCCGGGCTTGAAGCTCCAGACCACGGCCTTCGCCACGGGCAAGGGCACGGAGTGCGTGCTCTTCGTGCGCTACCGGGTCACCAATTCCTCGGCACAAACGCGGCGCGTGACCCTGTTCGTGGCCATGCGCCCCTTCCAAGTGAACCCGCCTTGGCAAGAGTGGAACAAGCTCGGTGGCGTCAGCAAGATCACCCACTTCAAACGCACCGGCGATACCATCTGGGTGAATGGCGACAAGGCGGTGATCCCGCTGAGCAAGCCATCGTCGTTCGGCTGTACTTCCTTCGAACAGGGAGCGGTCAGCGAACATCTGGCAGCCGGGACGCTTCCCGAACAAGACGAGGTGAACGACGATTTCGGCTTCGCTTCGGCCGCGTTGGGCTTTGCGCTGAAGCTCGCGGCGGGCACCTCGCGCGAGGTTTTCGTGGCCGTGCCATTCGGCCGGGCCGCAAGTGCGGAGAGGGTCCGGCAAGTCGCCGGATTGAATGGAGCGGTGCAATTCGCCGAAGCACTGCGAGCGCTGAGGGACCGCCTCGATGCCGTGGAGTTCCGCATGCCGGGCGGCGTCGCGCGCGATGCGGCGGAGACATTCAAGACCGCCGCCGGACAGATCCTCATCAACCGCGACGGCCCCGCGCTTCAACCCGGCCCGCGCCGCTACACCCGCTCGTGGATCCGCGACGGCGTGATCATGGGCGCGGCGCTGCTGCGTACCGGCGAGTCGGCCGCTCTAACAGAATTTCTGCGCTGGTACGCTCCCTTCCAGCGGCCGTCGGGCTTCGTTCCCTGCTGTGTCGATCGAAATGGTCCCGACTGGTTGGTGGAGCACGATAGCCATGGCCAGCTCGTCTATGGGGTGCGGGAGTGCTTCCGCTTCACCGGCGACCTCGCATTCCTGCGCGAGATGTGGCCGCACGTGAGAAAAGCGGCACGCTTCATCGAACGCCTCCGTGCCCGGCGGATGACGCCCGAGTATCAAGCGCCGGACAAGCGCAGTCGCTACGGCTTGCTGCCGGAGTCGGCGAGCCACGAAGGCTACCTCGCCCATCCGGTGCACTCCTATTGGGACGATTTCTGGGCGTTGCGCGGGCTGATCGATGCCGCCGCCATTGCAAACGTGCTCGGAAAGCGCAGGGACGCGGCGGCGTTCACCACCCTCGCCGCCTCATTCCGGGAAACGCTCCGCGCCTCGATCCTCACCGTGATCATGGAGCGCAAGCTGAGCTACATCCCCGGTTCGGTGGAATGGGCCGACTTCGACCCGACGGCGACCTCGAACGCGATCTCCCTGCTTCAAGCTGCCGACGACCTGCCGCGCGAGCATCTCGACGCCATGTTCGATCTCTTCGTCCGCGATTTCCGCCGCAAGCACCGCGGCGAGATGGATTGGAACAACTATACGGCCTATGAAATCCGCATCGTCGGCGCGTTGGTACGCCTCGGGAAGCGGGAAGCGGCGGCCGAATTACTGGATCTTTTTCTCGCCGATCGCCGGCCGCTGCACTGGAACCAATGGCCTGAGATTTCCTGGCGCGATCCGCGCAGCCCCGGCCACCTCGGCGACGTTCCGCACACTTGGATCGCTTCCGAGTACATGCTCGCGTTTGCAAGCCTCTTCGCATGGGAACGGGAGAGCGATGACTCGCTGGTGATCGCCTCCGGACTTCCTTCCCATTGGCTCAACAACGCGCGGGGATTGGCAGTGAAGGGCCTGTACACGTGGCATGGCACGCTCGATCTCGCGCTGAAACTCAATCAGGAGCTGATGATCGAGCTCTCCGGAAACGTCCGGCCACCGGCGGGTGGTTTTGTGCTGCGCCCGCCCTGCCCCGGCCCGATCCGCTCGGTCACGTCGAATGGCCGCCGGATCACGGGCTTCTCGCCGGATGAGATCGTCATCCACGACTTCCCGGCGACCGTCGTCATCGGCTTTTCCAAACCGCGCTCCAACCACCGGCGTCGTGCCGTCAACGGCGTCTGATTTGCTTTTCCCGCATCGCAGTCATGAAACCCGACCCCTTGCTTCCCGCGCCGCACGCCCGCTTGCTGTCCAACGGCCGCTATTTCACCTTCATCACGGCCGCCGGCACCGGCCAGTCGCGGCGGCATGGCCACGTGGTCAACCGCTGGCATGGCGATCCGGTCGAGGATGCCCAAGGACAGTTCATTTATCTGCGCGACCTGGATCACGCCACGTTGTGGTCCGCCGCCATGCAGCCGGTGAAATGCAAGAGCACCAGCTATCAATCCTCCGACCTGCCCGGCATCTTCCGGATCACCAGTGAGGCGCATGGCATCCGGTCCCAACTCGACATTGCGGTTTCACCCACCGACGACCTTGAGGTCCGGCGCTTGCAGTTGACCAACCTGACCAAGCGCCCTCGGCGGATCGAATTGACGAGCTTCCTTGAGGCCGTGTTGACCTGGCAAGGTGCCGACATCGCTCATCCGGCCTTCTCCAAGCTTTTCGTGCAGACGTCCCGCGAGGGCGAGACGCTCTTCGCCGAGCGCCGGCCGCGCGCTGCCGACGAGACTTGGCCCTGCCTGTTCCATTCGCTGGCTGGGGCAACCGCGCAATCGTGGGAAACCGACCGCCTCCGATTCCTCGGTCGCGGACGAAGCGCGGCGGACCCGTTGGCATTCGAGGCCGAAGATCTGTCCGGATCGATCGGCAACGTGCTCGACCCCTGCCTGAGCTTGCGAAGTGTCGTCGAGCTCGAGGCGGAAAGCGAAACGGTCCTCGGCTTTGTCACCGGCATCGCGGAGGACAAAGGCCACGCCGCGGCGCTCGCGGCCAAGTATCAGGACGTGAATGCCATTGATCATCTCTTGAATGAGGCGGTCGAGGCCGAAGAGAATCTGCGGCTGGAGCACGGACTCGATGACGCCGCCGCGTCGAAGTTCCAGTCACTCGCCGCCGCGATGCACTACGTGCACCGTAGTTTGGTCCCGCCTCCGCCCGCGCTGCACGCGACGGCGGTGCCACCGGTGCCGCGCGACCGTCCGACCATGCTCCTATCCGACGGGTGGTCCGCCGCGTCCACCCGGGAAGCGCTCAAGGCGCGCCGCTACTGGGGCACCAAGGGCTTCTACACCAACTTCGTGGTCCTCGATGAATCCGCCAGGACGCCCGAGGGACACGATGACCGCGTGTTCACGTTCGATCCCTCGACGCTTGGCGACGATGGAAGGTCGATGCTTTCTGCCATCGCCACGCTCGTCGTGAAGGGGGCGCTGCCGGACATCACCAACAACCACGCTCCAGGCTCACCGCCGGAGATCGCCAGTGCCAGAGACGGCGACAGTGGCTTCAGCGATGAAGAACTTCGCTTCTTCAACGGCTACGGCGGCTTCAGCGAGGATGGCAGCGAGTATGTCATCCGTCTTCCCCGCGGCGGGAAGCGCCCGCCCATGCCGTGGATCAATGTCGTAGCCAACGAGCAAGCCGGCTTCCTCGTCAGCGAAAGCGGCGCGGGATGCACGTGGACGCGCAACAGCCAGGCGAACCGCCTGACTCCATGGTCGAACGAACCGGCGAGCGATCCACATGGCGAGGCGCTCTACCTGCGCGATGAGGCGAGCGGCGAAGTCTGGTCACCCTTGCCGGGACCGGTTTCCGCCGCTGCCGACCACGAGGTCCGCCACGGGCTCGGGGGGACGCGCTTTCGCTCGGTTTGCCATGGCATCGAGCACGACACGGTCATGTTCGTGCCGCGCCATGATCCGGTGAAGATCGTGATCGTGCGCCTGGTGAACCGCTCGCAGGAAACCAAGCGATTATCCTTCACTGCCTACCAGCGGCTGGTGATGGGCACGCTGCCGGAATCACCAAGCCTCATCGTCACCCGGCAAGAGGCCGACAGAAGCTTGCGCGCGGTGAATCTGGCGGCCGGCGACTTCCGCGGAGGAATTGCCTTCTCGATGATGGGTATTCACGGAGCGGAGGCGAGGCAGACAACTTTTAGTTGCGACCGCTTCACCTTCCTCGGCCGTCACGGCACGCCTGCCAATCCCGCCGCCTTGCGCACGGGTGGCGAGCTCGATGGTGCCTGTGGCGCGGGACTCGATCCGTGCTTCGTCCAACAGGTAAGTTTCGATCTGACACCAGGAGCCACGGTGGAGTGCCTCGTGCTGTTGGGTGAGGCGATGTCGGAGTCCGAGGCCAATGAGATGGTCGAGCGCTATCGGGACATCGCCACGGCCCGGACTGCACTGCATGAAATGCAGGATTTCTGGAGATCGCTGGTCGGAACCGTCAAGGTGAGCACGCCCTCCCCCGTTCTCGATCTGCTGGTCAATGGCTGGCTGCCCTATCAGACGCTGTGCTGCCGGATGTGGGCGCGCTCCGCCTTCTATCAATCGAGCGGCGCCTTCGGCTATCGCGACCAGCTTCAAGACTCCGGCTCGCTGCTGCCGCTTGACCCGTCCTTCGCGCGGCGGCAGATCCTCCTGCACGCCGGGCAACAATTCGTCGAAGGCGACGTGCTCCACTGGTGGCACGCGGAACCGATCGGCCGCGGCCTCCGCACGCGCTTCTCCGACGACCTGCTATGGCTGCCGTTCCTGACCTGCGACTACTTGCGCGCCACCGGCGACACGGCCTTGCTCGACGAACGGCTTCCCTATCTCAAGGCGGCCTTGTTGCCCGAGGGACACGACGAAAACTACCTCACCCCGGAGGCAGCGGGCGAGGATGGCATCCTTTACGACCACTGTTGCCGGACCATCGATCGCTCGCTGGTGACCGGAACGAACGGGCTGCCCTTGATGGGCACCGGCGATTGGAACGATGGCATGAGCCGCGTCGGCCGGGAGGGCAAAGGCGAAAGCGTGTGGGTCGGATTTTTCCTCTACCGCATCCTCGGTGCCTTCATCCCGGTGTGCGAAAGCCGTGGCGACAGTGACCGCGTTGCGCGCTACGAAGAACATCGTGGCAAACTGCTCGCCGCGCTGAACCACGGCGGTTGGGACGGCGAGTGGTATCGCCGCGCCTATTACGACAATGGAGCGCCGCTCGGATCCAAGGAAAGCGACGAGTGCAAGATCGACACGCTGGCGCAGTCCTGGGCCATCCTTTCCGAAGCCGCGCCGCCTGACCGTGCCGCTCTCGCCATGGAAGCCATGGAGCGCGAGCTGGTCTCGGAGAAGGAAGGCCTCATCCGCCTGCTCACCCCCCCCTTCATCAACACGCCGAACGATCCCGGCTACATCAAGGGCTACGTCGCCGGCGTCCGTGAGAACGGTGGCCAATACACTCACGCCGCCTGCTGGGCAGTCCAGTCCATCGCCGTCCACGGTGCGAACAACAAGGCGCTGCGGCTGTGGGAAATGCTCGCGCCGGTGAGTCACTCGCTCACGCAAGAGGCGGCGGATGTTTACAAGGTCGAGCCCTATGCCGTGGCGGCTGACGTCTATGGTGCGCCGCCGCACATCGGCCGCGGCGGCTGGACTTGGTACACTGGATCGTCTGGTTGGATGTATCGCGTCGCCATCGAGTCCATCCTTGGCCTGCGGATCGAGAGCGGAGCGACGCTGGTGCTCAAGCCGTGCATCCCCGACGATTGGCCGGAATTCCGCATCGAAGGACGGCTCGCCGACGGGTCGGCGCGCTATCGGGTCACCGTCCTGAATCCGGATGGATTTGCGAAAGGGATCCAGTGCGCATTCCTCGATGGCGTCGCCGTGGAACTGGAAGATGGCACCGCGAGAATCCCGCTTCCGCGCGATGGTGCCGAACACGAAGTCCGGATCACGATGGGATAGGGGGCATCGCGGCCAGCTTCCGTTCGCGCCGTGCGGGGATTGAGCCTAACAGAAATCCCGCCACCCCCAAGACGATCACGCCCCAATCGCCGATGATGGCGTAGAGCGTCTTCGGCGGGTTCTTCGGAATGTCGAGTTCGGCCAACAGATGTCCGCGAGTGAAGTGACTCCCGCTTGCGTCACGAAGCTCCTGCAATCTTCCTCCATCGGGATGCACGGTGCTGCCGGTGGAGGTGATCGCGGCGCTGACGCCGGTGTTGGCACAGCGGATCATCGGCCGGCGCAGTTCGATCGCCCGGAAGCGGGCATTGGCAAAGTGCTGCGCCGCGCCGGGACTCTCCTTGAACCAGCCGTCGTTGGTGACATTGACGATGATCTGTGGTCCATCATTCCGCACAAACTTCCGCAGCAGGCGCGGCACCGTGTCTTCAAAACAGACCGACGGAATCACGCCCACCGTTTCCCCTCGAATGGCAACCGGCAAGGGATCGAGGCTTTCCCCGACGCTGAAAGCCCCGCCGTACTTCGCGCCGGACTGCTGCTCGTAGATCCTGGCCAGGAAAGGCAGTTTGTCCACGAGCGGAATGTATTCGCCGAAGATGACGAGGTGATGCTTGCGGAAGGTATGGAGCGGACCATCGGCCGGCATCACGGCGAGCGAGTTCCAGACGCGGGCGTCCCGCTTCATCATGAAGACGTCGCCATCGCGCTCCGCCTCCATCTCATTCAAGCCGAGCATCAGCGTGAAGTCGCCACCGCCCTCGCGGATGCGATCGAGGGTGTTGTAATTCTCCTGCGACATCGCCCATTCGCCATCGTCAGTGCGCAGGATGCGGCCGGTGAGCGCGGTCTCCGGCCACAGCACCCAGTCCGGCTTCGGCGGGAGCTTCCCTTGCGGGTTCAGCGGGTGAACGACCTCGCCATCGACCACACCGAGGGCGGCCAGCGTGTCGTCCTCATAGCCGAGATGGATGTCGGTGGCCTCCCACAACTGGCGCGCGGCCTCTTGCGGGATATTGAGCTGCACCAATAACGCATTGAGACGGATCGAATCGACCTTCAGCGCGGAAATCATCCGCCACATGCCATAGCCGTAGGCGCTGACCATCACGAGCACCACGCTGCCGAGCGCGATCCGCCGGCGCATGCCCATGCCGCCCGATTGAAACCGCGGAACCCGGCGGACGAAGACCTGCAGCAGCACGCCTTGCACGAACACCGGCAGGATCGACAGGCCGACCGCACCTAACAAGTCCGCGCACTGGGCGAAGACCAGCGACTGGTGGAAGGCGGTCCCGAGCGTGTTCCAGCCGAAGCCGGTGAACAGCCAACCACGCAGCCACTCGAGGCCGGTCCACACCAGCGCGCAGGCCAAGGCATGCCGCGGGACATGGAAGAGGCCCTTTTCCTCACCCCGCCACGGATTCCCCCACGTGGCGGCGAAGAGCGCCCACACCGCCGGGAACAAGGCGAGATAGCCAGAGAGCGCCAACCACCCGACATCGCTGACCGTGCGCAGCCACGCGAGGTTCGGCAGGAAAAATGCCCAGCCTGCGAGAAAACCGAGACCGAAGGCCTTGAGCTTCCGCTTCTCCTCGCCCAGCGACCACAGCGCGAACAGCAGCGGCAGCAGGACGATCCAGATGAGCTGGCTAAGCCCATACGGCGGGAACAACGCGGCCATGCCGTAGCCGGTCACGACCGCGGCGACGGGCCTGAGGATGGTAGAGAGCACTTTCATGGCAGCGGCGCAGCTGCCCTCGGACTGCTGCGATTCTTCGCAGCTTTCGAGTGCAGGAAGAGAAATGCCTCACCTGACAGCAGGAGGCGGACTTGAGGGATCGATTCCAATGTGGAGAACTGACGTTCCCGAGATACATTCGGAAAGCTGCGAGGACTCGCAGCCGTCCAAGGGCCTGCGGCTTTCATGACATGCGGCATTTCGCGTCCGCCTCGATGGCCGACCAGAGGCTGTCGAGCGAGGCACCGACCTGGGACTTCGAGGCCGCGACATCATCGGACGGGGCCGCCTTGCCGAAGAGGTAGAACTTGATCTTCGGCTCGGTGCCGGACGGGCGCACGGCGAACGAACGGCCATCGGCGAGATCGACGAAGAGCATCTTTTCCTTCGGCAGCGCATCGCCCTCGGCATCGAAGAGATCCTGCGTGGCAAAGTCGCGGATCTTCGCCACGGCCGAGCCATCGACTTCGGTCGGAGGATTCTTCGAATAGGAGCCGGCGAGCGCCGCGATCTTGGCCGCGCCATCGGCGCCTTCCATGACCAGCGACTTGCCGCGCTCCTCGTGGTAGCCGAATTCGCGGAAGATGTCGTCGAGCACGTCGGCAAGCGTCTTGCCGACCGACTTCGCATAGGCCGCGACTTCGGCGAACATCACCGCGGCCCCGTTGCCATCCTTGTCGCGGACGAAGTCGCAGCCGAGGTAGCCGTAGCTTTCCTCGCCGCCGAAGAGGAAGAAGCGCGAGTATTCAAGGCGGAGATTGCGGGTCGTCGCTTCATCCAGCGAGCGATAGTCGCCCTTCTTGTCGGCGGGGATGGCGTCCTCGTACTTGCGGAGCTTTTCGGCGATGTACTTGAAACCGGTCAGCGTATCGACCACGCCGATGCCGTAGCGGTGGGCGATCGCGCTCTGCAGCTCGGTGGTGACAAAGGTCTTCACGAACAAGGCCCGGGCGCGCGTGGTGTCGTTCAGCCAGCCGATCTCGAAGGCGGTCTTGGCGCGATACCAGGCCATCAGCGAGCCGATCTGGTTGCCGGTGAGCAGACGCATCTTGCCGGCCGAGTCGCGCACCGCGACACCCATGCGGTCGTTGTCAGGATCGGTGCCGATGACGATTTCCGCGCCTTCCTTGTCGGCGAGATCGATCGCCATCTTCAACGCCGGAGCGTTCTCGGGATTCGGCGAATCGACGGTCGGGAAGCGACCGTCCTGCACGTCCTGCTCCGGCACGGTGATCACCTCGAAGCCGAGTTCGCGGAGCATCGGCACGATGATCACGCCGCCGACGCCGTGGAGATTCGTGTAAACGACACGGGTCTTGGCGCCTTCCAGCAACTGCGGCTGCATCAGCAGCGACTTGAGGCGATCCATGTAGCGACGGTCCATTTCCGCGCCGAGCGTGGTAACGGTTCCGTGTTCCGCGGCGGGCAGCGGCTCGTAGATCTCGCTCTCAAGCGCATTCACCTCGGCGATGATGGCGGAGGCATGGGGCTCCACGATCTGGGCGCCGTCATTGAAGTAGGCCTTGAAGCCATTGTCATGCGAGGGGTTATGGCTGGCGGTGAGCACCACGCCGGCATCCGCGCGCAGTTCGCGGATGGTGAAGGAAAGCTGCGGCGTGGCCCGGCCGGACTCGTAGAGGAAGGCATCGCAGCCGAGCTCGGTGCTGACCTTGGCACAGAACTCGGCGAAATCGCGCGAGAAATGGCGGGTATCGTGGGCGAAGACGAGCTTCGGCTTGCGCGAGGGGCCGACGTGGCGCTTGGCGTAGGCGATCAGCCCGCGGACGGCACGGGAGACGTTGAAGAAATTCATCGTCGCGGTGCCAAAGCAGGGGTGCTCCGGGCGCTCGTTCGGTCCGCCCTTCCCCTGCTCCGCGCTGGTGCCCACCTTGCCGATGGTGCGGCCGCGCAGGCCACCGGTACCGAAAGCGAGCGTCTTGAAGAAGCGGTCATTGAGTTCCTCCCACTGGCCGGCGTTGGCGAGTTCCGTGATGGCGGCTTCAGCCAGCGGGGAGGCCGACCCGCGCAACAGCAGCTCGATGTTCTTGCGCGAGCTTTCAAGAAGCTGGCCGGCGGAAAGGGCTTGGTCGAGAACGGAGGCGAGGACGCTCATTTCGCGCTGGATGCTAGCGGCCCGATGCCCCATGGCAATGCCTCCCATGCGACATCTGCTCGAAGCCGCCCTCGCCCGCCGTGCCCCGCTGCACCGGTCAGGAACCGATGCATGGCGGCTGATCGATGGCGAGGGCGACGATCTGCCGGGCCTGGAATTGGAGGATTACGCCGGAAAGTGGCTGCTTTCCACCCGCGACCGTCAGCCGCCCGCCGCACTGGTGGAGTGGCTGAAGTCCAAGGGCCATCCGACCTACTGGAAGCGGCTGGACCAGCAGCAGAAGGAATCGCCCGTCCACCTCTGTGGCCCCGCGCAGGAAGAGCCCTTTCCTATCCACGAAAGCGGGCTGACCTTTGAGATCTCCTTCCAGTCCGGCTACTCGCAGGGAATCTTCCTCGACCAACGGGATAACCGCGCCGAATTGCGGTCTCGCCTGTCGTCAGGGCAGACCTTGCTCAACACCTTCGCCTACACGGGCGCCTTTTCGGTTTTTGCGGCGGCGGCGGGGGCGACGGCCACCACGCTCGATCTCGCCCAGCCCTACCTCGACTGGGCGAAGCGGAATTTCCTGCTCAACGGTTTCGATCCGGCCGCTCACTTCTTCTGCAAGGGCGATACCTTCCACTGGCTCGCGCGCTTCGCGAAGCAGGGGCGGACTTTCGATGGCATCGTGCTCGATCCGCCGACCTTCTCGCGGGACAAAGATGGCAATGTCTTCCGGGTCGAAAAGGACTATGGGCGGCTCGCCGAACTCGCGTTCGCCTGTCTCGCACCGGGCGGCTTTCTCCTCGCGTCCACCAACTGCCGGACGCTTTCCCCACGAGCCTTCGAAGCCCAACTCCGCGGTGCCTCGCGACGGCCGGTGAAGATCCGCCACAACCCGATGCCAGCCGACTTCACTGGCGAGCCCTACCTGAAGAGCACTTGGGTCGAAACGTGAACACCCGTCCCGGTCCACAGACCGAAACGGGCGTTCTTGCCTCCCTGAAAAATCCGTTCGTTTACTCGCCCGGTTGCTCGAAGCGCGGAGCCATGTGCAGGCGCAGTCCCTGGCCCTTGAAATCCATATCGATGTTCAGGTTGTCGATGCGGTCGCGGTATTCCTTCGGCACGGCTTCCTTGTCCTGAGGGGTGTCGTAAGGACCTTCCCACTCGACCTTGCCGCCCCTGCCGAGCACGCGCACCTGCTTGCCGCCGTTCTCGGACATGACTTCCACGCCACTGCCGTCGGCATTGAGCATGCGGATGGTGCCGGAACTCTTGAAGTTGATGCCGCCGCCTTGCGGAGCCGCCTGAAGTTCCATGCCCTTCATCATCTGCTCGACCCGCTTGCGCATGGCATCGCCGAGCATCCGATCCGGCATCGCGTCCGCCTCCTTCTCAAAATCTTCGAAAGCCCTCAGGTTCTGTTGGATCGCATCCTGGATGCGCTTCGCCTGATCCTGCGGCATGCCATCGAGCATCAGGCGCTCCAGCGGCTTCAACTCGGCACCGGCGATGGCTCCGGCTTGGGCAGGCGCACCGGCCAGCGCGATCTTGGCCGTCTTCGCCTCGCCTTGGTGGATGTAGTCGATGTCGATCTCGTCGCCCGGCTTCATCGCGGAAACGGCTTCCCGCAGCCCGTCGTGAGATCCGACCGACTTGCCGGCGACTTTGGTGATGACATCATTCTGGGCGAGGCCCGCCTTGGCCGCGGGGCCAGCGGGATCGAGCGAGCGCACGACCACCCCGTGGCCGGGCTCCAGCTTGAGATGTTCCCCGAGCAATTCCGGCACTTGGGAGCCGCCCACGCCGAGATAGGCACGTTCAGCCGCCGCAGGAGCGGGCGCAGGCACAGCTTCCACCGCAGGCTCGTCCCGGGGAATCACCCGTTGCCGGGGTTGTTCCTGTTCCACTTCCGCCGGCGGCGCCACCGTTTCCTCGGGCGAAGCCTGCGGCGGGATGGGGGCGGGAGTGTTCGGCGGCTCGATGGCCCACGCGGAAGACGCCACTCCCAGCAGCGTCGCGAATCCGTATGCGAGATGAGATTTCATGTTGTATTGCGTTGATATACTAGAAGCGTAGTAGTTCGCTCCCTTTGTCTCGCGAAAGTCAGTCGATCTTCTCCGGAACCAGCAGCCATTCCACACGGGGACGCTCCATTTCGACGATCTTGCCGTCTTCACCAGCGTACTTCACCTTGTCCATGTAGATGACCTTTACCCGGCGGAGAGGCTTGCCGTCGCGGGTCCAAGTGACGCCTTCGTCCTGGGCCTCGCTGAACTGGCTGCCCACCGACGCGGGAACCAACCTCTTCTGCGTGGGGACCGGAGCTTCGGTTTTCTTTCCGTCAACGACCGGACCCGCCCCCTTTTGCGGCCCCACCATCAAGGCGCTGAAAGCGCCCAGCACGGCAACGGCCGCAGCGGCGGCGAGCCACGGACGGCGGGCCGGAGCCTTTTCGACGGGCTTCGTCTTGCCGGGGAAAAGCACCACCTTCTCATCCACCGGGAACGGCACGCGAGCGACGGTTTCCAACAAACGTTCCTGAACTCCACCGGCAAGCGCGCTCGGGCTCAACTTGGCCAATTCTCGCTCCATGGTCACGTCCGCGGCAGGCATGCGGCGCTCCACGGCCGCCAGCAGGCGGTCCATGCAGGCGGCATCCGGCGCGACCGGGCGCATCCCCTTCAGGGTGGCTTCGAGATCGTGGAAGTCTTCGTCCATCGTTGGTGTCGTTCAGTCAGATCAGATCGAGAGGTCGCCCTTGCGACGGGCGGATGAGAGCTTTTTCTTCAGGGCTTCAAGTCCATAGCGATACCGGGAAGCCGCGGTGTTTTGGGAAATTTCAAGTGCTTCGCCAATTTCGGCGAATGTCCGCTCGCCCCAGATCTTCATGATCACCACCTCGGCGAACTTTGGCGGCAGTTCTTTCAGGCCGGCCTCTAGCAACTGCCGGGTTTCGTCGTCCGATGACTCGCTTTCGAACCACGGATGAAAGGCTTCCTTCTGCTCGATTTCGGACTCACCGCCGACCACGTCCTCGCGGCGCTTGCGACGATCGTCGCGGCGGCCGAGGTCGATCGCCAGCCGCCGGATGGCAGTGAAGAGATAGGGCATCCACGCATCTTGGCCGCCGACGAATTCACCGGAATCGAGCTTTTCGACGAGCTTCACCAGCGCGTCTTGCACGATGTCCTCGGCGTCTTCCGCCGAGCGCGTCTGGTGGCGGGCGAAAAGGATCAGGCGGGGTCCATGCTCCGCCAGCCACTCGCGCCAAGCGGCGGTGGATGGAGATAGTTTTTCGGCAGGGGCGCTGCTCACGTCGTCTTGTGGATCCATGGGAGTAGCGCCGTGAGCCTAACCTTTTGTCTGGAAATGGCGAGCGGCGCGCTGCGCCAAGGCGCGTCCGGTCGGCGAGGCCGCGATTTTCGCAATGGCCTGCGGCGTCCCTTCGGCGACGAGCCTTCCC
Organism: uncultured Verrucomicrobiaceae bacterium; assembly: GCA_966696705.1. Taxonomy (GTDB): domain Bacteria; phylum Verrucomicrobiota; class Verrucomicrobiia; order Verrucomicrobiales; family Akkermansiaceae; genus Haloferula. The sequence continues at coordinate 32,716 of CBKZPU010000003.1, read as the reverse complement.
CCTTCCCGTCCACCGCCAGGCCCGAGATCGATCACCCAGTCGGCGGCGGCGATGACGTCGAGGTGATGCTCCACCACCAGCACACTGTGGCCGGCCTCGCGCAGTCCGCGGAAGGCAGCAAGCAGGCGCTCGACATCGCCGAAATGCAGGCCGGTGGTCGGTTCGTCGAAGAAATAGAGCGTGTGCGGCGCGGCGGGCTTCGACAGTTCCACCGCCAACTTCAGGCGCTGAGCCTCGCCGCCCGAGAGCGTGTTCGCCGCTTGGCCAAGCCGCAGGTAGCCGAGGCCGAGTTCCCCGAGCACCTCCAGTGTTCGGCGCAGTTTCGGCACCGCGGCGAAGGCGGCCAACGCCTCACCTGCCGTGAGGTCGAGGGCGTCGGCGATGCTCATGCCCTTGAAGCGCACTTCGAGCGTCTCGCGATTGAATCGCTTGCCCCCACAGGACCGGCAGGTGATCCAAGCGTCCGGAAGGAAGTTCATCTCAATCTTCAGCCGGCCCGCGCCCTCGCAATTCTCGCAGCGCCCGCCGTGGGTATTGAAGCTGAAGCGCCCCGCGCCGTAGCCGCGCTGCCGGGACAGCGGCAGCTTCGAGTAGAGTTCGCGGATCCCGTCGAACATCCCGGTAAAGGTCGCCGGATTCGAGCGAGGACTGCGGCCGATTGGCGACTGGTCCACCGCCACCACCTTGCCGAGAAACTCCATGCCCTCGATGCCCCGGTGCCGCCCCGGCGGGTCGCCGCTGTTGTGGAAATGCCGCTTCAGCGCGCGCAGTAGCACGTCATCGGCGAGGGTCGATTTGCCGCTGCCGCTGGGCCCGCTGAGGCAGACCATGCCGCCGAGCGGGATGCGCACGTCGAGATTCTGAAGATTGTGCTCGCTCGCCCCGCGGATCACCAGCGCGTCGCCCAGCAGCGGAAAACCCGCGCCCTTCGCCGGCTCCGGCAGGGGCGATTCCAGCCACCGTTTCGTCGGCGAGGTATCGGGAAAGCTCTCCGGCCGCCCGCTTGCGAGCAACGCCCCACCCTCCTTCCCCGCTCCCGGGCCGAGCTCGATCATCCAATCGGCGGCGCGGATCATTTCCTCATCGTGCTCCACCACCACCACGGTGTTGCCGCGGTCGCGCAGGCGCTTGAGGGCGGCGATCAATTTCCCAGTGTCTTCGGCGTGCAGGCCGATGCTCGGTTCATCCAGCACGTAGAGCACGCCGGTAAGGCCGCTGCCAAGCTGGGTCGCCAAGCGGATCCGTTGCGCCTCACCGCCGGAAAGCGTGGCGCTCGAGCGATCGAGACCCAGGTAACCCAGTCCGACTTCCTTGAGGAACCCAAGCCGCTCCGCAACGCCGGCCGCAAGCTGCCCGCAGACCTCGGCGCGATCTTCCGGCAGGCGGATGCCCGCCAGCCAGCCATCCGCCTCTTCGACCGGCAGTTCGCAAAAATCCTGAATCCCGAGCCAGCGTCCGCCTTCCCCCTCGATCCGCACGGCCAGGATCTCCGGCCGCAAGCGTCGCCCGAGGCAGGCACGGCACGGGCGTTCCGCCATCACGCGGGAGAGGCGCCGACGGACCGCCTCACTCCTGGCATCGCGCAGCTTCCGCTCCGCCTCCACACAGAGGCCTTCGTATTTTTTGACCTGCTTCTTTTTCTCGGCACCGATGCGCCAGCCGGTGTCGAGTTCGCCGCCGTGGAAAAGCAGCGCTTTCCCCTCCTCCGACAACTCGGCCAGGCGCGCGGACTCGGGCAAACCGAACATGCGCAGGATCGCCGCCGCCTCGCGGGCGAAGGCCTTTTCACGCTGGGCGTTGGGCTTCCACCAACCCTTCATGCCGCCTTTGGCCAGCGGCTGGCTTTCGTCGCCGATCAACAGCGCGGAATCGCAAAAAGTCTCCGTCCCCAAGCCCTCGCATGCTGGGCAGGCGCCAAGGTGGGAATTGAAGGAAAAGTGCCGCGGCGTCAGCTCGCCGATCATGAAGCCGGTCGCCGCGTTGCGGTAGCTGGTCTGGAACGAAATCTCCTTCCACCCATCGTCCTCCGACAGCAATGCACGGGCCTCGCTGCCGCAGATGCGCAGGGCCGTCTCCACCGAGTCCGCCAAACGAGCCTCGCCCCCGGGTCGCACGACGAGTCGGTCCACGACGACCTCGACGATCCTCGCCTGCTCGGGCCACGACTTCGCGGCCTCTTCCAGTTCCAAGATCTCCCCATCCACCCGCACGCGAACAAACCCCTGTCGCCGCAGGTCTCCAATCAATCGCTCCGGCTCCCGTGCTTCCTCCCCCGGCACCGGCGCGAGCAGCACGACCTTGGTGCCTTCCGGCATCGCCGATATCGCCGTGACGATGTCCGCCGCGCCCATCCGCTCCAGCTTCTCGCCGGTTGCGGGATCGTGTGGCACACCGGCTGCGGCCCACAGCACCCTCAGGTGCTCGTGGATCTCGGTCACCGTGGCGACCGTCGAGCGCGGATTCAGGCCGCCGGTCCGCTGCTCGATCGCGATCGCCGGACTCAGCCCTTCGATGGCATCCACATCCGGCTTCTCAAGCTGGTCGAGGAACTGCCGGGCATAGGCCGACAGCGACTCGACAAACCTCCGTTGCCCCTCGGCAAACAGCGTGTGAAAGGCGAGCGACGACTTGCCCGAACCGCTCGGACCGGTGATCACCACCAGCTTACCACGTGGAATCTCGACATCGATTCCGCGCAGGTTGTGTTGCCGGGCTCCCCGGATGCGGATGCTGTCCACGGGAGAGAGGGAAAAGTTCCGAGTGAGAAGTTCCAAGTGCCAAAGTAGAGCTACCGTTTGCCAGCGGCGTAGCTCGGAACTTGCCGATCATGCCGGATTGCCGTGATCCCGATTGCATGGGGCAAGATGCGGAACAGGAAGTGCACGGGAAACCGCTTTAAGTTCCCTCGTCGGCGGCCAGTGCTGTCAAACTGGTGAGGCTCCGGAAATTCCCGCGCATGAGCGATCGCCGCTCGGTCGCAAGCTTCGGGTCGATTCCCAGTTCAGAACGGGAACTTGCCCTTGAAGCCTTTCATGATGTCGCCGAAGCCGCCGCCGGGACCGCCAAGGCCCGGCATGCCGCCGAGCCCCCCGCCCATCTGGCGCATCATCTTGTTCATCTTGTTCGGCGAGCGCATCATCTTGCGCATTTCGCCGAACTGCTTGAGGAGTTGGTTCACCTCCAACAGCTTGGTGCCGGAGCCCTTGGCGATGCGCTCGCGGCGCGAGGCCTTGATGATTTCAGGACGACGGCGCTCGTCGGGCGTCATGGAAAGGACGATCGCTTCGGTGCGCTTCAGTCGCTTGGGATCGAAGGCGGCGTCGGGGATCTGCTTCTTGATCTTGTTGAAGCCGGGCATCAGGCCGAGCAGACCCTTCATGTCGCCGAGCTTCTGGAGCATCTTCATCTGGTCGAGGAAGTCATTGAAGTCGAACTTGCCCTCGGCCATGCGCTCGATGGACTTCATCGCGTCCTTCTCGTCGATCTTCGACGCGACCTGCTCGACCATGCCGACGATATCGCCCATGCCGAGGATGCGGTCGGCCATGCGGTTCGGGTGGAACTCGAACAACTGGTCGAGCTTCTCGCCTTCACCGGCGTATTTGATCGGCTTGCCGGTGACCGAGCGCATGGAAAGCGCCGCACCGCCGCGGGCGTCGCCATCGAGCTTGGTGAGGATGATGCCGGTGATGCCGACGGCCTCGTCGAAGTGCTTGGCCACGGACACGGCCTGCTGGCCGGTGGCGGCATCGGCAACCAGCAGGGTTTCCTGCGGCTGGACGAAGGCATGGAGCTGCTTGAGCTCTTCGATCAAGCGCTCGTCGATTTCCTGGCGGCCGGCGGTATCGAAGATGATGACGTTGTGCTTCTGCGTTTCCGCCCAAGCGAGGGCCTCGCGGGCAACCTTCACGACATCGGTCTCGGAAGCATCCGGCGTGTAGATCGGCACATCGATCTGTTTGGCGAGCGTGGCGAGTTGGTCGATGGCCGCCGGACGATAGAGGTCAATCGCGACGACGACCGGCTTGCGGCCTTCCTTCTTGAGTCGCAGCGCCAGCTTGGCGGTGGTGGTGGTCTTGCCCGCGCCATTGAGACCGCAGAGCATCACGCGGCCGGGCGGCGCGAGATTGAGCTCCTCCTGATCGCCACCGAGCAGTTCGGCCAGTTCATCGTGGAAGATTTTGACGATCTGCTCGCCGGGCTTGATCGACTTGAAGACGTCCGCGCCCATCGCCTTTTCCTTCACCCGGGCGATGAAGTCCTTGGCGACGCCGAATTCGACGTCGGCCTCCAGCAGAGCGAGGCGGATGTCACGCAGCGCGTCGGTGATGTTCGACTCCGAGATTTTCCCGACCCCGCGGAGGTTGCGGAAGGTCTTGTCGAGGGAGTCGGCGAGGTTGGAGAACATGGCAGTGGAATCTTGAGATAAAAACGAACCGCGGAGAAGAGAGGCGAGCTATTGGAACCTTGAACTTCTGTCTTGGAACTTCACTCCGTGGCCGTGGGCAGGTAGGCGGCCTCGGCATCGATGCGAAAGGACCAGCGCAGCGGAACTTCGGGGGGCTTGCCCTTGCTGTCCAGCCACGAGACGGCCACCTGGCAGACGGGCGAGCGCAGGCGGCGGTTGACCTGCCACGAGTAGGACTTCGATTGCTCGTCGAAAACGGCCGGGACTTCGCCAAAGCCGCCGACTTTCATGGTCAGCGTCTTCGGATCGAGGTCGGGCACCGTGGACAAGTCCGCGGACAGCAGGGGCAGGCGTGAATCGATCAGCGCGCCCGGCTCCGGCTGCACGGGGAATGGCGTGCTTTGCGGGGCGATCTCCGGACTGTGGCCGGCGGGCGCGCCGGCGACCTCGTTGAAGCCGGTGGCCAGCTCGAAAACCCGGTCGCGGGTGCCGAGGATAATGTAGCGTGGCAGCGTGTGATCGTTATTCGAGCGCCGGATCTTTCCCGGCAGCACGGTGAAGAGGTGCTCGTAGCCGAACTCTTTCGCCAGCGGGTCCATCTCGGCGGTGTGGATGCCGCCGGGATAGGCGTAGGTGGTGACCCGGCCGCCGAACTTCTCCTCCAAAAAGCGCTTCGAATCGCCGAACTCAGTGCGCAAAAACTTCTCATACGCCTCCGCGCCCTTGCGGCGGTGCGGCCCGGGATACGAGTGGCTGACCGAGTGGCTGCCGACGGTCGCCCCGTTCTGCTGCATCTCCTTGACCATCTCCGAGGTCAGCGCCTTGCCGCCGCCATCGACGTAGTTCTTGTAAAGGAACAGCGTGAAGGGATAGCCGAACTCCTTCAAGATCGGGTAAGCATCCGTGTAAACCGCCTTCCAGCCGTCATCGATGGTGATGACGATGCTCTTGTCCGCGATGTCCTTTTCGCCGCGCTTCCACGCCTGGAAATCGGCCATCGTAATGACGGGCAGGCCGGCGTTCTTGATCGCCTCCATCTGCTTCCGGAATTTCGAGGTCCGGATGACCATTTCGGTCTCCGGGGCGGTCTCGGAAAAGTCATGGTAGCCGAGCACGGACACGCGCACGCCGTCATCGGGCACGGTCGGCGGGGCCGGGGGCGGAGCCACCGGGGGCGTATCCTGAGCGCGGAGCGGCAGGAGCAGGGCGAGCAACAAGGGCGCGAACTTCATCGTCATCGGACGGCGGCAGTGTAGCCGCGGTCCGGCCGCTGCGAAGCGCGAATTCCTAACGATCACTCCGCCCGCAGGCGCAGGAAGTTTTTCCCGGTACCGAATGGAATCCGGCAGCGGCGGGCCTCGGAGCCCGCAACCACCGGGGCCTCGGGGTCAGCCTCATCGACCAGCCCCGCGGCATTCCACGAGCCGAGATTCTCGGAGCGCTCCGGGTGATAGCCAAGCCCGGCGTCGATGCGGTCCTGCCAGCGGCGGTATTTCACCACCACCCACTTCTGCGACGCGATGGTCACGATCGACGAGCTCGCGGGATAGGCCGAGGGAGCGGTAGGATCGGTATTGAAGGCGTATTCGAGGAAGTTCTCCACGCCGTCGAGATCCGGGTCGGCATCGGAGGCACGGTCCGCACCGGCGAGTTGATGGTCATCCGCCCAGTCCTCATAGCCCAGACCGGTGTTCCCGGCGCGCAACTGGACGGAGCCGGCCGAATACTCCACGCTGAAACCGGGGGCCTGCACCGTGGCAAAGGAACCGGTGACGGGCGACCCGGAAAGGAAGGTGAAGGTCGTATCCTCGGCGGGCAGGTAGCCGTTGACCTTGGTGACGGAAAGCGTGCCCGCGAGCTCGGCGGTGCGGAAGACCTGGAGGATGTCGAAGTCGGGCGTTGTGGCATTGGTCCCGCCGATCTCGATGGCCAAGGTGCCGGTCGCCGCCTGTTGGAAGGTCCAGTGCATGGTGTGGCGGCCGACGGGTGCGCCGATTTGGAGCAAGCCCTCGTTTACGAGGCGGTTGCCTTCATTGTAGTTCCCGAAACTGCTGGTACCCGGGCAGGTCATGGTGGCACCCGGTAGGTTGACGAGACGGGAGTTCTCGCGGCCGAGCAGCCAACCGATGCCGCCGAGGGTCATGCTACCGGCATTCCGCAATTCACTGCCAACCCAGATCCACTTGTCGGCTCCGCCGGTCGCTCCGGTCGCGGAATTGAGCGTTACCAAGCCATTGATCACCCCGCTGGACCACTCGATCGCACCGCCTTGGAACGCCGCGGTGCCATCAGCGTGGCCGTGGATCCACGCCCCGGCAAATTCGACGGTGGTTCCGGTCGCGATCGTTGCGGTGCCCCGGGCGTAAAGGTTATTGCCGATGAAGCGTGTCCTGCCGGCACCTTCGTAAGTCGTTCCGCCATTGAAGGCGACGCCGGCATTGAAATCAAGCTGGCCGGTCACCGGGCGGACGATCCCCGCTCCTTCGACCCACCATTCGTCGATGAGCGTGCTGCCGCTACCGGCGGTCTTTTCCAAGGTGCCAGCCATCAGCAGGCGGTTGCCGCCGTTATAGTTACCGAAAAGATCACCGTCGGCGGTGGCTCGGAAGGTGCCGCCGGACTTCACGTCGATCGTCGAATTCTCGCGACCGAGGAACGGATGACCGCCCTGCCATTCCAGCAGGCCGCTCACGTTCAAGGTGGACAACACCCAGATCCACTTGGCATCGGGACCGGACGTGACGATCGAGGCCCCGGTCGGAACGCTCAACTGGCCGAGGAAGGTCCCGCCGGTCCAAGTCGAGACACCTGCGAAGGAAAACTCTCCGGTGCCGCTGCTGCCGAGCGTGCCGCCTTTCGCGTCGATCCGGCCGCCGGCCGCGCCGCTGGCCAGCAGCGAGCCGCCGGTGATCTCCACGCCGCCGCTGGTCGTCGCTCCGGTTTCGAGAACATGCCCGCCATCGGCGAAACGGAGAATGCCACCGCTCGTCCCGCTGAAAGCTCCATCGCCGGTGCCGCCGCCATGGAGCGAAAGCAGGCCGGCATTCGCCGCCGCACTGCCGTCGTTGTCGAAGGCCCAATGGATGAAGGAGCTACCCGCGCTGGTCTTGGTCAGCGTGCCGCCGTCGTCGATCACGACGTGGTTGTTGTAGTTGTAGTTCGACATCGTCGCCGCCGAGGCGATGGCGAAGCTCGCGCCACTGCGGATGCGGATGGTGGCATTCTCGCGGCCTTGGATGCCGCCCTCTTCCCAGACGATCCCGCCGCTGCAATCGATGAGCCCGCCGGTCCACAGCGAGCGGTCCGCCGCGGTCGTGATGCGCAAGGTGCCGCCCGAGGCAACATTCACGATGCCGTAAAAGGTTCCTGCGGCCCACTGCAGCGTGCCATGGATCGCGCCCGCGACTTCGCCGTGGATCGCGCCATAGGCGAGCGTATTGGCAGTGAAGGTGCTCGCGCCTTGCAGCCACGTCTGATCGAGCAACGAGAAGGTGCCCGCGCCGGTGAACGAGCAACCCTCCTTCAACAACAGTGGAGAGCCGATGCGCGTGTCACCCGCCGTGGCATGGAAGACGCCGTGCTGGTAATACGTCCAACTGTGCACGTGGACCTCGCCGCTTGGGGCGGTGCGAGTGAAGAGGCCGTAGTTGGTGAAGCTGTTGCCGTAGTTGTAATTCGCGAACGGCGTGCCGGCGGCAGCGATCTCCCAAGTCGCGCCCGCGGCGTTGGTGACCGCCACGCTTTCGCGCCCGACCAGCGGGCTGGTACCCTGCCAGACCACGGTGCCCTTGTTGACCATCGCCGCGCCGAGATTGAGCTGCGACGAGCCATCGAAGGTCAGCGTGCGGCCGGCCGGGTTCTCGAAGCTGCCGCCCATCGCGCCACCAGTCCAGATCCAGTTCCCCTGGATCTTCGCAGCGGCTGCGCCGTTCAACGTGCCGCCGGTCATGCGCAGGGTCGCCACGGTGGACGTCACCTCGCCGCCGAGCGAGCATGTGCCGCCGGTGAATTGGATCGTGCCGGTGCCGCTGAAGGTCCCTCCCGCGGGCCAACTCCAGTCCGCGTAAACATTGAGGACACCGGTTGTGGACCGCGTGTCGCCGGGCAGCAGGTAGTACCAATTGGCAAGCTGCGCGGTGTTGGCGCCGGTCTTTTCCAGCAAGCCCTCGTTGTTGAAGACATTGCCGTAGTTGTAGTTCACGAAGGCGTCACCGGTGCCCTCCAAGCGCCAGATGCCGGTGTTGTTCACCCGGACTTCTTGACGGCCTACCAGCGGAGAATCCGTCGCCCACGTGACGGTTCCGGCATTGTTGAAGATGGCGCTGTTATTCAATTGGGTCGGGCCGTCGAGCGACAGTGTGGAACCAGCGGCAAGGGTCAGGTTCCCCTGCCACGCTCCACCGCTCCATGAAAACGGTCCGTTCAGTGTCGTCGGGCTCGCCGCCGATAGCGTGCCGCCTGTCATCTGGAATGGGCCGCCGCTGTTAGAGAACGAGCTGTTCACCGTGACGGTGCCGCTGGCGATCCGGAAAATGCCCGCACCCGTCAAGGTCATGGCGGGCGAAAGCGTGCCATCGGCACGGATGCCCAACACCGCGCCCTGCTTCTGGATCTCGCCGCCGAGGGAGAAGTACCAGTCGTTTAACTCGCTCTCCGCCGCGGCGGCCTGGCGTAGGATGCCTTGGTTGATGAAATGGTTGCCGTAGTTGTAGTTGTTGAACAGATCGCCCGATGCCGCGCTGATCCATGTGCCGGCGGCCGAGTTGGTGATGGTGCAGCTTTCGCGACCGATGATCACGCCGCCGGCGTGGGTCACGGTGCCGGAGTTCGTGAGCGTGCTGTTCACCCATAACCCACGCTCGGCCGTGCCGCTGAGCAGCAGCGTCCCCTCATTCACCCAAGCGCCGTGCAGGGTCGCAGCGCCCCATTCGGAGGCATGGGTGGTGGTCACGGTGCCAGACGGGCCCGCGCCGTTGGTGAAATTAAGGAAACCGCTCAGGAGCTTCAGCCCGTAAACACTCCGGCTCACCGTGCTGGTCACCGTGTCGCCATTGGCGATCACCGCGATGTCATTCACATCCGGCACGCCATACGGGCTCCAGTTCTCCGCCACCCCCCACGAGCTGCTGTCGTTGTTCCAATTCGAGTCCCGCATCGTCGCCCCGGTCCACGTGTAAGTCGGATGGTAGTCAACGGTGAAGGTGCTGCTCGCACCGGTGGTGCCGGCCGGGCTTTCGCGATTGGTCGCGGTCGCTTGGATCGTGTAGCCACCGTTCGGGAGCGAGGCTCCGCTTGGCAGTGCCCATCCCGCCGGTGCCGTCCACGCGCCGCTGAAGCTGTCGTAGATGACCGGCAAGTTGGCCGGCGATGCAGACCACCCGGTGCCGCTCCAGAACTCCACTCCACCACCGGAGAGGAAGCGCGACACGGTGAGCGTCACCGAGGAAATACCTGACTCCGGATCCCCGGCCGACCCTTGCAAGGATGGAAGCGACGGCACGGTCAGCACCGCCCCGTTCGATGGCGATTGCACGCTCGCTACCGGCAAGGTCGTGTCGGCAGCGGTGCGACTGACGTCGATTTGCGCGTTGGTGACGTTCGAGGCGGCGTCGGTAGCGACGGCCATCAAGGAAAGCGACTGCCCGGTGGGCCAATTGGCACGAGTCGGCAGCGCCGCATTCACCATCCATCGTCCGCCGTTCGCGCTGGTCGTCAGCGTGAAGGACGTCGTGGACCAGTTCGTGCCCGTCCAATACCAGAGCTGCGATCCATCCGATCGGCTGATTTTGACATCCACCGTGACGGCGTCCGGTGCGAAGACGCGAAAGCCGTCGAGGTTGAAGATCGTGTCGTTGTCGGCCCACGGCTCGATCACCGCGGTGGGCGCGGCATTGTCGATGGTGAATGTGCTTACCGCGAACTCGCTGCCGTTGTCGTTCTGGTCCACCGAAGTGGCATGCACCTCGTAGCTGCCGTCTGCCAATCCCGCCGGCAAAAAGCTCAGCCATGCGTGCGTGCCTGTCGTCACGGGAAGGAGATTTTCGATCGCCGCCGTCTGGGTGTGGAGGTCGTAGTCGAAGGTCGCCGAGTGAAATGCCGAGGTGTCCCAGCGATACCACTTTCCTTGGCCTTGGCTGAAAAGCGCGATCTTGGTTCGCAGCAGCCCGACGGCATTCGAACTCCCGCCGGCGGCGTTATCCGAAGTGGTCCCCGAAACCCAAGCGGCCGCGAGCGCGGCACTGGTGTAGGTTTTGCCGGCGACCGGACTGGCGATTGTGACGGCCGGAGCCTGCGTGTCGGCCATGGTGTAGCCCATGTCGCGCAAGGCGCTCGTTACCAGCGGACCGAACATCTGCGTCGGAAAGCTGACGGTGGGCGTCATCAGCTCGTTGGGACTGCTGGTGGTGGAGTAGGTCGTCTCGTCGTAGTGGTGCAACGAGGAGCCGTCCTGGAACGTCGTCGGAGCGTGGAGACGTGCCGGATTCCCATTGTTAAACACGCGGGTGACCGGGGCATCGGAAAACAGGTTGTTCGATGTCCTCAACGCTGCCCGCTCGGCCGCGCTCATCCCGGAGAGAAAGGTGCCGCTGCCATCCGTCATGAAGGCATCCCAGATCAAGGGTTGCCCCGGCCAATAGGTGCCATCCGCCCCCATGCCGGAGATGAAGCCCAGCCCGTGCCCGATTTCATGAAGGATGACTCCCACGAACGATGCACCGGTTCCACCGGCATTGTTCAGGTCGTAGTCCCAGGTGAACCCGTCCCCGCTGACGTCGTCCACGTAGGTATTGCAATCGACGGAGATGTCGTCGGACGTGCCCGAAGCAACCAGATCCACCCCCGTCACTTGGTCCGACAAGGCGGAAGGAAAGAAGGTGTTGTCCCGCGGCAGGCCGCTCACTTGCTCAGCGTTGCGGAAAAAGTTCACCGGCGAGGCGCTCGCCAAGGTGATCCGGCTACCCACGGGCGAGGTGCTCGACCATCCGGCGCGGACGCGAATCGGAATGGTGCCCGAGATCTGCGAAGCCCAGCGGGACACGGCATACTCGAAGGCGATCCGCCGCTGTTGCCCCAACGTGGTGCCGGGATTCGCTCCGGCCGGCGTGCGGGAAGCGGGATCGAAGAAGCCGGTGTTCGCGGCGTCAGTATAAGTAACTTGAATTGGCACAGCGGAAACGGCCGCTACCGAGAGGAGGAGAGTGAGGAGTGGTTTCACGCGGGGGAGGCGGAGGGAGTTCAGGGCTTTTCTTCAGTCAGCGGCACGCGCCAGCTTTCATCGAGGGTTACGGCTTTCAAACGCCGGCCGTCGGGCAGCATCACATCGTGCTCCACCGGCTGGCTGCGCGGGGTCCCGGCAGCAGGAGTCGGTCGATGGGTGCCGGGCTCGTGGCGAACGCTCACACCGGGAAAATGCCCCGGCGCGAATCCGTTGTCCGCGGGAGGCACCGCTTCAGCCGGACGCACCGGGGAAACCGGAGGGGGAATAACCGCGGAAGCCGCCACGGTGGTGGAAGAGGCTTTCTCCGAGAAAACGGGGGCCGTCTCCGCCGGCCGGCCGGATTTCCAGGCCATTCCTATCACGGCGATGATGATGACAACAACAAGGGCTGCGATCCGCAGCAACGAAGGGGGCTTCATGCGTTGGGGAAGAAAAACGGCACCTCCATCGGAGGGAAGGTGGCGCGAGGATCAAAAAGCAGCCGCACGCGAGCTGGCAAGAGCTAACGCTTCACCTTCACCGGCACGGTCGCGCGGCCCAGGGCCTCGCTCTTCTTATCGATGAAAAGCACGGTGATGACGGCGTAAAAGGTCATCAGGGCGATGGCAACGAGCAGAGGGGATTTCATGGGGGTGGACGGGGGTGGGGTTTGGGGTTTTGGGGCGAAAAAATCGCCGCGTCTCTCAGACCGCTTGGGCGGTCGTCGCGGTGGCCACCGGGACGGCGGCCATGCGCATCTTGCGCTTGCCCTTTTGCTGCGGGAGCCAGCCAAGGCAGGCACCGGCGAGAGCGAGCGTCAGGAGGAAGCGGGCGGCGTTCTTCATGGCCACAGCGTCCCACGAGACAGCCCGCCGAACCATTACGTCATGACGTGTACCCAAATCCGGGGTTGAGTCCGCCGCTCCCCTACCCCAAAACCCCCCGCGCCAAATGAAGATCGTCGTCGTGGGAAAAGGTGGGCGCGAACACGCGCTGGTGCGGGCTCTGGCGGAATCGCCGGGACAGCCCGAGATGTTCTGTTTCCCCGGCAGCGACGCGATTTTCCAGTTCGCCCAGCCGGTCCCGGCCGACGGCCTCGAGTCGCTGGTCGCTTGGATGAAGGCCAACGACATCGACCTCTGCGTTGCTGGTGAGGAAAGCTACCTCGTCAAGGGCGAGGGCCTCGCCAACCTCTGCGAAAAGGCCGGCATCCCCTGCTGGGGGCCGCACCTCCAGTCGGCTCAACTCGAGGCGAGCAAGGAGTTCGCCAAAAAGTTCCTGGAGCGCCACGACATCCCGACCGCCAAGGCCATCGCCTGCGCGACGCTCGATGAGACCGTGGCCGCGATCGCCGGGAAATACCCGACCGTCCTCAAGTTTGACGGCCTCGCCGCCGGCAAGGGCGTCGCGGTGTGCATGAGCGAACCGGAAGCGACCGCCTTCCTCGACGAGGTCTTCGTGCAGAACCGCTTCGGCCCCGGCCGCGTGCTGGTGGAGGATTTCTTGACCGGTCCCGAGGTTTCGATCTTCGCGGCGATCGTCGATGACCACTACCTGATCTTCACCCCGGCCCGCGACTACAAGCGCCTCGGCGAGGCCGATGCCGGGCCGAATACCGGCGGCATGGGCGCGGTGGCCAGCCGCAAGCTGATCCCGGCGGAGCTGCTGGCGGAGATCGAACGCGGCATTGTCGCGACCACCGTCGCCGGCCTACGCAAGGACGACCTGCCCTACCGGGGCTTCCTCTACTTCGGCCTGATGCTCACGCCCGATGGCCCGAAGGTCATCGAGTACAACTGCCGCTTCGGCGACCCCGAGTGCCAGGCAGTGATGCCGCTGGTGAAGGGCGACCTCGCCAACTTCTGCCTCGCGGGCGCAAAGGGCGTACTGGAGCCCGGCCTGATTTCCTTCGACGAAGGCTGGAGCGTCTGCGTCGTGCTCGCCTCTGCCGGTTATCCGGAAAGCTCGCGCAGCGGCGATGTGATCTCCGGCCTCGATGCGGTGGAAACCGCACGCATCTACCACGCCGGCACCCGCCGCAATGGCAACGGCGAATGGGAAACCAACGGCGGCCGCGTCCTCGCCCTCGTCGCCCGCGGCGAGACCCGCGCCGAAGCCGTCACCAACGCCCACGCCGCCACCGATCTCGTGTCCTTCGACGGCATGCAACGCCGCCGCGACATCGGAATTCGCAATTTTGAAGACTGATGGAGCGCTTCCGGGTCAGCTTTCGAGATGAAGTTCACTCCATCGGGGTGAGCGAACCCGGCGTCATCTCGACGACGGTCACCGTGGTGACACGCGCTCGGGGCAGTGAATTGCCGGAAGGGGGATGTGAGCTGACTGCCGGAGGGCTGGATTCCTCCAACTATCACGCGTTCGAATGTTTTCGATATTCTCTGCACGCAGGAGACCGGATTGGCATCGAAGTCCTTTCTGAAGGCCCCTTCGACCCTCCCGACTTCGAGGAGCCCATCCGCTTGCGGGATCTCGGACCCGCCGTAAAGAAGGCCCCGGACAGCATCGAAGAGGAACTCCGGGATACCGTCGAGGAACTCGGCTGGACCTTGATTGAGGAAGCTCCGCCGTCGGGCGCTCCGAAGCCATTGTCATTATCCGTCCCCTTCGTCTCGACCCTGCCTTGCCCTGAGATCAATCCTTCATCGACCAATGGCATGGAGCGACTTCGCATCCGCGTCCGAGGCGAGACTCACACCATCGGCGTGCCTGGCCCCGGCGTGCTCTCGGTGATCCTCACCGCCGTGGTTCGTCATGATCCGGACGCGGAACCGGAGCACGAATGCACGCTGGATCTCGGCGGACTCTGGGCTGACAACGATACCGCAAACTGGCCGAAATATGAGCTTGGCCCTGGTGACAAGGTCGAGATCGAGGTCTTGGCCGAAGGGGCCTTTGACCCTCCTGTCCAGACTCGCGCTTGGGCCCAGATCTCGGAAGAACGCACCGAGAGCCAGCGCGCATGGGCCCGAAAAACCGCGTGGGACCTCGGCTGGACGCTGATCGAAAACGACCCCAATCCACTTTCCCTTTCCAACTGATGAGCCGCACCCTCGGACCCGACGACATCGAGCAGGGCATCGTCGCCCTCGCCACCGCCATCCGCGAGCGCACCGCGGGCAAGCCGATCGCCTTGGTCGGCATTCGCAGCCGCGGCGACGAGGTGGCGGAGCGCGTTTGCAACCGCCTCGCCGAAGACGACCGCGAATTGGAACTCGGCACTCTCGATATCTCGCTCTATCGCGACGACTACGAACACCTGCACGAGAATCCCAAGCTCCAGGAAAGCGACATCCCCTTCACGGTCGATGGCGCGCACATCATCCTCGTCGATGACGTCCTCTTCACCGGCCGCACCATCCGCGCCGCGCTTGACGCCCTGTCCGACTACGGCCGCCCGGCAAAGGTCGAACTCGCGACGTTGATCGACCGCGGCCATCGCGAAATGCCGATCCAGCCGGACTACACTGGCATTTTGTTGGAGACCGCGCGGCACGACCACGTGCATGTTTCCTTGGAAGCCACCGACGGCGTGGACAAGATCGAGATCGTCAAGAAGCAACCGGACTGAACCATGCTCCCGCAACGCCGGAAATCCGCCGAGGAAATCGCGAAGCTCCGCGAATCGCTCGGCATTCCCGGCGAGTCGCCCCAGCAAGAGGAGGAGGCAATGCCGGACGACCTCGGCCATGCCGAGGCGGACCCTGCTCCAAATCCCGCCGCGGACCCGGAGGAGGAGACCGGGCCGGGCCTTGCCACTCCGGAGAAACGGGAACCTTCGATCCCGCCCGCCAAACCCGTCCGCTCACTCCGCAAGTCCGAGCTGAAGCCGGAACGGCGTCCGCTTTCCCCCGTCGAAACGAAAAACGGCATCCCGCTCCGTCGCCACGACGACCGCGAGTTGCAGGAACTGCGCCGGATTCAAGCCACGCCGCCCGACCAGTCGATTGCCTATATCCACCAGCTCGCCGCGCCGTGGCCGCTCGTCACGCTCGCCTACTTGCTGCCTTTCACCGGCGCCTTTCTCGGCTGGTTCGCCGCATGGGCGCCGACGGTCCCCGAGCCGAACTTCCCCGCGCTGTGGGTGGCGGACCTTTCCCGCGCCCCGTGGCTGGGTCAGGCCGGCTTTTTCGCGCTCGCCGGGAGCTGTGCGCTCGGCCTCGCCGCCGCCGGCTGGTTGGCCTGGAAAAAGCCGCGCTCCCGCCACCACGCCGGCTTCATCACCATTTTCGCCGTCCTCATCGCCGTCTTCGGCATCATCCACCAATTCGACCCCACGCATGGCCCGTAAGGACCTCCTCGACATCGCATCGCTCAGCCGGGAAGAAATCGATCTCCTCCTCGGCCAAGCCGTCCCGTTCAAGGAACTCTTCACCCGCTCGGTGAAGAAAGTGCCCGCACTGAAGGGCAAGTCGGTCCTGATGCTCTTCTACGAACCGAGCACCCGCACCCACTCGTCCTTCGAGGTTGCCGCCAAGCGCCTGTCGGCCGACGTCACCAACTTCGACGTGCCCCACTCCTCGGTGGTGAAGGGTGAGTCGGTGCGCGAGACGATCGAAACGCTGCAGGCGATGCGCACCGACTACATCGTCGTCCGCCACGGTCGCAGCAGCCTGCCCGCAATGATCGCCGGCATGACCAAGGCGAGCGTCATCAACGCGGGCGACGGTGCCCACGCGCATCCGACGCAGGCCCTGTTAGACGCGTTCACGCTCCAGGAAGTTTATCCCGGGGGACTGGCGGGCAAGAAGGTGCTCATCATTGGCGACATCCTCCACAGCCGGGTTGCACGCTCCACCAGCACCATCCTCAAGCGGCTCGATGCAAAGGTCGCCTACCTCGGTCCCGGCTCACTGGTGCCGAAATCCGGACCGGAGAACATCGAGCGCTTCACCAGCTACGAGGACGCGATGAAGTGGAAGCCGGACGTGGTGTATCTGTTGCGCGTCCAAATGGAACGTCAGGACGTCCAGTATTTCCCCAGCCTGCGCGAGTATCACCGCGTCTATGGCATCACCGAAGAGCGTCTCAAGCGCATCGACGGCGAAGGCCTGTGGCTCATGCACCCCGGCCCGGTGAACCGCGGCGTGGAACTGTGCGACGGCGCGCTGGATTACAGCCGCAGCCTGATCAACCGCCAGGTCGAGAACGGCATCGCGGTGCGGATGGCGGTGCTGTATTGGCTGAAGCCGGGCGGGGAAGAGAGCTGACTTTTGCCCGGGAGCGCCGGTCTTCAGACCGGCCCGCATGGTCCTCGATTGCCGGTCTGGAGACCGCCGTTCCCGGGGCCACCCGGAGCTTTCGTTCCCTCACTTCCCTTCCTTCACGAACCCGCTCCCCACGTACACCTTGTAGTCCTTGATGCGCCCGGAGTTGTTGCCGGCGCGGGGCGTATAGCGGAACCCGCCGATCCTGGTGGCACCGCCGAGGTCGATGACGAGGTGATGCGGATACCCCGGCTGGGCCTCTTTCCACTCACTGTGCCAGAAGTCGGCGGTCTGGCCATTGATCGCGTTCGAGGCCGAGCCGTCTTCGCCGGCGAGTTCCTCGCTGTCGGCGTAGGCCACGGTCCAGCTCGCGTGGGAAATCGACTTTCCATCGGGGTCAAGCAGGTCGAGTTCGGCGATGGCGGCGAAGGGCTTGCCGTCGTGGGCATTGAGCATCTCGAGAGCGAACTGCGAGCCTTCAAGCGGCTTGGGGAGCTTCACCTCTTGAACATCGGGGCCAGGAGTGAAGGCAGCTTCGAGCGCGGGCCTTTGCCCCTTGAGGACGAGTTCACCTTTCCGCTTGTGAGCGAAGTCGAGTTCGGGCCGGAGCTGATCGAGGATCGGCTTTTCCAAGCCTGCAAGCACTGGCTTCTCCGGGCCTAACAGATCGAGGATGATCACCTCGTTCTCGCCCTCCTTCAGCCACGCGCCGGGCAGATAGGCCGTCTGCGTCGGGCCGATATTCCAGTGACGGGCAAGGCAGTGGCCATTCACCCAGATGACGCCCTTGCCCCATGTGCGCAGGTCGAGAAACGTATCGGCAGCCTTGGCGAGCTTGAAGGTGCCGCGCCAGAACTTCGGACCCGGCGCGCTTTCACCGCCGGTCTTCCACTTCAGCGACGAAAGCAGCGGCGCGTCGAGCTTCAGCGGAAACACGGACCACTCGCCGGTGACGTCGGTGGCCTTGCCGCCGGCCACGAGTTGCACCTTGCCTTGGATGCCCTTGCGGTCGTGGATCTCGTTGCCGAAATTCACGTGGCCCATCGCTTCGACGAGGATGTCGAGCTGCTGCGGTTGCTTGCGCTCCGGCAGGCTCACCTTGAAGCGGCGCGAGCGACGGTCGGCCACGCCGACTTCCTTGCCATCGAGGAAGATCCAGCCGAAGTCGTGGACTTGGCCGATCTGCAAGCTCGCCGCCGGGCCCGCCGGCAGCGTGATGCGATAGACGGTGCAGCCGTGGCCCTGGTCGTAAGCCTCCATGTTCTTCGGCGCGCTGTCCTTGATCGCGCCGGGCAGGTTCTGGAAGACCGCCGCGGTTTGGTTCAAAGTAAATGAAGGCACCGCCATGGCCGGCATCGGGGCCGGCGGGTCGCTGAGCTTTTCCCCCTGCAGCAGGAAGCGCGACATGAGCTGGCGCGTGCGGTCGAATTTCTCGCCGATCCACCCGGCCTCGCTGATCGGCGCGTCGTAATCGTAGCTGCTGGTATCCGGCTTGAATGGCCGGTCCGCACCCGCCCACATGCCGAAGCTGGTGCCCCCGTGAGCCATATAGATGCTGAAGGACGCGCCTTCCTGAAGCATGTATTCGAGATCCTTCAGATACTGGTCCGTCTTGCCGAGGTGATGCGGCGCGCCCCAGGTATCGAACCACCCCGGGTAAAACTCGCCGCACATCAGCGGCCCCTTCGGCTGGATCTCGCGCAGCTTCTTGAAGCCGGTCGCCGGGTCGCTGCCGAAATTGACCACGTTGAAGAGATCGTCCCGACGGCCGTTGGCGAGGCTGCCAGTCGGGTTGCACGCGAACAGCGGGATGTCGAAGCCGGCGTCGATCATCGCCTGACGCATCTTGCCCATGTATTCGGCGTCCTTGCCATAGAAGCCGTATTCGTTCTCGACCTGCGCCATCAGGATCGGACCGCCCTTCGTCACCTGTAGCGGCCCGAGCACCCGACCGACCTCGGCGAGCCATGCCTTGCTGGCCGCCATGAAGTCGGGATCCTGCGAGCGCAGCGCGATGTCCGGCTTCTTGAGCAGCCACCACGGCAAGCCGCCACCGTCCCACTCGGCGCATGCATACGGGCCGGGGCGCAGCAGCACCCACAGGCCTTCCTCTTGGGCGAGCCGGCAGAATTCCGCGGCATCGGCCTGACCAGCCCAATCGTACTTCCCCTTCTCGAACTCGTGGAGGTTCCAGAACAAATAGGCGCAAACCGTGTTCAAGCCCATCGCCTTGCAAAGCTGGAGGCGATGCCGCCAATACTCCTTCGGCACGCGCGCGAAGTGGAGTTCGCCGCAACGGATCTGCATGCGCTTGCCGTCGAGCAGCAGGTCCTTTTCACCAATCTCGAAGGTGTGTTTCGGAGCCCGAGCGGTGACCGGCGAGGTACCCGCGGCCAGCAACGCGGCCCCGAATGCGAGCGAGGGAAAAAGCTTCATGGTGACGATCCCAAGCGCCGGACAAAAGCGATGTCGAGCCCGGATTCCGACTGTTAGCCGAAGCTCCTGCTTCCAATGGAAATTCGGCGAAATGAGCCTGCTGGAGATTCCCTACAAACGCGTCGCAATCCGCCAAGCCTGCTGTGATGAAATCGCACGCACTCGAACGCGACTTGCACGTTTTATCGCCCAGGTTTCAACTGAGACCGCTCGCGGGAATGTGATGCAACCGCTCCTCGTGACCCAATCCGCCTGACCTGCCCATACCGACTCCATCATGTACTTGCCCCTTGGCCAATACTCGCCCGACATCAAGCTCGGCTTCGTTTCCGCGTCCCGTAACTGTTTCCCTCGCCCGCTCGCCGCGGAGCGCTCGGAAAAGCTGATTGCTGCCACCCAGGCAGCCGGCATCGAGCTGACCGTGCCGGAGGGTGAATGCGCGATTATCGAGACCCGCGCCCACGCCGCGGATGCTGCGAAGCAGCTCATCGCCGCCGGCTGCGATGCCGCCGTGCTGTTCCTCGGCAACTTCTCGCCGGAAATCGAGGACGCCGCCTTCGTCAAAGCTTTCCCCGGCCCCGTCCTGCTCATCGCCGCCGCCGAGGAGAGTGCGATCAACCTGATCCAGAAGCGCGGCGACGCGCTGTGCGGCCTGCTTTCCGCCGCCATGGCGATCCGCAAGCGCGACGTCCAGGACCGCGTCCACATTCCGGAACTGCCGGTCGTCTCCGCCGAGGAAGGTGCCGCTGAAATCGCGCACTTCGTGAAGATGATCAAGGTGGTGAAGGGCGTGAGCAAGGCCACCATCGGCCTCTTCGGCCCGCGCCCGCGCGACTTCGAGACCTGCAACTACAACCTCGCCTCGCTGCAATCGATCGGCGTGGAAATCGAGGAACTCGGCCTCTTTGACCTGCAGAACGAGATCAAGACGATCCAGGAGTCGAAGGCCATCGCCGACGAGCAGAAGGCCGAGATGCCTTCCATCCCCGAAGACCCGAATTTCAAGGCCCGCCTCTCCGACTACGAGCAGGCGGTCCGCAATTTCCGCGAGCGCCTCCAACTCTCCGGCGCCGCCAGCCAGTGCTGGTCCGAGCAGGAGTTTTCACTCAAGCACGTCCCCTGCTTCATCAACGGCCGCATGGCCGACAAGGGCTTCCCGATCGCCTGCGAGAACGACGCTTACTCGCTCGTCGCCGAGCTGATGGCCCAGTACGCCAGCGACAACACGGTCACGGTGCTCGACATCAACCACTCGATCCCCGGCAACCTCCACGAGTCGCTCAAGGACTACCCGCTCAAGGACATGGTCGGCATGTTCCACTGCGGCAACACCGCGAGCAAGCTGCTCAAGAACCCGGAGATGAAGTACCAGCTCATCATGAAGCGCCTGATGGAGCCGGACACCGATCCCGACATCACCCGAGGCACCATCGAGGGCCAGATCTCCGCCTCGCCGATCACCGTCGTGCAGATCCACGGCCACGGCGACAAGCTGCGCGCCTACATCTGCGAAGGCCACTTCCTCGACCTTGACCCGAAGACCTTCGGCTGCACCGGCACCGCCTACATCCCGGGGTTCCATCGCTTCTATCGTCACGTGCTGCTGGGCAACTACCACCACCACGCGGCGGTGGCGTTCGCCCACGTCGGCGCGGTGCTGTTCGATGCCTTCAAGCTGCTGGGCATCGAGGTCATCGACACCCCGCTGCCGGACGGCGTGCCGTATCCGGGGGAGAATGTCTTCCGCGCTGGCCTTGTGCCGAAGGGACGTTAAGCGCGGACCCAGTCCACACACTCGACGCCGGGAACACGCGAAAGATGTCGCGTGTTCCCGGTGACGATCTTCGCTCTAACAGTTCGGGAAATGGCGGCGATCCACAGGTCGGCATCCGGGATGAGGTTTCCCGCCGCCTGAAGCCGCGCCTTGAAGCCGCCGAAGAACCGCGCGCCCGCGGGCGAGATCGGCAGCACTTGGAGCGTCCGGAGGAACTCGATCACCAGTTGCCGATTGGCCGCGGGATCGAGATAGCATTGATGGTGATATTCATGGCGACGCCCTACGGCCACACCACCATTATGCAACCATTTTGGTTACCTTGATCCAATCGGCCGGATCCAAACAACAGGGATCCGCTGCGACCCAATGGCCGGGCTCGATCTCCTTTAGCGAAAGATCGGCCCCCACGGTCTCCTCGTAGCGCGGGTGCTTGATGCGGTGACCGAAGGCGCTGCCCTTCGGCGGGTCGATCGGCGAAGGCACGTCGCCTTCCAGCAGGATGCGGTCCTTCTCCAGCGTGGGATCAGGCTCGGGAATCGCGGACAGCAGGGCCTTGGTGTAGGCGTGCTTCGGACGCTGGTAGATCGCGTCGGCATCGGCCAATTCGACGATCTTGCCCAAGTACATCACGGCCACCCGGTCGGAAATGTGCTTCACCACCGCCAGATCGTGGGCGATGAACAGATACGAAAGACCGAGGTCCTTCTGTAACTCTAACAGAAGATTCAGCACCTGCGACTGGACGGAGACGTCGAGCGCGGAAACCGGTTCGTCGCAGACGATGAGCTTCGGCTTCAGTGCGATGGCACGGGCGATGCCGATGCGCTGGCGCTGGCCGCCGGAGAACTCGAAGGGGTAGCGGTCGGCGGCGGCACTTTGGAGGCCGACGCGTTCCAGCAGTTCATCCACCCGCTTGCGGCGCTCCATCGCGGAGCCGTGGCCGTGGATGATGAGCGGCTCTTCGAGGATCTCGCGGACGCTATGGCGCGCATTGAGCGACTCGACCGGATCCTGGAAGATCATCTGCAAGTCGCTCCGGATCGGTCGCATCGCACCGCGGCCGAGGCGCGTGATGTCGCGTCCGTTGAAGTGAACACTGCCGGCGTTGGAATCGTTGAGGCGAACGATGGCCTTGCCGAGGGTTGATTTCCCGCAGCCGGACTCACCGACGAGACCCAGCGTTTCTCCCGGAGCGATGTCGAAGGAGACCCCATCCACCGCCCTGACCGATCCGATCTGACGCATGAAGAGACCGCCCGTTACCGGGAAGTGCACCTTGAGATCTCGAACGGAAAGGATCGGGGTCATGTGCTTGGAATCCAATGGGACCGGGATGGACAGGATGGATGGGATGAGAATCCTCGACGCGAAAGACGAAGGCACTCAACCACCCTATTCATCCCATCCATCTTGGTCCCGGTTTTCATACGTCGGTCGAGGCGTAACAACTTGGGCAGGCTTCAACCCAGTGGCCGGGCGAGACCTCGATGAAGGGCGGTCGATCACGCAAGGTCGCGCCTTGACGTTCCATGCGTTGGCAGAAGCGGCAGCCGGGCACGAAATCCTTCAGCGAAGCGACCATGCCCGGAATGACCGGCAGCTTCGACTTGCGCTGGGTTTCCAAACGCGGGATGGATGCGAGCAGGCCGCGGGTGTAGGCATGCAGCGGGCGAGCGAAAAGCTCCTTCACCGGCGCGCGCTCGACGACGCGGCCGCCATACATGACGACCACCTCGTCGCAGGTCTCGGCGATCACTCCCAGGTCGTGCGTGATGAGGATGATTGACATTCCCATCTCGGCCTGGAGACGCTTCATCAGATCGAGGATCTGCGCCTGCACGGTCACGTCGAGCGCGGTGGTCGGCTCATCGGCAATGACCAAGTCGGGGCGAAGCGCGAGCGCCATGGCGATCACCACGCGCTGGCGCATGCCGCCGGAGAGCTGGTGCGGATAGTCCCCTGCCCTCAGTTCCGGCGCGGGGATCTTGACGAGGCGCAGCATTTCGATGGCCGCATTCCACGCCTCTTTCTTGCTGATCTTCTTGTGGACGAGGAAGCACTCGGAAAGCTGCTTGCCGATGCGATGGACCGGATTAAGCGCGGTCATCGGCTCCTGGAAAATCACGCCGATCTCGTTGCCCCGGACCTTGCGGATCTCCTCGGGCTTGAGCCGTGTCAGGTCGCGGCCTTTAAAGAGAACCTCGCCTTGAAGGATCTTGCCGGCGGGCTGCGGCAGCAGGCGCACCAGCGACATCGCGGTGACGCTCTTCCCACATCCGGACTCACCGACGATGCCGAGCGTCTTGCCGCGGGCGATGTCGAAGGACACCTGATCGACGGCGCGGATCAGCCCCGCGTCGGTATCGAAGGCGGTGATCAGATCGCGGACCTGGAGCAAGGGTTCGGACATGGTCACTTCCGGTTCTTGTCGAAGATGAGGTTCTTTTCCGGAAAGGTCCGGCCGCTGACCATCGCCTCGAGCGTCTCCTTCTTCATGTCCTGATCGATCCAGTGGACGTGATTCATTTCAGGTTCATTGCCGAGGCGGACGTTGAAGGTGTCCGGCCAGCGAACCCACCGCCAGTAGCCGACCCGGTAGAAGGCGCGCCGGTAGGCCGGCACCCAAACGGCGCGGTCGTGCATGATCTGCTCGAGCTCGTAGCTGGTGTCACGGATCACATCGAGGCTTCGGGCATTGCGGTTCGCCTCGAGGATCTTGTCCACCTCAGGATCGGCGAAGACATTGATGTTGTTGGTCATCGGCCGCGGCTTCCTGGTGCCCGGCTCGTAGGCGTCCTTGGAGTGGAACTGTTGATAGTAGTCGGGCGTCGGGAGCTGGTTCTGCCATCCGGAGAAGACGATCTCGTGCTCCTTGCGGGCGGTCTTCTGGAACGACGCGGTCGGGTCCATCGCTTCCAGCTTGTACTCCACGCCGGCCCGCAGCGCCTCCTCCTTCACGCGAAGCATGATCGGATTGATGTCGGGATTGCGGGCGTAGTTGATGGTGAAGGAAAGACGCTGGCCCTGCGCGTTCCTCAGCACGCCGTCGGGTCCCTGTTCGGTGAAGCCGGCTCGGGCGAAGGCCTCGCGGGCGAGGCTCACGGAGAAGGGCCGCGTGCGGAGCGTGGGATGCGACAGGTCGCCGTAACCTTCGTTGAGCAAATGAAGCCGCTGGCCATCACCGCGCAGGTCGAGTTCGATCACCTTCTCCCAGTTCGTCGCGTGCTGGAGCCCGATGCGGATGTCGAGGTTGTCCAACAACGGCCGGCTGAGGTTGAAATACATCCCTCGTGAAACGGCGGGATACTCGTTGTAGAAGGTCGCCTTCTCGATGTAGCCGTTGAAGACATTGGGCACCTCGGTCTTTTCGTACCACTTCTTCGCGTCGCCGAGCAGGTAAGTGTCGATGTCGCCGCGCAGGAACATCTGGAAGACCTTCTCCTCGTCACGCACCTGAAGGTATTCGATCCGGTCGGGATTGAAGCGGTACTTGAAGTACTTCTTGTCCTTCGCCCACCAGTCCTCGACGCGGGAAAGCGAGATCGAGCGTCCTTTGACAATGTCTTTCTCAAGGATCTGATAGGCACCGGTCGTCGGCCGTGGCCGCCACTGGTAGCGCGACTCGAAGTCGGGGCCGAACTCCCGGTAAAAGTCCTCCTGAAACGGCGCGATGAAGCCCGCAAACCCCGCGGCCAACGGCTTCGGATAGGCGAGGCGGATGCACAGGTAGTCCTTCCCGTAGCTGGCGATGCCCCAGTACTGCTCGCCGTAGTAGGCCCGGTAAAAGGGCTCGGTGAGGTAGTCGGAGAGATAGACGTAGAAAGTCATCATCCAGTCGCCGGAAGTGACCTCCTTGCCATCCGACCACTTCGCGTCGTCATGGATGTGGAAATAAACCGTCTGTCCATCGGCGGCGATGGCCCAGCGGTCGGCGAGCATCGGAAAGACCTTGCCGGTTTCGGGGTGGAAGCTGGTGAGCGAAAGCTCGATATCGTCCCAGTGGTAACTGCGGAACGAGTTGTTCGCCTCGCGGCCACAAGCGCGGATGGTCGGCGGGTAGCCGCCGCCGGGGATGTAGCTGTGGAAAGTGCCGCCCTTCTTCGCCTCGGGAGAACCGAGTTCGGGCTCGTCGTAGTTGGTCTCCCACGTGAGATCTTGCGGAAGGTCGGTCTCGGTGAACTCCTCGAAGTAAGCCGGACGCTGCTCCCGGCGCAGCAAGTCATCGAGTTCGGCCTGCTTCGCCTTCTGTTCGGTCTCGGAAAGTTGGCCGGCAAGCGCGGCCTGCAGCTCGCCTTTCCGCTTCGCGAGATCGGCGGCGACCTTCTCGTTGTAGCGCTTGTAAAAGGCCTCGCGCTCGGAGGAGTTGTCGTAGGACTCGAACTCCGCTGGCTTCTTGCACGACGGCACGACAGCCAGCACCACGGCCGCAACGAGGAGCGGAAAAAGACGCGTCATTGGTAGGTGGTGAATTTTTTCGGATCGAAGGCCTCGCGGATCGCCTCGCCGACGAAGGTGATGAGCAGCAGCACCCCGACCATGGTCCCGAACACGGAACTGACGATCCACGGCGACGACAGGTTCGAGGTCCCGTCATCCAACAAGCGTCCCCAACTCGGATATTTTTCCGGCAATCCGAAACCGAGGAAATCCAGGGCCGTGAGCAAGGTCGCCAAGCCGGCAACGCTGAAGGGCAGCAGCGTGACGATGGTGGAGATCGCGTTCGGAAGGATGTGGCGGAAGATCACCCGGCCGGTGCTGGCACCCTGCACCCGCGCCGCCGCCACGTAGTCGCGGGCCTTCTCGCGGAACGTCGAGGTGCGCAGGTAGGTGGCGACATAGATCCACGAGAAGAGACAGAAGATCAGCAGGATGGTGGTGAGGGTCACCTTGTCCAAGCCGATGTTCGCGGTGATGATCATCACCAGCAGCAGGAAGGGCACGTTGCTCAACACTTCCGAAACGCGCTGGCTGACCAGATCGAACCAGCCGCCGTAGTAGCCCTGAAGGCAGCCGATCGCGATGCCGATGCCGTAAGTGAGAAAAATGTAGAAGACCGCCGCCTTGAACACGACCTGCAGGCCGCCATACATCCCCGCGGCGATGTCCCAGCCCTTCGAGTCGGTGCCGAGCAAGTGCATTGTTTCCCAATTGCCGAACGAGGGCGGCGCGGGTGGATAGACGAGTTCCTGCCATGGGCCGGCGGAGGCGGGCGTGACTTCACTACCCACCGAGGACTCGACCAAGCTGCCATCCATCCACGTCTCGCGCCCGGCAAAGTCGCCCTTGCCGTCGTAAACCGAGGTGATGCCCTCGCGCTGGCCCCTGCGGAACAGCGCGGCGCGCACCGGCACCTTCGGGTCGTCTTCGCGGAACTGCGTCGCTTGACCGTTGTAGGGCTCGCGTTCGCCTGAGCGGTGCAGCTTGCCATCGATTTCGACCAGCGTGCGGCGTTGGACTTCATCCGAATCGAAAGTCGGATCCCACGGAATGGGCGCCAGGATGACCCGGTTGGCGGACTTCTCCTCGCGAAACTTCGCGCGCAGCAGGCGGTAGTTCGCCTCCTGCTGCTCGGTGCCGCCGAATTGCAACTCGGGGTAGGGTGCTTCGCGGAACGCGGGAAAATACCAGTTGCCGTCGTATTTCACGGCGAGCGCGCGCCTGCCGACCAGCATCTGGTCGAGCATCGCCAGCAACAGCAGCACGAGGATGAGCTGGAATGACGTCCAGCCGCGGCCGATCGAGCGGAAACGGGCGAACCGTCGCAGCGTGAGCGGATTCCATTGGAACCTTCCGCCAAAGGCGATGAGCGCCAGGGCGACAATGCCCAAAGCGCCGGTTAGAACGTGGCCGACCAAATGGTGCTGGTTCTCGCGGAGGTACCGGAGGTTGCCGGGAATGAAGCCCAGCAGCTTGCCGCGCTCCGGCGCGTCGAGGATTTGCTCCGGCGTCGCATGGAAGGAGTAAAACCAACGCAAGGTGGGCAAACTCAGCCCGTGGTGGTGCGACGCCGCGGCCAGCGCGGCCACAAGCAGCAGGATCAGTCCGACTTTGCGGGGAAAGGTCATTTGTAGCTCACGCGGGGATCGACCAGGGCCACGCAAAGGTCGGACAGCACGTTGCCCAGCAACATCAGCAGGGCGGAAAAGAACACGACGCCCATGATCAGCGGCTCGTCATACTCGACGATGGCATTGAACTGGAGCAGGCCGAAGCCGTTGATGTCGAAGACGCGCTCGATGAGCATCGAGCCGGCAACCAGCAGCGAGATGTTGTTCCCGAAGGTGGTGGCAATCGGAATGATCGAGTTGCGGAAGGCGTGCTTGAAGACGGCCCGCGGGAAGGACACGCCCTTGGCCGCGGCGGTGCGGACGTAGTCGGCGGCCAGATTGTCCATCAGGTTGTTCTTCATGAGCATGGTCATGAAGGCGAAGCTGCCGACGAGGTAGCACACCAGCGGCATGACGGTGTGGTGGATCAGGTCCTTGACCTTGTCCGCCGTGGACAGCGAGTCGAAATCGTCGCCAGTGAAGCCGCGCAGTGGAAACCAACCGAGCTTGGCTCCGAAATACACGACCAGGATGGTGCCGAGCGCGTAGCCGGGAATCGCGTAGCCGGCGAAGACCGCGGCCGAGGAAAGGTTGTCCATCCAGGAGCGGTGGCGGATGGCTTTCACGATGCCGAGCGGAATGCAAATCCCGTAGATCACCAGCATGCTGGCCACGCCAAAGAAGATCGACACCGGCATCCGCTGGAGAATCATCGACCACACCGGGTCTTGGTATTTCGACGAACTCCCGAGGCTGCCTTGCAGCAAGCCATCATAGCCCGACTTGAAAAGCACCGCGCGGTACTCCGGCATCTTCGGCAGATCCACGCCCTTGACCCACTTCTTCCACCGCGCCGCCTGTTCCTCCGGCGTCCGCAGGCGGACCTGCCAGTCCTTCAGGTCCACGCCCTCCTGTGGGACGATCCGGACATTGCCGGCGTCATCCCGTTCCACCGTTGCGACATTGACCGACCCGGGCACCGGAATCTCGACTCTCTTCTCACCGGCGGGGAATTCCTTGCCGATCTTCTTGTTCTCGAGATCCCGCGGCGTCACCCCGAGCCATTCGGCGTAGGAGCGGAGCGGGTGCTTGTCGCGCTGGAATTTCTCTTCGATCTCCAGCACCTGCGCGGCGGTGAGCGACATCCCGGACTCCGCGCGGGTCCGCTTCGCCTTGCCATCGCCGCCCATGAGCGCCGACAGGCTCCGTTCGACCGGCCCGCCGGGTGCCGCGCGGATTACCGCGAAGACCAGCACCGTGATCCCCAGCAATGTCAGCGGGATCAAAAGCAGGCGGCGCAGGAAATAGGCTTTCAAATGGCGGGACGATACTAACGGTTTCGGTGGTTCTAGCGATCCTCCCCTCCCTTGCAAGTCCCCGCGGGCGTTTCTGCCCGGTTTGACAGAAACGCCCGCAAAATCCGCAAAACAGGACAAAGACGGACGCCTGCTGCAAATTTTCCCTGCAATCCCGGCGCGAGACACGCTAGACCCACCCGCGACTCATGACACGACGCGCCCTCTTCCTGATCCCCGCCCTGCTCTGCCTCACCGGCTGCCAGGAGGAAACCCAGGTCGAAAAGGCGAACCGCGAGGGCATCCTCATCGTCGGCAACTCGAACGAACCCAAGGGCCTCGACTCGCAGGTCGTCACCGGCGTGCTGGAGAGCAACATCATGCGCGCGCTGTTCGAGGGCTTGGTCTCCGACCACCCGACCGAGGACGCCACCGCGATGCCCGCCGGCGCCGAGGTGCTGGAGCCGGACGCGACCGCCACCGTGTGGACCGCGAAGCTCCGCCCGAATGCCAAGTGGTCCGACGGCACGACGGTCACCGCCCACGACTACGCTTTCGCCTATCAGCGCATTCTCGAACCGGAATTCGCCGCGAAATACGCGGAGATGCTTTACTTCCTCAGGGGCGCGGATCGCTTCAACAAGGGCGAGACGAAGAACTTCTCGGAAGTGGGCGTGGAGGTGATCGACGATTTCACCCTCAAGCTCACCCTGCGCGGGCCCACGCCGTATTTCCCGCAGATCCTCAAGCACTACACGTGGAATCCGGTGCCGCGCCACGTGGTCCTGAAATTCGGCACCATGACCCAGAAGGGGAACCCGTGGTCGAAGCTCGGCAACATCGTCTCCAACGGCCCCTATCAGCTCAAGTCTTGGCGGCGCACCGACCACCTCGAGGTCGAGCGCAACCCCCACTACTGGAACGCCGCCGAAGTGACACTCAATGGGGTCCGCTTCCTGCCGATCAACAACTCCTACACCGAGGCCCGGATGTTCCGCGACGGGCAGATGCACATCACCTACACCGCCCCGCCGGAGATCGTGGACCTGATGCTGAGGGAAAACCCGAAGGTGCTACGACAGGAGCCATACGTCGGCACCCTGTTCTTCCGTTGCAATACCAAGCGCAAGCCGCTCGATGACGCCCGCGTCCGCCGCGCGCTCAACCTCTCCTTCAATCAGCACGTGCTCTGCGACAAGATCATGCGCGGCTACAAGCCGGCCTATGGCATGACCCCGCCGATGGCCGGCTATGACACGCCGCACGCGATCTCTTATAATCCTGACGAGGCCCGCAAGCTGCTCGCCGAGGCCGGTTTTCCCGGCGGCGCGGGATTTCCCCGTCTGAAGATCCTGCTCGCCAGCCGTGAGACGGCCGCCACGGTCGCGCAGGCCGTCCAGGCGATGTGGCGCAAGGAGCTCGGCATCGAGGTCGAGATCGAAAACAAGGAGTGGACCGCCTACCTCGCGGCGATGCAGGAGTTCGACTACGACCTCGCCTCGTCCGGATGGATTGGCGACTACCTCGACCCACTGACGTTCCTTGAGATGTGGACCGACGGCAATGGCAACAACCTGACCGGCTGGGCGAACCCGAGATTCGAAGAACTGCTCAAGCAATCCCATCAGGAAGCCGATCCCGCCAAGCGCTACGCGCTGCTGCGCGAAGCTGAGACGATCATGACCGCCGAGTCCCCGACCCTGCTGATCGCATGGTATGCGCGGAACTATCTCATGCATCCCTCCGTCGAAGGCTGGTCTCCGCTGCTGCTCGACAACCATCCTTACGACGTACTCCGCCTGCGCACCAAGTAACCCAAAGCCATGGCCCGTATCATTTTCAGCCGGCTCATCCAAGGACTGCTCACGCTGTTCGTCCTGGTCACCATCACCTTCTTCCTGGTGCGGATGATGCCGGGCAGTCCCTATACCGATGAAAAGGCACTGCCCAAACACATCCTGGATCAGCTCAAGGCCTACGTCGGCCTCGACCAACCACTACCAGTCCAGTATTTGAAGTATCTCAAGAACCTGATGCTGGAGCAAGACCTCGGCGTGCTCCTGAAAAAGGACGGCGTGAAGGTTTCCGAAATCATCAGCCAGTCCTTTCCTGTCTCCGCCTTGCTCGGGGTGCTGTCCATCGGCATCGCGCTGATCGTCGGCATTCCCGCCGGCATCGTCGCCGCGGTGAAGAAGAACGGTCCGCTCGACTATGCCTGTCTCGCCGCCGCGATGACCGGCATCTGTTTGCCGAGCTTCGTCATCGGCCCCTTGCTCGCGGTCTTCGCCGGTCTCGGACTGAAAGCACTCAACGTCGCCGGCTGGAACACACCAGCCGATTGGATCATGCCCGCGCTCACGCTCGGCATGGTAAATGCCGCCTACCTCGCCCGCCTGACCCGCGGCGGCATGCTCGACGTGCTCAACCAAGATTACATCCGCACTGCCAAGGCCAAGGGCGCGCCCGGCTGGCGAATCGTCACCAAGCACGCCCTGCGCGGCGGCCTGATCCCGGCCATCGCCTACGTCGGCCCGGCGTTCGCCGGCATGATCTCCGGCTCCTTCGTCATCGAGACCATCTTCCAAGTGCCCGGCATGGGCCAGCACTTCGTCAATGCCACCACCGATCGCGAGTATTTCCTCATCCAAGGCCTCGTGCTCTTCTACGGCTTCCTCATCGTTGGCGCGAACCTGCTCTCCGACCTCGCCCAGATCGCCCTTAACCCGCGCCTCCGCGCCGCCGCCTGATTTTTCCATGTCGTCCGTCCCCGTCGAGAAAGGAACGTCCCTCTGGCAAGATGCCTGGCACCGGCTGTCGCGCAACAAGGCGGCGATGTTGAGCCTGTGGTTCCTCGTGGTGATGCTGCTCCTCTGCTTCATCGGGCCGCTGCTGCCCTTCGTTAAGAGCCCAACTGTCATCAACCTCGACAACGCCGGGGCGGATCCCGGTGGCATCCACTGGTTTGGCACCGACCAGCTCGGCCGCGACCTGTTCGCCCGCGTTCTTTATGGCGGCCAGGTGTCGCTGCTGGTCGGTCTTGTTGCCACCGGCGTGGCGGTCTGCATCGGCCTCGTTTATGGTGCCATTTCCGGCTACATCGGCGGCAAGCTGGATGACATCATGATGCGCATCGTGGATATCCTCTTCGCGCTGCCGTTCCTGGTGCTGGTCATCCTGTTCTCCCTGGTGGTGGACAAACCGGCCTCGACCTTCACCGAGTGGATCATCGCCACCACCGGCTGGAACCGCGACAACGTCGCGCCGATCACCACGCTGATCCCGCTCTTCATCGCCATCGGCTCGATCGGTTGGCTGACCATCGCCCGCATCGTCCGCGCGCAGGTGATGACCTTCAAGCACCAGGAGTTCGTCGAGGCCGCGCGATCGCTCGGTCTCGGCCACGGCCGGATCTTGTTCCGTCACATCCTGCCAAACGTCATCGGCCCGATTATCGTTTACACCACCCTGGCGGTGCCGGGGATCATGCTGCTGGAAAGCGTGCTCTCTTTCCTTGGCCTCGGCGTCCGTCCGCCGAACAGTTCGTGGGGCATCCTGATCAAGGAGGGTGCCGACCGCATGGAAACGAACAAGTGGCTGCTGCTCTTCCCGGCGGCGTTCTTCTCGAGCACCTTGTTCGCGCTGAACTTCCTGGGGGATGGTCTGCGCGACGCGCTGGATCCGCGGTCGTCGAAGGATTGAAATGCCGCGCCGGATCGACACCATGTGAAAGCGTGAGCGATTCGTCCGGCCACTTCCTCCATCGTCCGAAAGCCCCGTTGCCGGATGCCGCGGACTTCGACCCGTGGGGCGGCAATCTCGACGCACGCCATGCTTGGAAAGATTTCGGCGAACTTTCACTCGCCCAAGCCTACAAGCTATTCTTGGAGAACCCGTGCTCCTTTCAGGAGGACTTCATGTTCATGGGCCCGGAGGCCTTCGCTTACTACTTTCCCGTGATCGATCGCTATCTCCGCGAAGTTCACGGCGACGATCCCGACGGTGATTGCCACGCCGGGATTTTGGGAATGGCTACCGCCATGCAATTGGAAGAAGCCAAGACGCCCGCGCTCCGGTCGGTTGCCGTGGAAGCCGCGGCACTTGCCTCCCACGTCACGGGCAATCCCGCCCGCTACACGCCAGACGAGCGGATGCAGGAACGACTCCTCCGCGAGTGGCGGAAGGTCGCCGAGGTCGCAGCGAAACTCTCCGGCCCGTGATCTTCGGCCACATGTTCATCCGAACCAATATTTTGCTCGCTTCCCGCTCGCCAATTGTGTGTTCATTTGATCATGGATCTGCGGATCACTGATCTCCCCCTCGATGAACGTCC
>CBKZPU010000002.1:0-83714 GCA_966696705.1 uncultured Verrucomicrobiaceae bacterium | reverse complement strand
GGTAGCTCGTGCCTCGCAACCCAGGGCTTTGGAATGAAGTCCCTTCGGGACAGTGGAGATCCACCGGTGAGAAGAAAGATGTGTATGAAGCTTAGGCCGACGGCCGGGCCTGAGGGATGTCGCGCCGTTGGCGCTGGGGAGGTGCTTCAGCGCCGGGCTTATCGAGTCTAGCGGGACAAATCGGAATTGTCCCGCTAGCTCGCCGGAAGATCCCGTTGGCGCCCATCGGGACATCATCGGGACAAAAGAATCAGGGGCAGCGGTGCGATGAGGTTCTTGGGTCATTGGATGTAAATCATTGATGGGCAAAGATGTTTTTGGTGGCTGTTGGCCATCCAACCCTAGCGGGACAATCGGGACATCATCGGGACAACGGTGATTTGTCCCGCCCCGGAAGCGGGACAGGACAAGGGGGGGCTATATATATAGCCCCCTTGTCCCGTCCCGATCCTCCGCCGGTAAAGGTTACATGGACCACAGCCCAAGTAGCCGGAACGGAATCACCAAGGAGCAAAGTGACGTTGCTCCTTGCCTTGCTCCTTGGTCACCGATGCTGAAAACCTACCGATGCGCTCCGGATGGTTTGCCTGAGTTCACGCCACCACTGCCCATGAGTGAGCCGGCTTCAAGGTTCGCTTGCGGGAATTCCCGGCCGGGTGGCCGTCGTCCTTGCGCCGTGGGAAGCTCTCGCTAGCGTCGCGCCGTGTCCTCGCCCACGCCATCCCGCACCGCCTTCGCGGTCCTTGGCGGCTTGTGGACGGTGTTCTTTTTCCTCGGGATGGCGCCGGGCTATTACACGCCTGCGGTGTCGAACATCCTGGCGTCGCGCGGCCTCGGCAGCGACTGGGTGGCCTACACCTTCATGGCGGCGCCGATTGCGGCGCTGATCTCACCGCTCATCGTCGGGGCCTTGGCCGACAATCGCTTTTCGGCGCAGCGGGTCTTCGCGGTGATCGGCATGATCAGCGGGGTGCTGCTGGGTGGTGCCTTCGCCGCGCTCGACCGCCTCGGCTCGCCTCATCTATTTCTCGTGTTGTTTGGGGCTGCCTCGATCGTCGCGGCACCGATGTGGAGCATGCTGGCGAGCATCTCGATGGTGCATCTGCGGTCCGGCGAGCGGGAATTCCCGGTGGTGCGGTTGGGTGGCACGCTTGGCTGGATGGCGGCGGGAGTAATGACCAGCTTCGTGCTTCAGGTGGAAGGCTCGCCAGGCGCCGGCTACGCCGCGGCGATCACCCGTGTCGTCGGCTCCGCGATCGCGCTGCTGCTTCCAAATACACCGCCGATGGGCAACTCGCGCTCGTTCCGCACGCTGCTGGGGCTCGATGCCTTTTGCCTGCTGAAGGAACGCGATCACCTCGTCTTCTTCTCCGTCACCACGCTGCTCAGTATCCCCCTCGCGATCTTCTTCATGCACACGCCGATGCATCTCATTTCGCTCGGCAACGTGAAGCCCTCCGCGACCATGACCATCGGCCAGATCAGTGAGATCGTGGCCATGCTGTTGATGCCGATGGTGATGAACCGTTTCCGGGTGAAAACGGTGCTGATGGTGGCGCTGGGGCTTTCGGCGCTGCGCTATGCGTTCTTTTCGATCGCCGGAAGCACGGGGAACGCCGCGTGGCTGATCACCGGCATTTCGCTGCACGGGCTGTGCTACACGCTCTACTTCATCACCGGTCAGCTTTTCCTCGAACGACGGGTGGATCCCTCCATGCGCAGCCAAGCGCAAGGCCTGCTGACGCTTGCCAGCAATGGCGTGGGTTCCGTGATCGGGATCTCGTTCGGGAAATACCTCTACGACCTCACCGTGGTGCAGCAGCACGGCGGCTGGACGACCTACTGGTGGGTGCAAGCGGCGCTGACCGCGATCTGCGTGCCCGTGATGGCGATCTTCTATCAGGGCGTGGCGGCGAAGAGGCCATAGGACTTATGGGTCCCATGAGGCCTATGGGACCTATTCACGGCAGCTTCCACTCCGCCTTCTTCGCCTGATACTCGGCTTCCGGCAGCAGCACGTAGATCGGCTGCTTGTCAGGATCGATCCAGGCGATCAGCTCGCGGAGTTTCTTTTCCGCCATCGTCGTGCAACCGGCCGTCGGCTTCGAGCCGCCGCCGCGCCAGATGTGGAAGAAGATCGCGCTGCCTTGGCCCGGGGAAATCTTCGGCGCCGCATTGTGGGCGATGAACAGCTTGAGCGAATGCGGGTAGTCGTCCTGCTTCATCTGCTGCTTCTTTTCCCAAGCGGTGGCCGGCTCGTGATCCAGCACCATGTGCTTGTTGTAGCTCGGTGACGACGGGTCCTCTACCCACAGGTCGCGGGTGGTGACTTGGCGGTAAAAAAGCTTCGGGTGCTTTTGTACGCCGGCGTGCACACCCCACGCACCGCCGATGCGGAAGACCCCGGCCGGGGCGCGCCAATCGCCTTCGCTTTTGACCTTCGCACCCGCAGGCACCGGGCTGATGCCGAGCCCCCAGACGAGTCCGTCGCGGCCGAGCCTGCCTTGCCAAGGACCGCTGACCTTCACCCACTTGCCGCCGCGTTTCTCGTAGGTGTTC
This sequence comes from uncultured Verrucomicrobiaceae bacterium, assembly GCA_966696705.1. GTDB lineage: Bacteria > Verrucomicrobiota > Verrucomicrobiia > Verrucomicrobiales > Akkermansiaceae > Haloferula. Next base: position 81,155 of record CBKZPU010000002.1, on the reverse strand, counting down.
AGCGTGACCGTGGAGGCGTTCCAATCCTTCGCGGTGCCGACCACGCATTGGGACGATTTCGCCGGCAGCTCGAAGGCGGACAGCGGCAGGACCGAGACGATGAAAGCGAGGACGGCGCGAAGCATGCGCGGAAGATGCCGCAATTCGCCGCTGCGGCAAGGCGGCGATGGCTGTTAGTGGCGATGACCGGCGGCGGCGATGTCGGGAAAATGTGGCCTTTCCCGACCGCGTAGCGGTCAGGGACGGTAGCCACGGGCTTCAGCCCGTGGGTGGGGCGCGGACGTCATGGTGTCGCATCGCGACACAGGAACCCGATCACGGCGGACCGTTTCTAGAAACGACGCCACCTCGTGCGATTCCGGTGTCGCGATGCGACACCACCGCGATTCCGTCTGAATCCGTGGGTTGAAACCCACGGCTACCGTCCTTGACCGCTACGCGGTCGAGAAGATTACCGGCGGGCATTGGATGCTGCTCTTTGATCAAGTACGAGGAAAGCGCTGCCCGCACCATCGGCTTCCACCGCATGCGCATCCGCGGGGTCGGCGAGGTTGGCATGCGGCAGCAGGAATTCGCGCTGGGTCGTGAGCTTCACGGTTTCTGCCGAAGGTGTGGACCACGTCTGCAGGTCGGTGAAATTCACGTCCGCGGTGAGATCCTGGCGGCCGGCGTTCTGATAGATCGCCGGGCCTTCGAGGCGCTGCTGCATGAAATACGCCCGCACCGTGCCGCGCGGGCGACGGTGGTAGAGCGACTCGACCGGCGTTCCGTAGTCGATGGTCAGCATCCGCCCGGTCCGCCACTTCGGCAGCCAGCCCCGCAGCCCAGCGCGATAAGCCTCCGCGACCTCCACGATCTGCCCGGGCGAAAACGAAAGCCCGAAGACCGAGGATTCCGGCAGCTCATCGCACGGCTGCCAGCATTCCTGCGGGTCGAGGAACAATTCGCTCCATCCTTCCGCTTCACGGCGGAAGCGGCGCACCGGAAACGCATCTGCGAACTCATTCGAATAGAGGCATGCCATTCCGCCGCAGGCATCGAGCGCGGACTCGACCGTGTCGTGCCAAGTCACCCGCTTGCCCAGCCGTGCGGCCTGTTTCCCACGCAATGGCACCGAGCGTTCCACCAGATGAAGCCGCGGCCTTTTCCACCACGGGAATGCCGTCATCACCGACTCCGCCAGCACGCCCTCACCGGGGCCGAGCTCGATCAGGTCGCGACAGCCGCTTTCCTTCAGTGCCGCCTTCGCCCAAGTCGCCACCGCTTTGCCGAGTGCCGGCGTCAGCATCGGCGTGGTGGTGAAATCGCCACCCTTGCCGACGCCGCGAATACGACGCGCATAGTAGCCGCGCTCAGGATGATGGAGGGCAAGCTCCATGAAGCGGTCGAAACGCAGGGGCACCGCGTCCTGCCAAGGCCAGTCAACGGGATTCATCGGCAGATATCTTGACGGGGTGGCTGCGGCTTATCATGTATCAGGAGCATGAAACTCATCGGACTCGCGGGCATCTTGGCCCTGTCGTCGCTGGCTTGCCAGCGCAAGGAGGAAACCACCACCGCCAAGCCTGCCGCTCCAGCGCCCGCAGAGTCCGCTTCCACGCCTGCGCCCGCCGCCGAAGAAAAGAAGGAGGCGGCGAACAAGCCGTCCAAGGCCAGCGAGCGTCCTGCCGTCGCCGAGAAAAAGATCCCGGTCGCCGAGCCGGTCGCCGACAAGCCCGGCTACGTGAAAAGTCCCTTCACTGGCACGATCATCGACGTAAAAGGCCTCCCTGCCGGCGCGATGGTGGCGGACCCCACCTTTCCGCCGGAGGAGAAGAAGCACTTTCGCGTTCCCCCAATGGCACCCGAGGACGAAGCCGCCGCCCGTGAAGAGCTTGCGAAGGAAAACGTGAGGGTGAACGGCCCCGAGGCCAAGCCCGTCCCGGGCAAGCCGGGATTTGTCTTCAGCCCCTACGACAACAAGATCATCGACGCGAACGGCATCGATCCCGGCACCGTCATCCAGGATCCCGGATCACCGGAAGGAACCCCGCGTTTTCTCAAGATTCCCGGCGGGGAGGCTCCGAGCGAAGGCGAGTGATCCTCACCGCCCCGCCATCAGTTCGGCGGTGATGCCTTTCAAATACTCCGTCTCCGGCAAGGCCAGCAGCACCGGATGATCCGGCCGCTGGCCATGGTTCATCACCAGCCGCAGCGACTTCTTCGCGTCCACCGCGGCATCGACGAGGTTCTGCTGGAAGAGCTCGCGGCTCGCGTGATGCGAGCAGCAGAAGGTCGAAAGAATGCCGCCTTTTTCCAGCAGCTTCAGCGAGCGCAGATGGATCTCCTTGTAGCCGCGCATCGCGTCCATGAGCGTCTTCTTGTTCCGCGTGAAGCTCGGCGGGTCGAGGATGATCAGGTCATACTCCGGCTGCGCGTGCTTGAGGAAATCGAAGACGTTGTGGGCGATGACTTCGATCTCCAGCCCGTTCAGCTCGGCATTGCGGCGGGCGGCGGCGCAGGCGGTTTCGGAAATGTCCACCGCGGTGACCTTCGCGGCACCCGCCTTGGCGCAGGCGAGGGCGAAGCCGCCTTGGTTGGTGAAGCAATCGAGCACGCGCTTGCCCTTCGCGAGCTTCGCCACCTCGGCGTGCGACTGGAGCTGGTCGAGATAAAGCCCGGTCTTCTGACCGTCGAAGAGATCGATCTCGAACTTCAGGCCGTTCGCTTCGACGACGAAGGCCCCCGGATTCGCGCCGTGGATCATGGTGATTTCCTGCTCGATGCCCTCCGCCTTCAGCACCGGCGAGTCATTGCGCAGGATGATCGACTCCGGCGAAACCAGTTCCTTCAACGCCGCCACGATCAGCTCCACGCGTTGGCGCATCGCCAGCGTCAGCGTCTGCACCACGACATGCGCGCCGTAGCGATCGATGATCAGCCCCGGCAAGCCATCCGACTCGCTCCACACCAGCCGCGCCAGCGTGTCATCGAGGCCGACGTTTTTCCGGTGCTCGATCGATTGGCCGATCCGGCGCAGGAAGAAGTCCGCATCGAGATCCTGCCGCCGCCGTGAAAAGCGCCGCGCCACGATCTGCGACGCCGGGTTGTAGATCGCCGTGCCGAGCGGGCGGTCGTGGAAATCCTTCAGCGTGATCACGTCGCCTGGCTGGGGATCGCCGAAGGTCTTTTTGACCTCCGTGGCATAGACCCATTCGTGGCCGTGGAAAATGCGGGCGCGTGGAGCGATGATCAGACCGGGCATGGCAAGGGCCAAGCCATGCGCCGGACCGCCCGCCGGAGCAAGCCCGGAAGGTCGGACGTGCAGAAAGGTAGGGCCGGACGCCCTCGGCCGGCCGGAGCTGTCCCTGGCTGCGGATTGCTCCCGTGATTCGCGGACAAGCGAGGGCGCTTGTCCCTACCCCCGCAGCCGGAATTCCTCCACCGGCACCCCGCCGACGAGGTGTTCCGTGACGATCCGCTCCAGCACCTCCGGCGTGCACGAGTGATACCAAACGCCATCCGGATAGACCACCGCCACCGGCCCGCGCGTGCAGACGCGCAGGCAATCCGCCTTGGTCCGCAAGATCAGCGGCCCGCCTTGGCCGAGCTCCGCGAGCCGCTTCTTGAGAAACTCCCACGAAGCGAGGCCCTGCGCCGGGTCGCAGCACTTCGGCTTGCTCGCGTCGGCGCACAGGAAAATGTGCTTCTCCCCGCGACCTACTCCGGCGGCGCGGGCTGCTGCTTCCAGTTCGGCGTCCATCGTTCAGCTCCAGTATTTCACCGGGAACACCGCCGCGACCCCGTTGTCCGGATCCGCGCAGACGGGCACGATCTTGTCCTGTAGATGGCCACCCGGCAGGTGTTTGCGCGGCATGAAGCAGGTCGAGATGCGGCACGACTCCGGGCCCATCGTGTCCGGCACCGGCATGCCGAAGCCGTAGGTGTAGTCGTCGTTGAGGTAGTCCTTCAATTGCTGTTCGCGCAGCGTGGCTGGTTCACCGTCCTGCAGGTCGAAAATCCGGTGCGCCAACTGGATGAGTTCCTCCGGCTTCATTTCACCCTCAAGATCGAAGACGATCAGCGCGGCGTGATCGTGCGGGCCCGGTTTGAAAAGATTGAGGTTCGCCTTGATCACCGCGGCAAGTACCAGCTTCCCGTGGCTGAGCGACCGCTGGTAATGCTGGAAAAAGCGGATCAAGTTGCCCTTTTTGGTCCAGTCCGGTTGCTCGATCTTCAGATACGAAAAGCGGTCAAAGAAGGGGAACTTCCGTGGAACCGGAACCATGGCCGGGGGCAGCATGTAGTGCATGGCATCATGTCGCCTTGGCCAGACGATCATGGTCAATCCCAAGCTCTGCCTATTTCGGACTCCAATACTTGGCTGGAAACACCACCGCCACCCCGGTCTCGGGATCCACGCAGACCGGCACGATCTTGTTCTCCAAGCGGCATCCCCACAGGTGATGGCGGGGGAAGTAGAGCGAGGAAATCCGGCAGGTTTCCGGTCCCCAGCCATCGGGAATCGGCCAGCCGAAGACGCGTTCGTCGCGTCGCGCGAGGTAGTCGCCGATGCGGTCGGCCCGCGGCTCTCGCGAGCCATCGCGGCGCAGGGTCTCCAGCCGGTTCGCGAGTTGGAGCAGTTCATCTTCCGCCATGCCGCCGGCAAAATCGTAAACGACCTCGCCCGGTGCGTCCGGCCCGTGCGCTTCATAGAGCGAGGGGTTTGCCTGGATCACGGCGGCGAGCACCAGCCGGCCGTGGGTCAGGACGCGGTGATGGTTCTCGAAGAAGTGGAAAAGCTCGTCCGCCTCCGCCCAGTCCGGCCGGACGACGCGCAGGTAGATCAGCCGGTCGCGCAGCGGGAATTTCCGCGGCGTGGCGAGCCAGGCATCGGGCAACGACGGCACGCGGGGACTCTTCGGGAAAGCGGCGGCGGGTCAATGCCGGGGTTGCCTTCGCTGCCGACCGTTCGGGATGGCGGTCGCGGCTTTGCCCTTTGCCCCGACGGGCGACCCCGCTAGGGTGGGGCATGACCGCGCTGAAAAAGCCCGAGCTGGTAACGGTGGAGGAATACCTCGCCGGGGAGGAGCGCTCGGACATCAGGCACGAGTATTTGGGTGGCGTGATCCACGCGATGTCCGGCGGGACCAACGATCACGCGGCGATTGCTGCGAACGGAATCCTGTCACTGGGAGCCCAGCTCCGCGGCAAGCCCTGCCGGCCCTTCGGCAGCGACGCGAAGGTGCGGATCGAATACCCCGATCACACGCGCTTTTACTACCCGGACCTGCAAGTGGTCTGCCAGCTGAACTCCGGCACCGAGCACTATCAGGAGCGGCCGGCGGTGGTGCTGGAAGTACTCAGCGAATCGACCCGTCGCACCGACATGGGCGAGAAGAAGGACGCCTACCTGACCATCCCCTCGCTGAAAGTGCTGCTGCTCGCTGAGTCCGACCGGCCGCGGGTTGTCGTTTACCGGCGTCGCGCGGGTGGTGGATTCGAGGCGGAAGAATACAGCGGCCTGGGAGAGTCGATCTCGCTCGCGGAGATCGGCTGTGAGCTTCCGCTGGCGGAGCTCTACGAGGGGATCGCGTGGGGTTGAGGCGGCGCTGCGTGATGGTGGACAAGGTAACGCGCTTCCGTCTGTTCCGTTCGCGCGCTTTCTGGTTCGGCGTGCCGGCGTTGGTGTTTTTGCTTTGGGCGTGGGGCCTTTCGAAGAGCCACATTTCCTATGTGGTTTTTGAAGGATTCTCCTCCGATGTGCTGGTGGGCCAATTGGACGGGGAACTCGTGCTGGTGCCTGACTACGTGAAGATGATCGGGGGCGGGTGGTGGGCCTCTTACCACACCAGGTCCACTCCGGGAGAGGTCGAGGACGTGAAGAGCTGGCTAAACTCCCTTCGGCTGACAGGTCATTCCGTCAACCTGATCCCTCACGGCTGGCTTGTCGCGGGTTATGGATTGGGCTGGGCCGGTGTCATCGGCTGGCGTTGGCGAAAGCATCGGCTGGGAACAACGGCGGTGTCCGCACCGTGACCGCGGCGAAGCCGCCCTTGGACTGCGGCGATGAATCGCCGCCTTCGAGTCCAAGGTGAGGCCGGATGCTTCAGGGGAAGTGGCAGACCTTCCGGCATCGCTTCCGGCCCGTGGAACTGACCGCTTCACCCTGCATTCGGAGAGCTGGGAAGGATCCCAGCAGTCCGAGGGCCTGCGGCTATCATCGGGCGGAGCGCCTTACTGGGCAACGAGCGCGAACTTCAGCTCCGCTTCCGACGCCACTTCGTTGCCGACCATGCAGCGGCAGCGCGTGGAACCGATCGAGCCGCGGATTTTCAGCACCTCGGCCTCGATGTGCAAGGTGTCGCCGGGCAGGACCGGGCGGCGCCATTTCACGCTGTCGGCGCTCATGAAGTAGCCGATCTTGCCGGCGTTCTCCGGCTTGCGGAGCATCAGCACGCTGGAAACCTGCGCCATCGCCTCGAGCTGGAGCACGCCGGGCATGATGGGGTGGCCGGGGAAGTGGCCGATGAAGAAGGGCTCGTTGATGGTGACGTTCTTGACGCCGGTGCACTTGGTGTCGCCGACCATGTCGATGATCCGGTCCACCAGCAGGAAGGGATAGCGGTGGGGCAGGATCTTGAGGACGTCGTTGATGTCGAGGACGGTCTCGCCGCGCGGCAGCGCGAAGGGGGCGGCCAGCGAACGCATGCGCGCGTATTCGCGCTTGAGGGTGGCGGCGAGTTTCGAGTTCGGGCCGTGGCCGGGTTTGACGGCGATGACGTGGCCGAGGATGCGCTTGCCGGAAAGGATCAGGTCGCCGATCACGTCGAGCGCCTTGTGGCGGGCGAATTCGTTGGGGTAGCGCAGGGCTTCCTTGCTCATCACCTCATTGCCACGGACGACGACGGCGTTCTCGAGCGAGCCGCCCTTGATCAGGCCCTTTTCAAGCAGCGGCTTGACGTCCTCGTAGTAAACGAAGGTGCGGGCCGGGGCGATTTCCTTCTCGTAGGTCTCCGGGGTGACCTCGGTGGAGAAATACTGGGTGAAGCGGCCGTCGGGGCCGACATTGGTGACGGAGACGCGGAAGGTCTTGCTGGGGACGATGGTGATCAGCGAGCCGTCGCCGGTTTCCTGATGGATGGGCTCGCGGATTTCCCAGATCTTGCGCGGCGCATCCTGGGCGGCCAGGCCGGCTTTCTTGATGAGCTCGACGAAAGGCCGGGACGAGCCGTCGCCGATCGGCGGCTCGTTGGCGTCCATCTCGATGATGGCATTGTCCACGCCCATGCCGGTGAGGGCGGACAGGACGTGCTCGACGGTGTGCACTTTCACCGAGCCCTCGGCGAGGGTGGTGGCGCGCTCGACGGTCTGCACTTTCTCCGCGTCGGCATCGATGAACGGCTGGTCGGGCAGATCGACTCGGCGGAACTTGAAGCCGTGGTCAACGGGCGCGGGCTTGAGGGTCAGGGTGACTTTCGCCCCGGTGTGAAGGGAGGTGCCCTCAAGGGTGGCGGCGGAGGCGAGGGTGTGCTGCGCGTCGGCGGACATGGGGGGAAGAGACCAGAGGGTTGAGACCAGAGACCAGAGAAAATCGTGGCGAATCGCACCATGGCGGGGAAACTCGGGACGTGCGAGCGGTGTGCGATTTCCAAGTGATCGACGAGTCGGACGACTGGATCGTCGTCGATAAGCCGGCGCCGCTGGCCGTCCACCCGGCGAATGGGAAGGTGGAGGCGACCTTGCTGGGCGGGCTGGAGGAACTCCTGCGCTACGAGATCGCGAACGGCGCGCGGCTTTCGATCCTGACGCGGCTCGACCGGGAAACCAGCGGGCTGGTGCTGGTGGCGAAGCATGCGGCGGCGGCGCGGCATTTCTCGCGGCAATTCGAGCGGCGCGAGATCGGGAAGGAATACCTGGCGGTGGTCCACGGCTGGCCGGCGTGGGAGGAGACTCGGGTGGAGGCTGCCATTATAAGAGCGGGCGGGGAAATCTGGCTGCGGCAGGCGGTCGATCCCGCGGGGCGGGACTGCGTGACGGGCTTCCGGGTGAAGCGGCGCTTTGCCAATGCGCTCGGCGAGTTCGCGGTGCTGCGGTGCTTCCCGGAAACCGGGCGGATGCACCAGATCCGGGTGCATTTGGAGCACCTCGGCCATCCGCTGGTGGGGGACAAGATCTACGGGACGGACGGGCGGCCGTACTTGGAGCAGATGGCGGACGGGCTTTCGGAAGAGTCGGTGGCGCGGCTGATCCTGCCGCGGCATGCGCTGCATGCCTGCAAGCTCGCGGCGGAGTGGGGCGGTCCGCGCGAATGGCGGTCGGAGCTACCGGCGGATTTGACTCGCTTCTGCGGGGAGTGAAGGCTCGGGCCATGGCAAGCTTGCAGGAAATCGTGGCCTTCCTCGACGCGGAGCTGAGGATTTCCGAGATCCCGGACTACTCCGGCGCGGTGAATGGCCTGCAGCTCGAAAATGGCGGCACGGTCACCAAGGTGGCTGCCGCGGTGGATGCCTCGCTGCCGGTGGTCGAGGCGGCGGTGGCGGCGGGCGCGGACCTGCTGGTGGTCCACCACGGGATGTTCTGGCAGGGCACGCAGCCGCTGACGCGGGCCTTCTACCGGAAGATCAAGGCGGCGATGGACGGCGGGCTGGCGATTTACTCGGCCCACTTGCCGCTCGACGTGCATCCGGAGTTGGGAAACAACGCTTTGATGCTCAAGGGGCTGGGATTCCAGCCGAGCGGGACCTTTTTCGACTGGAAAGGGCTCCAATTGGGGCTGATCACCGAGGTTGAGATTTCTCGCGACTCGTTGATTTCAAAGGTGTCCGAAGTGGTTTCCGGGCCGGTCCATGTCTGTCCCGGAGGACCTGTTGAGGTTCGAAAGATAGGATTGGTGACCGGCGGCGCGGGCTCGGAAGTTGCGATTTGTCCAAGCTCGGGAATTGATACGTTCATTACAGGGGAGGGACCGCATTGGAGTTATCCTTTGGCAGAAGAACTCGGTGTAAATATATTGTATGCGGGTCACTACGCGACCGAGACCTTCGGGGTGAGGGCTTTGGCGGGCCGGCTGGCGCGGGATTTCGCGCTCAAGCAGGTATTCATCGATCGCCCGACCGGGCTCTGACGCGATGGATCGACTGACGGCAGCGTTTTTCGAACGGAGCCCCTTGGTTTGCGCCCGCGAGCTGATCGGCGCCAAGTTCCTCTGGCATGGTTGTGAAGGCCGGATCGTGGAGACCGAGGCGTACGCGGCGGAAGGCGACGAGGCCTGCCACACGTTCTTCCGGCCGGGCGCGCGGGCCTTTGTCGAGTCCCACCCGGCTGGCACCGCCTACGTCTATCTCAACTACGGCGTCCACTGGCTTTTCAACGTCCTCGTCAAAGGACCCCACGGAGCGGGATTCGTGCTATTCCGCGCCTTGGAACCCTTGGCAGGCATCGAACGGATGATGGAGCGCCGGGGCAGGTCGAAGGTTCGCGAATTGTGCTCCGGCCCCGGGAAACTGACCCGCGCGCTGGGGATCGACGGGGCCGCCCACGGCTGCGAATTCCTCGGCGGCGAGAGCACGGGAATCGTCACCGGTGCCTCCAAGGCTATCACGAGCAGCTTCCGCATCGGGATTTCGCGGGCCCAGGATCTTCCGTGGCGGTTCCACGAAGACGCAAACGTGCACGTCAGCCGGTGAAAAGCCCGGCGGGGACGCGGAGTGGTACGGGTGATGGGAATCGAACCCACGCCTCAAGCTTGGGAAGCTCGCGTTCTACCATTGAACTACACCCGCTCGTTCGCGGGCGGCTCCCTATCTCGGAAGTGCCCCTGATGCAACACCGAAATCCTTGTGTCCAATGCCTTACGCGATCGCGTGGGGAGGGCCGGAAAACCAAGAGATTTCCAGCAAAAAGAGCTTGCGGCCCCTTCTGACGGGCTGTTAGCTTCGCCACGACTTCGCGGGTATAGCTTAGTGGTAAAGCTCTAGCCTTCCAAGCTAGCTATGTGGGTTCGATTCCCACTACCCGCTCTTTCTCACCCGGTCCCGACATCCCGATTCAAATTTTTGACATGAAAACCACGTTCCGATTCGCCCTCGTAGCGGCGGCCTTGGGCATCGTTCCCGCCGTTGCATCGGCTGAAACCGATTGCTTGGCTCTCGCCGCTTCCGTCAAAACCACCGTAGCCGAGAAACCGGCCGAGGTGCTGCAAGTGGTCGAAAAAGAAGTTTCCGCGAACTCGGATTGCGCCTGCGAAGTCGTGAAGGCGGCCATCCAAGCTGCCGAAGCGGATGCCAAGACCGTGGCTGCCATTGTTGAAACGGCCGCCTCCGTCGCTCCCGACAAGATGCGATTGATTTCCCAGTGCGCCGTGGCGGTCGCCCCGGAAGCTCTGGCCGATGTCCAAGCGGTCATCAGCCGCCTGGATCCGAACCGCGGCGAGTCCGGCTACAGCTCCAAGGGTGCCAAGGTTGCGGAGGACGTCGCCGTCAAGCCTGCTTGGAATCCGCTCGATTTCCCGGGCCAAGGTCCGGTTGGCCCGACTCCCGGCGGTGCGCCGATGGGGCCTCCGATGCTGCCGCCCGGCCTGCCGCCGTCGATTCCGCCCATCATCACCCCGCCGGTCGGCTCGGATATCGATAATGACAACGGCGTCGAAGATCTCTTCTTCATCCGGGGACGCAACTGACCCGCCTTTCCTATTTTCTCACATTGCTGAATCCATCTTACATGAAACGCAGCTTCCTTTCTTCGCTAGCTGTTGCGTCCTCCCTCGGAGCAGCCCACGCCAACCTCTACTACATTCCTGACGAGGCTCAGGAGAGCATTCCGCTCAAGTGGAGCGTGGGGGTCAATATGGTCTGGGACGATAACGTCAATCCGACCGCGCCCCTTTTCATCGATGCTGACCTCGACGGCGTCCTCGATCCGGGCGAACTCCTCGGGGGTAGTGACGATGAGGCATTGAGCATCAATCCTTTCGTCGGCCTGTCCTTCGTGTCGATCTCGCCTCAGACCACTTGGGACGTGTATGCCCGGCTCGGTGCCATTTACTATTTTGACGAGCCTGAAGGTCTCGGGTCCGATGATCTCTACGGCCAAGCTCGATTGGGAGTGAATTTCACCCACCGGGTTAGCGAGCGCCTCCGCTTTTCGAGCCGGAATTTCCTCTCCTACGAGCTGGAGCCTGATTACTCTTACGGGTTTGCCACCGCACGCCAACTTGGCGAATACCTCTACTGGTCAACGGACAACTCCGTCGGCTATCGCTGGACCGAGCGGTTCGCGACCTACACCGGTTTCTCGCTCACCGGGTTGGATTACAATGAAGACGTGTCCAGCCAAGACCGCTTCACTTGGACTCTTTACAACCAGTTCCGTTATCAATTGTCGCCCCAAACGGTGCTGACGGCGGACTATCGCTACTCGCAGACCGATGGTGACGGCCTCTCGTCGGATTACACCGATCATTATCTGTTGGGCGGCGTTGAACATCGCTTCAGCCCCAATACGATAGCGATCGCACGTGTGGGTGCCCAGTTCCATGAACCTGACGGCATTGGAGCGAGCGATACGACCAGTCCTTATGTCGAGGCGACCGTGCGCTCGCAGGTCAACGAGCAATTCACGATCCGCGGCTTCGCACGCTACGGCATCGAAGGTTATGACACGGTCCGGTCCATCTTGGTCGCCGGCACGCCCACCACGATTGCGACTTACGAGTTTGACGACCGCCAGACGCTTCGTATCGGCCTCTCAGCTGAATACGCGTTGTCGCCGATGCTGAACTTCTTCGGTGGTTTGGATTACATTCCCGCGACCTTTGACGATGGTCGCCTTGTGGCTGGAACGGGTCCGGGCGTTGCCAGTGGCTTCGACGAGGACATCTGGAATGCTTACGTCGGCCTCTCGTTCAAATTCACCGAGATGCTCTACGGAACCCTGTCGTATAACTACACCGATTCCGAGTCCGACTTCCCTGACCAGAGCTACGAACGCAATCGCGTGAGCGTGGGTCTGCGCGCCGAGTTCTAATCCGGCGCCTCTCCAGGAAAAATCTCCAACAAATACTAGGAATCCCTTCGCACTCAAGGACTCCCGCAATGGCCCTCCATTGCGGGAGTTTTTCGTTTGAACGGGAAGCCATCAGCATCAATAAACCATTCAGCAATCGTTCGAAATGAACCAATCCATCAACCCATCGGAGGCTTCCCTCCATGCCATCGACTATTGGCAGGTCGTTAAAAACCGCTACGGGGTCATCCTCTTGACCTTCCTGTTGGTTTTCATGACCGCGCTGGTCATCACCTATGTGATGCCGAAGAAGTATGAGAGTACTGCGGTCGTGCAGGTCCGGCCAAAAGGGACCGGAACTCAAGTGATCCAAGGGGTCACCGACAATCGTGCGGCCATCGAAATGGGCCCCACTTTCTTCCCGACCGAATTCGCGGTGATCAAAGCCCAGAAGACGCTGGATGCCGCGATCGAGAATCTGGACCTGGTGAATCGCTGGGGCTCCGATCTCGAATCGGTGCGACGCACCCTCAAGGGAATCGTCGACGCCCAGGATATCCGCGGCACGTCGCTCATCGAGATCCGCGTCCGCTTCAACGATCCGAAGGATGCGCAGAAGATCGCCAAGGAAGTGGCCGAGGCGTATCGGGAGCGCCGCCGGAAGCTGCAGAGCGACAATGCCGATCAAGCGCTCGAAGAGCTCCGCAAGGCGGTGATCGCCCAAGAAGATGCGGTGGAAGACAAGCGCAAGCTTCTCTCGCAGATCATCCGGACCGAAGGAATCATCTATTGGGGTGATCCCAGTGTTTCCCAAGGAGCCAGAGGTTTCACCAAGGCGGACGACGCCGAATCGGCGGCCAAAGCCTACGTCGATCTGGAGCAGGAGAAGATCCAGTTGGAGAGCCAGATTGAAACCCTGTTGCGATATGACGGTCAGCAGTTGATGAACTACGCTTCAGGCCTGAGTTTGCCGGATAATATCATTCCCGTGTTGCTGCCGCAATATCAGGACGCCAAGCGGCAGTATGATGCGATGAAGAGCCAAGGACGCGGGGAACGTCACCCCATGATGATTTCCCAGGCGACCATGCTCGAGGGCATGGAGCGGGACTTGACCGAGGCGGTGGCGAACCTTCGCGAGACCCTCAAGGCCAAGCTGTCCCTTGCCCAAGAGCAACTGGCCCGGCTCAAGACCCGGATGGACACGAAGGAGGACGATGCCGTCCGGCAAGGCATCGCGAACCAGAACTTCGTCGATGCGAAGAACGACTTCGAGACCGCCCAGCGCTTGCTGGAGCAACTCAAGGTGAAGCAGATCTCGGAAGAGATGCAGCGGAAGATCACGGAAGACCCGATCATCATGCACGAGGAGCCGATGATTTCCGGCGTGCCCGTGAGCCCAAATGTCACCTTGAACCTGGCGCTCGGTGCCGTCGTCGGGATGATCTTCGGGATTGGTGTCGCCTTCTTCCTCGAGTATCTCGATACCTCCGTGAAGTCGCTGGAGGACGTGGAACGCTACCTCCAAGTCCCGGTGCTGGCCGTGATTCCGAAGGACGTGGGTGTCCTCTACAAGCAAAGCGGCATGAGCCCGGACGCCGAGGCCTACCGGATCCTGCGGACGAACATCGAGTTCAACCGCAAGAACCCGGAGGACAACGCCATCACCGTCGTGTCCGGTGGCGCCGGCGAGGGCAAATCGACGACCTTGGTCAACCTTGCCTACATCTGCGCGCAGGGTGGCTACACCACGCTGATGATCGACGCCGACTTGCGCCGTCCCCGTCTGCACACCTTCTTCGACATCAACAATTCCGTCGGCCTGACCAATTACCTGACCACGGAGCTGATGCTGGAAGACGTGATTCTCCAGACACCGGTGGACAACCTCTACTTCATGCCTTCCGGGATTCTGCCTGCGGACGCGGCGGGGATTCTCAACAGCCGCCGGATGTCCGAGCTGATCCAGGACGTGAAGCAGCGTTTCGACCTGGTGCTGGTGGACTCGCCGCCGATTCTCGGCGTCAGCGACGCCTCGGTGCTCGCCAGCGAAGTGGACCTGACCATGATCGTGGTCCAGCACCGCAAGTTGCCGCGCAACATGCTGATGCGCGTGAAGCAAGCGGTGGAAAACGTGGGCGGTCACGTCATCGGCGTGGTGCTGAACAACGTGGATGTCCGCAGCGACAGCCAATACCAGTATTACACGAGCTACTACACCTACTACGCTCCGGCCGAGTCGCAGCCGATGCCGGCGCAGGTGCCAAGCCAAGGGGCGTCGCAGCCTCAGACTCCGCGGACCTCTTCGCGCAAGAGCTCGGCGGACGATTCAAAACAAGACCTGTATTGACAGCATGGACCACCAACCGAAAGTTCATTTCATGAAGCGATTGTTCCTTCTGCTGGCGTTCCTGTGCCTTTCCATGCCGGGGCTGATGGCGCAGACCACGATCAGTGCGGGACGCGCGATTCAGATTCAGATGAAGGGCGTTCCGGCCGAGGATTCGACCTTGATCAGCGGGCCCTACACCGTTTCCGAGTCAGGGACGATCCGGCTGCCGCTGTTGTCGGGACCGATCCGTGCCGCCGGTTTGAGTCCGACCGCGCTCGCCCAAAGCATTGAGGCATCCTACCGTGCCGAGAAGATCTTCACGACACCCGCGGTCAACGTGGTGGCGACCAACCTTGAAGACCTCGAGGAATTGCTCGTCACCGTCGGCGGACAGGTGACAAGCCCTGGCCCGGTGAAGTTTTACCGGGGTCTGACCATCTGGGAAGCGGTGCAATCCGCCAGGGGAGCCACGCCGTTTGGTGCGGTGAACCGGGTCCGCCTCACTCGCGGCAAGGAGGTGAAAGAATACAACCTCAGGAAGCCGGAGCACATGAACATCAAGCTCGAGCCAAAGGATACCATCGAAGTTCCGCAAAAGAACGCCTTCGGCCAATAAGCTCCCACCCCTGCCGTAGCGCCATGCGCCCGGTAAACGCCATTTGTCTTTCCCTCGCCGGAGGCATCCTTTGGATGCTTCCGGCGTCGGTTTTTGGCGACGGCGGGTTTCCTGCTGCCGCGCTGGGGTCCTTGGGAAGCGAGGAGTACAAGGACCGCATCCAGGCCCAGCGCGACTTGGTGGCGTGGGCGCGGGAGAAGCCGGAGCAAGCCTCGGATCGACTTCTCCAGGAGCATGACGCCGCGAAAGACCCAGAGGTCAGGCTCAGGCTGCGGGAGGCGCTCAAGGAGGTCGTCGTTTCGGAATACCAGCGCAAGGAGGGGCAGGGCTACGTGGGCATCCAGATGGACGAGCGGAACGTGGTGTTGCCGGGAAACGGCGAGCAACGCGGCGGGGTCTGGATCACTTGGGTGCATCCGGACACGCCGGCGATGAAGGCTGGCCTCCAGGTGAACGACGTGGTGGTGGGTTTGAACGATCTCAAGTGGCCGGCGGGATTGGGAGCCCGCGAGAGTTTCGCGACGGAGATTCGCCGCCACAAACCGGGGGACAAGGTGAAGCTGGAGGTGCTCCGGGGTGCCGAGGTGAAGAAGATGGATTTGACGCTCGCCGCCCGGCCGCTGGGCTTGGATCAGGCGATGCGTCTCTTGCTCCTCCCGGGCGGTCCCGCCGAGGATCCCGCCGAGGACCTCAAGTTGCTCGAAGAACAGGCCAAGGATGCCTATTTCGAGCGCTGGTTGGCCGGCAAAAGGGCGGCCGCCAAGAAGCCGTGAGCTTTGTTCCGGTGCTTTTTAAAAAATCGACATTTCGGACCTTCGTGCGACGCTCTCCCACTTGTTCAGCCCAGACTTGGTTCTCTCCATGAGCATTTCCCGTATTCGCAGAGCCGCCATGGCGGCCGTTCTCGCCGCCACCACGCTCACCGCCTGCGCGCAGCAGGCGAATTTCGATGAGGTCGGGCGGCAGATGGCGATCATGCTGCAAAACAGCCACTTTGCCCGCCTGCCCTTCAACAACCTGAGCCAGCGCTTTCTCGACGATTTCATCGCCGACCTCGACTCCGGGAAGTCTTACTTCACCCAAGCTGACATCGACCGTTTCAATCGCCAGTATGGCAAGGATCTCTCCGCCATGCTGTTGCAGGAGAACAGCATGGTCGCCGCCCGCGATATTTACGACACCTTCAAGCAGCGCGTGGAAGCCCGGGTGGCGGAAACCAAGCGCCTGCTGGCTGAGAACAATTTCGACTTCACCAAGGACGAGACCATCGAGCGCAGCCGCAAGGAGGCAGCGTGGCCGAAGGATGAAGCGGAGGCCACCGAGAACTGGCGCAAGCAGATCAAGGAGGCGCTGCTTTCCGAAATCCTCCGCCGCGACATGATCGCCCAACTCGCGGAGAAACAGGGCAAGCCGAACCCGCTGAAGAACGACAAGGATCCGAAGGAGAAGATCGCCCTGCGTTACGAGCGTTTCCTTCACAGCGTGGTGAAGGACGTGGATGACGAGGACGTGGCCGCCATGTTCCTGAGTTCGGTGGCCCGCTCCTTCGACCCGCACACCGACTACATGAGCACCCGCGAGATGGACCGGTTCCGCGACGGGATGAAGAACGAGCTCGTCGGCATCGGGGCCCTGCTGCAGGGCGAGGAAGACGGCGCAACCAAGATCATGGGCATCGTGGTCGGCGGCCCGGCCGACAAGCACGGCGTGCTCAAGCTCAACGACCGCGTGGTGGCCGTGGATCCGGATGGCGAAGGCCCGCGCGAGATGGTCGATATCATGTTCATGAAGATCGACAAGGTGGTCGATCTGATCCGCGGCCAGAAGGGTACGCCAGTGCAGTTGAAGGTGGAGCCCGCAGGCGGCGCGCCGGGCGAGACCTCGCTTGTCGCAATCGTCCGCGACATGGTCGAGCTGAAGGACGAGCAAGCCAGCGCCGAGATCATCGACATGAAGTCCGCCGATGGCGAAAAGACCCGCGTCGGCGTCATCACCCTGCCGTCTTTCTACGCCGACTTCGACGAGGGCAAGACCCGTTGCTCGGTGGATGTGGAGCGTTTGCTCGAACGTCTGAAGGACGAGAATATCGACGGACTCGTGCTAGACCTCCGCAACAATGGCGGCGGCGCGCTTGAGGAAGTCCGCCGCATGACCGGGTTCTTCACCCGCCGCGGTCCCGTGGTGCAGGTGAAAAACACCTTCGGCGAGATCCAGGTGAAGGAGTCCGACGCCAAGGAGCCGATTTACGACGGCCCAATGATCGTGCTCACCGACAAGAGCAGCGCTTCCGCCAGCGAGATCCTTGCCGGCGCGCTTCAGGACAACAACCGCGCCGTGATCGTCGGGGAATCGTCCACCTTCGGCAAGGGTACCGTCCAGCAGCCGATGGACATCGGCCGCATGCTGCCCTTCTTCAAGGCCCGCAACAAGGCCGGCACCCTCAAGGTGACCATCCAGAAGTTCTACCGTCCTTCCGGCAACTCGACCCAGAACAAGGGGGTCGAGCCGCATGTGAAGCTGCCGAGCCTGACCGACGCGCTCGAAGTCGGCGAGGCCTTCCTGGATCACCCTCTGGAGTATGACCGTATCCGCGTCGCTCCCGATTTCGCGCCACTGAAGAAGGAAGACCTCTTCCTCCCGCGCCTGATGGAACTCAGCACCGAGCGAATCAAGGACTCGAAGGATTTCTCTTACGTCATCGAGGACGTCACCAAAACCAAGGCCCGCATCCGCGAGAACAAGGTTTCGCTCAACCTCGCCGAGCGGAAGAAGGAACTCGAAGACATCGAGGCCCAACAACGCGACCGCAATGTCGAGCGCAGGACCCGCTTCGCCGAGGCGGAGAAGAAGGACAAGGAGATCCTCACCTTCTACAAGCTGACGCTCGACGACGTCGAAAAAGGCGGTGACTTGCGTGCCTTCGATCCCAGCAAGGAGAACGAGGAGTTCATGCGCCGGGCGAAGGACGAGACCGCCGAACTCGACGACACGCCGAAGTGGCCGAGCGGTCTCGATCCTTACAAGCGCGAGGGCCTGTCGATCCTCGGCGACCTCGTGAAAATCACCCGCAATGCCCGGATGGCCGGGATGCTGGACCGTTGATGGGGGACTTGGCCGGACGCTTGGCCGCCCTGCGCGGACGCATTGACGACGCCTGCCGGCGCGCCGGTCGCGGATCCGGCGAGGTGACGCTGCTGGCGGTCTCGAAGACCTTTCCCGCGGAGGCGGTGCGGGAGGCCTATGAGGCCGGCCAGCGTTGCTTCGGCGAGAGCCGCCAGCAGGAGGCCGCGCCCAAGATCGAGGTGCTGCCCGCCGACATCGAGTGGCATTTCATCGGCGGTCTCCAGCGCAACAAGGCGCGCAAGGTGGTGACGGCTTTTCCTGTCATCCACAGCGTCGATTCGCTGCGACTGGCCGAATACCTCGACCGCGTGGCCGGCGAGGAAGGCAAGCGACCTCAGGTTTATCTGGAGGTCAATATCGCTGGCGAGACGAGCAAGGGCGGCTTCTCGCCCGAGGAACTGCTGGCCTCCGCGGCGGAACTGGCCGCGTTCCACCATGTGGAAATCACCGGCTTGATGAGCATCCCGCCGGACGATGCCGCGGCTGCCCGCCATTGGTTCGCCGCGACCCGTGAGTTGCGCGACCGCCTGCGGGAGAGGTCCGGCCTCGCCCTGCCCGGCTTGAGCATGGGCATGAGCGCGGATTTCGAGGATGCCGTGCTTGAGGGCTCCACCGTCGTGCGCGTGGGCTCGGCGCTTTTCGGCCACCGTTCTTACTCCGCATGAGCCGCCTGCAAAACGTCATCGTGATCGGCAATGAACTCGCTCTCGCTTTCGAGGATGGCGAGGAACTCTACCTGCCGCTCGACCTGCTTCGTCGTGCCTGCCCGTGTGCCGCCTGCCAAGGCGAGCCGGATGCGCTTGGGCGGGTCCTCCGGCCGGTCCAGCAGATCGGCCCGCGCGGCTTCGAGCTGCTGAAGAGCGAGGTGATCGGTGGTTATGCGATCCAGCTTTTCTGGGCTGACGGCCATTCGACGGGGCTCTACACCTTCGACTATCTCCGCCGTTTGGCTGCCCTGCCGTGAATGAGAATCCCTACGCCCCGCCCGTCGCCGGCTCGGTTCCGGACGACTGCCAGCGGCCGGCGTTGCGGGAGATCGTGCTGGGCTGGGAGAAGCTGCGGATTTGGTACAATGCCATCCTTCTGGTACCCGGGCTGGCCGTCATTGCCGGCTGGGTAGGCAAGCAGGGGATGCCGCTCTTTTTCGCGCTGGTGATGGCCGCCATGGTCGCTGCCGGGGCGAACTTCTGTTTCCTGCTCGGCCCTGCCGCTGAGCTCTACCTGCGCGGGTTGTTTCGCGAGGGACGGCCGCTCGGGCGTGGGCGGCTGCTGATTTTCGGGGCCGGATTGGTCGTTTCGTTCGGCGTGTTCGCCGTGGCGCTGGCCGGCGTCTGGCTGGTCTGAGCGGCCCCGGAAAATTTTTTCGGGAAATTTCCAAGGAAGCCCGCCGGTGCCCGTCATGCATCCCGGCACCGATTCCGGAGCTTCCGTTTTTCCCCTCCAAGGCCCATATACTCCCGCCGTCGGCCCGTCCGGCGGCGGGGGTTTCCGTCTCCAGCAGTTTCCTTCCCATGCCCGCCCTGACCTCTGAGCCCTCCGACGCCTGGTTGTTGGAAACCCTCGAGCGCTACGAAAAGCCGCTTCTGAAATACGCGCTGGGCCAATGTGGTGACCGCGAGATGGCTCGGGACGCCGTGCAGGACACGTTCCTCAGTCTCGCCACCGAAGTCTCCAAAGCCCGCCCGCAGAATCTCTCCGCGTGGCTCTTCAGCGTCTGCCGGAACCGTCTGATCGACATCCGTCGCAAGCAGTTCCGCCTCGTCCCGCTGGAGGACGATCACTTGGAGCGGGACTACGACGGGATTCCCGCGCCATCCGCCCGCATCGAGACGGAGGAGAAGAATTCCGCGCTGCTGCGGATGGTCGAGTCGCTGCCGGAGCGCGAGCGCGAGCTGGTGCGGCTGAAATTCCAAGCCGGCCTCAGCTACCGCGAGATCAGCGAGATCACCGGCATTACGGAAGGCCACGTCGGCTATCTGCTCCACCACGCCGTGAAGGACCTGCGTGACCAGTGGCTGAAGGAAGGGCACGGACGATGAGGACGCCCGACGACGATTTCGAAAAGCTGCTCGCCGAGGCATTTGGCCCCGGGGACGCGGGGCTATCGGCGTCGACGCCGGTGGCTGACGGGGGGATGAGGTCGCCGGATGACGAGTTTGAGAAGCTGCTCTCCGAGGCCCTCGATCCAGGCGACATCGAGCTGTCGTCGGAGCAGCGGAGCACGCTGCTGGCCGCCTTTGCCACCGCGGATTCCACTCCGGTCGAGAGCGAAGCGGCGGAGCTTGAGGAATTCACCGCCCTGCTCTCCGAGGCCCTCGATCCCGGCGAGATCGCTTTCGAGGACGAGGAGCGGCGCGAATTGATTCGCCAGATGACTGGCGCGGCCGCGGGCGACAACCTGACCGCATGGGCGCTGGGCGAAATGCCGGCGGCCCAGCGCGAGCAGCTTGAGCGCCGCATGGAGGTGAATGCCTCGTTGCGCGAGGAGGCTCTTTCGTATCGCTGCATCTGCGCCCGCCTGACCGAGGCGCTGCCTGCCTTGGCCCGGCCGGGTTGGTGGGAGCGCACCCGGCTCCGTCATGTGGTCTTCGGTTCGCCGCGTCGCTCGGCGTGGGTGGCCGCGGCGGCGGTGGTCGCTTTGCTTTTGACCCTGCTGCCGAAGCCGCAGCAGGGCGATCCTTCCGTGGCTCGGCAGGGAAATGCGACTGTTCCCCAGATCGAGCCGACTGGTGTCGCGGCGACTCCATTGCCGATTGAAAAGGTCGATCCCCAGCCGGTCGAAAAGCCCCAGCCGACGGTGGCCCAAGCCGCGCCGGCTCCGGCTCCGGTGGCTCCCGCGCCGCTGCCGGCTTCCAAGCTTCCTGATTTGCTGCCGCTGGAGATTCCCTCGGTGACGGACGAAGCGGCGTATTCTTTCGCCGGGCCGACGCCTTCACCCGGCGCTCCGGCTTCGACGGAAGTTCCCGCGGCCAGCCGCCTTGCCGAGTTGCCCAAAGTCGCCGCCAATGTCGGGATCGAGTCCTCCATGCCGCAGGCAGGATCGTCCGAGGCCGGATTGGCCGCGCCCTTCATGGATGGTGGCGGCCCGGGTGAAATGATGCTGGCTGCGAATGACTCGAGCCAACGCTTCATCGGTAGCGGCGACACTGACACGTCGCCCGGCGGTTCGCTGCCGATCATCCAGCCGGAGTCCGGCAGCGTGTCGCTCGCCAATCTCCAACCTTACGTCCTTCCCGGCCTGCTCGGCGGGGCCGCATCCGGCCGCCCGGAGATCAAGGAAGGGCAGGGGAACCGGACGATTTCCGCGGACTTCCGCCTGCTCGACCTCGGCCTTTCCGCCGGTAATAGCCTCGACGCCGAATCGTGGAGCGCGAGCGCTGCCATGACTTGGCAGCTCACGCCGGAGTGGCAGGCCGGGCTTTCGTTCGGCGGCATCGACTCACGGCTCGATGTCGATGGCTTCGGCGATGTGGATGTGACCGGCGCGGCCTTTGGGGGCTCTCTCGATTGGAAAAAAGACGGCTTTCACGCCGCGCTCGCCTATGAGCTAGGGCTCTTCGACCAAGAACTCCGCCGTCGTGGATCCGGCATGATTTTCCCGGCCGACCAAGACGCCACCGTGCACCGTCTGTCGTTCTGGTTCACCCGTGAGTTCGAAGCCGGCGCGTGGAACCATGGTCCGGTGCTTGGGCTCGATGGCTCGTTCGGCAGCCTCGATGCCTATCAGGAGCTTGGTGGCGTCGCCATGGGAGGCCGCGATTTCCGCTCGCTGACAACCCTGCTCGGTTGGCAGGCGTGGGGACGCTTCGATTCTCCGGCCGGGCCGGTTTTCCCGAACTTCGTCGCTGGCTGGCGTCACCGCCCGATCGTGCCGGATTCGGCCATCTTCCAGACTTCGGTCGGCCAAGGCTTCGCCATCGACCCGCAGGTGCCGGAGCGGGATTCGCTGCTCTTGGAGGGCGGCCTCCGTTGGCTGCCCGGCGACGGCGCCGTGTTCTTCAACTTGATCGGCAGCGGCGAGTGGCGCGATGGCGGCGAGTCCGACAAGCGGCTGTTGCTTGAGATCGGGATCAGCTTCTAACCGACGTCCCCTGCGCCTGCGAGGTGGAATCGAATTGCTTGGAAGCATTTCCAAGGCTAGTTCGGGAGCTGATCGCGCCCTTGTCATGAGATCCTCCATCCTCGCTGTCGCCCTGTTCGGTTTTGCCGTTTCACCCGTGCTTGCCGAAGCGACCGTCGAGGAACTCGCCCAGCGGATCGAGAAGCTGGAGAAGACGGTGGAGACCCTTGTGGGAGGGATGTCGTTCTTCAACGATGACCTGAAATTGGAAGCCGCTGTTCCGGGCAAGCTTGGAGAGGTGATCATCAACGTGAAAGGGGATGGCAGCGTCCATGTCGGCGGCAAACCGCTCACGCTTGAAGAACTCAAGGTGGGGCTGACGAAACTTGCGGAGCAGAACAAGGATCAGTCGGTGCGCATCCGCGGTGATGCCGCCGTGGAGTATCAACGGATCGTCGAGGTGATCGACGTTTGCCAGAAGGCCGGGCTATGGGGGATTTCGTTCGCGACCCAACCTGTTGCCCTCGGTGCCGGGCATGAAGAGTGCGAGGACAAGCTCGTGGCGGTCGCCGATGTGGCGCCGGATCTGGACTGCGAGTTTTTCAGAACCTCGGAGACCAGTCGGCAGCCTTGGATCGTTGAGAAAAATGACGGGGGCTTGGAAGACACGATTGATGGGAGCATCGATGCCGATGACCTGCTTTTCATCGAGCAAGCGGGGGACTGCATTTCCAACCATCAGGGAGAGCACGCGATGGAGTTCTGCGACGCCGTGAAGACCAAGGATGGCGTGGAGTTCGAACTATCGGGCGGAGCTCCCGCCTACATGAGTTACTTGACGGTGACGATCGATGCCAAGCGCCAGTTCGTTTGCCGATTCAAGGCGGTCTATCCTTCCGCTTCCGCTCCCCTGCGTTGGAAGGTGACCAAGAAAGCGATGAAGCTGAAGTCCGCTCCTGGAGAGCCGGGCTCGCGGCTACGCGGATGGATTGCCGTCGAGTTCGATGAGATCGACGACACCAACGGAGCGACGAGGAGCTACAAGATCGAGGGCTATTTCAAGCCCGTGATCCAGAGTGCTCCCGCCGCTGAGCCGGAAGAGGACAAGTGAACGCGCGTCAGGCCGTTACCGCGCCGCGGTCGTCGTTCAGGCCGCTCTTCTCGAGGAAGTAGTCGTAGCCGCCGGTATAGCGGGTGAGGACGCTGCCGGTGTCGGTCGCATTGCGGGTGATGTGCAGCGTGGTTTCCGCGAGATGGCGGATGAAGTGCACGTCGTGGGAGATGAACACCAGCGTCCCTTCGTAAGCCTTGAGCGCGTTGACCAGCGAGTCGATGGAGAGGATGTCGAGGTGAGTCGTGGGCTCGTCCATCAGCAGCAGGTTCGGCGGATCGACGAGGAACTTCACTAGGTTTAGGCGGGACTTCTCACCACCGGAGAGCACCGAGCAGCGCTTCTCGACATCGGTGCGGCGGAAGAGGAAGGAGCCGAGGATGGCGCGGGCGTCTTCTTCGCGCAGCGTGGTGCAGCTTGCCATGACTTCCTCAAGGACCGTGTTGTCCTCGTTGAGCGTCTCGGAGCGGTGCTGCGAATAGTAGCCGAGCTTGGTCGCGTAGCCGACGTCGCGCTTGCCGGCATTGATCGGAAGCACGCCGGCGAGGATCTTGAGCAACGTCGATTTACCCGCGCCGTTCGGACCGACGAGCACGATCTTGTCGCCGCGTTCGATGGTGAGATCGAGGTCCTTGTAGATCTGCTTTTCGCCGTAGGCTTGACCGACCTTTTGCAAATCGATGACCTTTTGGTTCGAGCGCGGCGGCTGCGGGAAGGCGAACTTGAAGGGCTTGCGCGGGGCGCGGGGCTTCTCGATACGGTCGAGCTTTTCGAGGAACTTCACGCGTGACTGCACCTGCGCGGCCTTCGAGCCGACTTGGCGGAAGCGGTCGATGAATTCCTGGTGGCCTTCGATTTCCTTCTGCTGGTTGCGGTAGGCCTGGACCTTCTGCTCATAGCGCGCCTCGCGCTGTTCGAGGTAGCTGGTGTAGTTGCCGGTGTAGGAAATGAGTTCCGCCGCGTCGGGGTCGATCTCGACGACGCTCTCGATGATGGCGTCCATGAAATCGCGATCGTGCGAGATCATGAGAATCGCGCCGGGGTAGTTCATCAGGTAGCGCTGGAACCACAGCAGCGAAAGCAGGTCGAGGTGGTTGGTCGGCTCGTCCAGCATCAGCAGGTCGGGCTCCATGACCAGCAGGCGGGCGAGGTAGGCGCGCATGATCCAGCCGCCGGAGAACTCGCGGGCGGTCTTGTGGAAGTCAGCTTCCTTGTAACCGAGGCCGTTGAGGACCTTCTTCGCCTTCGGCTCGAGTTGGTAGCCGTTCAGGTGATTGAACTGGTCCTGGGCGTGAGCGTAGTCCGGGTGGTCGGTGGTGCCTTGGGCCTCGTGCTCGCGCATCGTGCGCAGGTAGCCGACCATCTCCGGGGTGATGCCCATGGCGATCTCCAGCACGGTCTCGTCACCCGGGTCACCGGCTTCTTGCGCCAAGTAGCCGGTGATCGCGTAGTCGTCGCGCTCGATGGTGCCCCCGTCCAGCTCCTCCTGGCCGAGGATCATGCGGAAAAGGGTCGATTTGCCGGCACCGTTCGGTCCGACCAAGGCGATGCGTTCGCCCCAGTTGATCGAGAACTCGGCGTCGCGGAAAAGCGTGCGGCCGCCGAGGGTTTTGGTGAGCTTGTGAATCGTGAGCACGGCGCGGGTGTAGGGGACCCGGCCGCCGGGGGCAAGGCGCGATCACTGGAAGGCGTCGCTCACCATGTAATCCCGCCAGGCCTTGTTCAGGGCCTCGGGCGAGTCGAAGCCCAGACCCTTGGCGAAGGCTTCGGGATCGGGAGCCTTGTCGTCCTTGGCCGCCGTTTCGAGGATTTTTGCGAATCCTTCGATCCGGGCGCGGTCGCTGTGAACAAAATGCATGAGGCCCAGCCCGAAACCGAGGTCGCGGGGTTCGACCTCGGAATTCCGGGTTTCCAGAAACGACGCGATGTCCGGCTGAATGCCGTCCTTCAGCAGCTTTTTCGTGGCTCCCGCCCAGTTCCGGCCGTTGCGAAAGCCCTCCAGCGCCGCGCCGCCGAAGGAGACCTCGGACTCGATCTTCCCGCAGATTTGCTCTTCACGGTGATACGAATGGGCCAGCCGGAGGGGGGCGACCGTGTACTTCCCGTTGTTGTCGGGATCGCCGGTGAGCTGGCGGAGGATGTCTTCGGCGAAGAAATGGATGCGGGCCGGCCAAGTCTTGCGGGTGTGCTCGGCCTTCTTCGAGTCCAGCCGGTAAACGCGCCCGAGGGTCGTCAGGCCTCTTTCCTTGGCGAGATCCTTGTCGAGGTGGAAGGCCACGATGACGAAACGCTCGAGATTGTAGCTGGGTGACACGTTCGGACTGGCGTCGGCGTGTTCGTCGTGCCACTTGGCGAATGGCTTCGCCTCCTTTTCTCCGTCCAGCAGCAGGATCGGCATCTTTTTCCCCTCGAAGGCGGTGGCGAGGCCGGGGAGATCCGTCGCCATGTCGATCCACAGGCGCTCCGCGGCCTCGGCGTAAGCGGTCAGCACGGCCGGCCGGGCCTTGGCACCGCCCGCGATGATGAAGTGATCCGACTCGATCATGATGGGATAGAGCTGGGTGCCGATCTGGAAGCCCTCCGGGCGCGGCTTCCATGCCGCGACATCGATGCGCGCCGTATTGAATCGGGCGCCGTTCGACCCGGCTGGTATCGCCGGTGCGGCCGTGGCCAGATGCTTGCGGTCGTCCTCGCTCAGTGAGGCCTTCGGAATGGCGACCTCCTTGCCATCGCCCTTGCGGACCCAGACGGTGGCGTCGTCCTGTTTCACGAAGGCACCTTCCAGCTTGCGGCCCTTGATGTCGGTCCAAGTGCGGGCTTCTTGGGCGGAAAGGCAGCCGAGGGTGAGGACGGCGATAGGGGCCGCAAGGCGCAGGGAAGGGAGCATGACATGGGAATGATGCAAATTCGCGCCGCCGGGACAACACGCGAGTTGTGGCTTTCCTGACAGCGCGGATCCGGCTAACACCGGAGCATGACGATTTCCCGCCGCGGATTCCTCGGAGCCATGGCGTCGGCCTGCGCCGGTTGCGCTTCGACGTCCGGCTCCGGTGCTCCGATCCATTGGGATCGCGTCGAAGCCATGGCGAAACAACACGGCTGTCGAGGCTGGGCGGCGTGGCGCGGCGGATCGCGTGTCGAAGGCTGGCAGGCCTCGTATGAAGGCCCGATTCTCAGCATCACGAAAGCGCTCGCCGCCCTCGCCGTGACCCGGGCTGCCGCGGAGGGTTGGCTGAATCCCGGCGAGCATGTCGCCGACACCATCGGCGAATGGCGCGGTGATTCCCGCAAGCAGCGCATCACCGTGCAAATGCTGCTTCAACAAACCGCGGGACTCGAAGCCGGTGTCGCCGCACTTTATCGCAATCCCACCGACAAGGGCCGCAATGCCATCGCCCTGCGCGCCATCGATGAGCCCGGCAGCTTTTTTCGCTATGGCCCCGCGTGTTCCGAAGTGCTCGCCGAACTGATGCAGCGGAAGCTTTCGACCCGTGGGGAGACGTTGGAGAAATTCCTTCATCGTGCGGTGATGGTGCCCGTCGGCCTCGGCAGTCCGGATTGGCGATCGGACAAGAAGGGCCGCTTCTATCTCTCCACCGGCGCGGAGCTGAGTGTGGACGAACTGGGAAGGCTCGGTCGAACCATCGCGCGATTGCTCGCCGGAGAAAATCACGATGGCTTCGATGCCGCGCACTTCGCTCGTGTGACCCGTCCCTCCGCCGCGAACCCAATGTTCGGCGGCGGCCTGTGGCGGAATGCGGGCCGCCGCGAGATCGAAGTGGAAGACGCGCTCGACCCGCCTGCTTCGACCGGCTTTTGGCAGGACGCTTGTTTCTCGCGACGCCAGCCGTCGGATCTCGTCGCGTTGATTGGCTCGTCCGGCCGGCGCGTTTTCATCTGGCCGCGCGAGCAGATCGTCATCGCCCGCCACGGTGTGGCCCGTTCGTGGAGTGATCGCGATTTCCTGCGGGCGCTATGAGCCGGACGCGAAGTGGTTCTGTTAGATAACCTCGCCGAGGTGAGCGGTGAAGATTGACCACTTCGTCACGCGACCTTCACTGGTCGCGTGACGGTACCCTAACACTACGGAGTTTGGCGCGAGCGTCCCTTTCTGGGAACGATCCATTTCAATCGGAGTGGATGACGGCTCCGGGTGATCGGGATGAAAGCGAAGACACTTTTTCTGGGCATCGTTTGCCTCGGGCTCGGCACTGCCAACCTGCACGCCCATGGCGACTTGCATGTGCAGATTCAGAAAATCTCCAAGCGGATCGAAAAGAAACCGACCGCGGAGCTTTACCTGAAGCGCGGCGAACTCGAGCGGGAACATCGCGAATTCGATCGCGCGCTGGCCGATTACCAAAAGGCCGCCGAACTCGATCCCGCGATGGACGCGATCTTCCTCTGTCGCGGCAAGGCGCTGCTGGAAGCCGGTCAGCCTGCCCCAGCCTGTAAGTCGCTCGACCGCTTCTTGGAACGCAAGCCCGCTCACGGCGACGGCTACCTTACCCGCGCCCGGGCGCTTGCAGCGTTGAAGGAATATCGGAGCGCGGCCCAAGACTACACCCGCTCGATCGAACACACGAAGGAACCACGTCCCGAGCATTTCCTCGAACGGGCCGAGGCGCTCGAGCAGGCCGGCGAACTGAAAGAAGCGGTCGAAGGGCTGGATGCCGGCATGGACCGTCTGGGAAAGATCCCGACCCTCGAAACCGCCGCAATCGACATCGAGGTCAAACAGAAGCGTTTCGATTCCGCCTTGAAGCGCGTCGATCGCCTCATCCGCGAGGCCCAACGCAAGGAAGCCTGGCAGGTTCTTCGCGCCGACGTCCTCGTCAAGGCGGGCCGCAAGTCCGAAGCGCGCCAATCCTATCAGGACTCCCTTGCTTCCATCGAATCCCTTCCGTCGCGACTCCGCACGCTACAAGTCATGCAGGACTTGGAGAAAAAAGTGCGCGCGGCACTGGCCAAGATCCCGGCCTGAAACAGCTCTCCCTCCCGAGACATCGCCTAGCAAATCAAACCACCCACGCCTCCGCCATCAATATGAACCAACGAAATCTCGCCACCTGCCTGTTCACGGCAGCAGTGGTCCTGACCTCATCTGCCCAGGCGCAAACCCTGAGCCGCGGACCCTACCTCCAGAACGGCAGCACCACTGCCACCAACGTCCGCTGGCGCACCAGCAGCGCCACCGACAGCGTCGTCCGTTACGGGACCACGCCCAGCAACCTGAACCTGACCGCGTCGAACGCCACCGCGAAGACGGAACACGACATCCGTCTCACCGGGCTGTCTCCCAACACCACCTACTACTACTCCGTCGGCAATAGCTCGACCACCTTCGCCAGTGGCAGCGACTACTTCGTGGTCACCGCCCCGACGGGCGCGAAGCCAACCCGCGTCTGGGTGCTCGGCGACCCGGGCACCGGCAGCTCCAGCCAGACCTCGGTGCGCGATGCCTATTACAGCTTCACCGGCACCCGCCACACCGACATCTGGATGATGCTTGGCGACAACGCCTACAGCTCCGGCACCGACTCCGAATACACCAGCAAGCTGTTCAACATCTACCCGGCCATGCTGCGCAAGTCGGTGCTGTGGGCGACCCTTGGCAACCACGACGCCAGCAGCGCCAATTCTTCCACCCAGACCGGACCGTACTACGACCTCCACACCTTCCCGAAAGCCGGCGAAGCGGGCGGTGTCGCCTCCGGCACCGAGGCCTACTACTCCTACGACTACGGCAACATCCACTTCATCTGCCTGGACTCGGCTGAAACCAGCCGCTCCTCCACCGGCGCGATGGCCAACTGGCTGCGCAGCGACTTGGGTGACACCACCAAGGACTGGGTCGTCGTGTTCTTCCACCATCCTCCCTACTCCAAAGGCTCGCACAACTCCGACAGCGAGAGCGCTCTCGTGGAAATGCGCCAGAACATTCTGCCCATCCTCGAGCAGTATGGCGTGGACCTCGTCCTCTGCGGGCACAGCCACAGCTACGAGCGCTCGTACTTCATCGACGGCCACTACGGCACTTCCAGTACTTTCAACAGCAGCATGATGGTGCAGCCCGGCGGCGGCCAGGGATCGACGCCCTACACCAAGACCGGCGTGGGTCCGATCCCGCACTCGGGCGCGGTGTATGCGGTGCCGGGTTCGTCCGGCCAGATCAGCGGCGGCACGCTCAACCATCCGGCGATGTTCGTTTCGATGAACGTTCTCGGTTCGATGGTGCTCGACTTCGACGGCAGCCGTCTCGACGCCCGCTTCATCGACAACACCGGGGCCACCCGCGACACCTTCGCGATCGTCAAGGGCGTGGCCGGCAACCAATTGCCGACCGTCAGCATCACCAGCCCGGCCAACGGGGCGACCTACACCCAGCCGGTGAACATTGCCATCAACGCCACCGCCGCCGATAGCGACGGCAGCGTGAGCCAGGTGGCCTTCTACGAGGACGGCGCACTGATCGGCACCGACACTTCCAGCCCGTACTCCGTGACTTGGAGCAACGCCCCGATCGGCACCCACAGCTTGACCGCGGTGGCCACCGACAACCAAGGCGCGACCCGCACCTCCACCGCCGTGTCCGTCACCGTCAATGGCACGGGTGGCAGCACCATCGTTTCGTTCCAGGACGGCGTGAGCGGCTACACCGGCACCCGCGACACCAAGATCAAGAGCGACTCCGCCACCACCAACCACGGCACCGCCACCACCTTGGAAGTCGACGGCAGCCCGGACTACGCCGGCCTGGTGTCGTGGGACCTCAGCTCGATCCCGGCGGGCAAGACCGTGACCGCGGTGTCCGTCAGCTTCAACGTGACCGATGTCAGCTCCAGCGCCTACGAGCTCTATGCCCTCAAGCGCGCGTGGTCGGAAACCACCGCCACTTGGAACGTCGCGAGCACCGGCACCAACTGGCAGACCGCCGGTGCCAACGGAGCCAACGACCGCGAGACCACCGTGCTCGGTGCCCTCAGCTCCACTTCCACCGGGGTGAAAACCTTCACCCTCAACGCCGCCGGCATCGCCAAGGTCCAGTCGTGGATCAACAACCCGGCCACCAACTACGGCTTCGTCATCCTCGACTACGCCAATAGCGACGGCCTCGACCTCAACTCGAGCGAGATCGGCACCATTGCCAATCGCCCCAAGATCACGGTGACCTACCAGTGATGGTCTAATGTCCGGGAAGAGGCCGGCGGATTGCTGCCGGCCTCTTCCCTAATCTTATGAAGCGGGTGGCGTGCAGCCGTCCGCTTTCCTCGTTTTCACGAGATGGCTCTTTCACTGCCTCATTTCATCCAACGCGGGATCCTGCCCTTCCTCCTGGCCTGTGCCGACGCGCATGCGGGAACGACGGACGATCTCAAGATCGCGGTCGTCCGCCATCATGCGGCGCTCGTTGACGCCACCTACCAGGATTCGCTCGCCGCGGCGCGCTCCTTGCGCACTGCCATCGATGCATTCCTGGCATCGCCCGGTGACGCGACCTTGGCCGCTGCCCGGAATGCATGGATTGCCTCCCGCAAACCTTATCTCCAGTCCGAGGCCTTTCGCTTCTACGAAGGGCCCATCGATGCCATCGATGGCCGCGTCAATGCCTGGCCGGTGGATGAAGGCTACATCGACTACGTGGCGGAAGACCCCGCCGCCGGCATCATCAACCATCCCGAGCTTCATCCGGCGCTGACGGAGGAAACCCTAATCGGGACCAATGAGAAGGACGGCGAGAAGAGCATCAGCACCGGCTTTCATGCGATCGAGTTTCTTCTCTGGGGACAGGATCACGATCCCAAAGGGCCGGGTGCGCGGTCATGGCGGGACTACTCGCTCGAAAATGCCAGCGCCATCCATCCCGAACGCCGCCGCGAGTATCTGCGGCTGGCCGCTGGCTTGTTGGTAAAGGACTTCGAGAAACTCGTGGCCGAGTGGGAAGATGGCCGCGCGGAAAACTACCGCGCTTGGTTTGTCGCTTCGGCCCCGCACCAGTCGCTGCGCAAGATCCTGCACGGCATCGGCACGCTCGGCGGCACCGAACTCGCGGGTGAGCGCTTGACCGTCGCCTATGAAACCAAGGAGCAGGAAGACGAGCACTCGTGCTTCAGCGACACCACGCACACGGACATGGCGCTCGATGTTCTGGGTATCCGCAACGTTTTCACCGGCTGCTACGAGCGGCCCGATGGCACCTGCATGGAAGGGCCGGGCCTCAAGGCTCTGTTAGAAAAAGAAGCTCCCGAGCTGGCTGTCGAGCTGGCGCGGCAAATCGATGCCTCGCTTGAAGCCGCCCGTTCGATTCCGGCGCCCTTCGACCAAGCGATGCTGGGTCCGGACAGCGGGCCGGGCCGCATGGCGATCCACCGCACCATTCGCGCACTCCAGGAGCAAACCGACACCATCGCCAAAGCGGCCGCACGGGTTGGCGTGCGCGACGACACCGAATGAGCGAGCATCACCATCAAGTCGTCGCTTCCCTGCTGGCCCTCTTCGCCGGGACTGCCTTGTGCGCGGAGGGCCCGGCCGGCGGGGACACCACCGTCCACGATGCCTCGGCTGCCGCTTTCAGCCAGCCCGCGGCCAACCTGCGAGGGGAACGACGCACGGCGTTCTTTGTCGGGAATTCTTTTTTCAATCAGAACTGGGTCGCCGCGCCGGCTTCCACCGCCGGGCGCGACGGGCTCGGCCCGCTCTTCAATGCCCGCTCGTGTTCCGGTTGCCATTTCAAGGATGGACGCGGCTCACCGCCGGCGGAGGGCGAGCCACTTCGCAGCATGATCCTGCGCATCAGCCAACCCGGTCCGCACGGTGCTCCACTCCCCGATCCGGTCTATGGTCTCCAGATCCAAGGCTCCGCGCTGCCCGGCATCCCTCCCGAGGCCGCGGTTCGGGTGGACTACGAAGCGATCGCCGGCAGCTTCGCGGATGGCACTCCCTACGAAATCCGTCGCCCGCGCTATCGGCTGGATGCTCCCGGCTACGGACCTGTTTCCGCCGGCTTGCGGATGTCGCCGCGGGTCGCGCCGGCGGTGATCGGGCTCGGTTTGTTAGAGGCGATTCCCGAGGCAGCTTTGCTCGAATTCGCCGATGCGGACGACCGCGATGGCGATGGCATTTCCGGCCGTCTCAATCGCGTGCCCGACGTGACGACAGGATCGTTGTCCGCCGGGCGCTTCGGCTGGAAGGCGGAACAACCGACCGTAAGGCAGCAGGTTGCCGCGGCCTTCCTCGGCGACATGGGATTGAGCACGCCCTTGTTCCCGCAGGCCAATCATACGTCCGCCCAGAATGCCTGCGCCGGCTTGCGCGATGGCGGCTCACCGGAAGTCAGCGAGAAGATTTTCGACAGCGTCGTCTCCTACTGCCGGGCGCTCGCGGTTCCAGCCGCGCGAGCGAGTGAGGATCACGAGCATGGGCGCGGATTGTTCGTCCAACTTCAATGCGCCGCCTGCCATGTGCCCGAGTGGAAGACTGGCTCTTCGCCCGACTTTCCCGAGCTCTCCGGGCAAACCATCCACCCGTACACCGATCTGCTGCTTCACGACCTCGGCGAGGGGCTGAGCGACGAGCGCCCGGTTTTCGATGCGAGCGGTCGTGAATGGCGCACGCCGCCGCTGTGGGGCATCGGTCTCATCCCCAAGGTCAATGGCCACTCGTTCCTGCTCCACGACGGTCGCGCGCGCAACGTTACCGAGGCCGTTCTCTGGCATGGCGGGGAGGCGGAGGCGGCGCGCGAGGGATTCCGCGCTCTGCCAAAGGCGGATCGCGAGACGCTGCTTCGCTTCATCGAATCACTCTAACAAATGATGGGACGCCTGTTCTTTCTCTCGCTTGTTTTCGTGTGTTCCTTGGCCTGCCGCGTCGTTGCGGCTTCGCCTCAGGATGAATTGTTAGATGCGCTGGCCCGGCAGTTCGCCACGCCCGGCCATGCCCGGCTGGCGGACCATTGCCGTCGCTTGGCGGAGGCTGTAGATCGGCTGGATCGCCAGCCGGATGCCGCTGCCTTGGAAGCGGCGCGCGCCCGCTGGTGCGAGGCTGCCGTGGCGGCCCAGGAGCTGGCGTGCTTCAAGCACGGTCCCATCAACGATGGAGCCATCGCCGCCACCTTTCATTTTGTCGCGGTCCGGCCGACGAGCATCGAGCGCGGCATTCAAAAGACTCGTGAGCTGGATGCATTGCCGGATCTCGGCGCTGCGGCGAAAGGCTTGTTTGCGATCGAGCACCTTCTTTTCGCCGACGATGCGCTGGGTCGCCTGTCGGGTGACGTGGGAAAGCCCCGGCGGCATTATCTCCGGCTCATCACTGCCGAGGCGGCAGGCCAAGCGGAGCGACTGGCGAAGGACTGGCAACCGCCGTACAGCGAATCGGCGCGCCGATTCCTTCAAGGTGGCCAAGACAGCCTCAACGCGCTGGTCAACCAACTCGCGATGACGTCCGAGGCGATCGCGTTGAAGCGCCTGGAGCCGTTGCTCGATCCAGAGGCATGTCGCACGGGCACGCCGCTGCCGGGTAGTGTCAGTGGTCATTCGCATCTTCTTGCGCTCGCCGCGGGGCGCGGACTCCAGCGCGTTCATGACGGCGGCTTGGCCGATTACACGCGGCGTCTCAATCGATCGCTGGCAGACCAGCTCGGCCGGCAACTGGCTGCTGGCGTGAAAGGCTTGGCCGCGTTTGACAAGCCGTTGGAAGCCGCGGGCCAAGAGCCGCGACTCTTGGAAGCCTGCCAACAGTCCCAAGCGCTCAACGTGATGCTGAAAGTCGATCTGCCGAGCACGCTCGGCGTCACCTTGACCTTCATTTCCACCGATGGCGACTGACCGGAGCCACGCGGTGCAAGGCTCCGGTGTGCCGGTTTATTCGCTGGCCCTGTTTCGCATCCTGTTCGGCCTGCTGATGGCCATCGCGATGTTCCGTTTCCTCGCCCGCGGTTGGGTCGAGGAGCTGTTCCTGCAACCCGCCTTCCTCTTTCCCTATCCCGGCTTCGAGTGGATTCGACCGTGGCCGGGTGTCTGGACGCATTGGCATGTCGTGGCAGTGGCGGCTTGTGCGCTCGGGATCGCCGCGGGCTATCGCTACCGGTTGTGCACCGCGTTGTTCTGCGCCGGCTTCACGTGGCTCGAACTCCTCGATCGCACCACCTACCTCAACCACTACTACCTCGTCAGTCTCGTTGCGGGCCTGATGATCTTCCTGCCGGCGCACCGGGCGTGGTCGTTGGATGCGCTGCGTCGGCCGTCGTTACGCGCCTCCCAGATTCCCGCGTGGTCGCTGCAACTGCTGCGTTTCCAATTCGCTGTCGTGTACCTTTTTGCCGGGCTGGCGAAGCTGAATGCCGATTGGTTGTTAGAAGCGCGGCCGATGCGCATCTGGCTGGCGGCGCGCAGTGACATGCCGTGGCTTGGTCCGTGGCTGGGCGAGGCGTGGGTGGCGTATGCCGCCAGTTGGTTTGGCGCGGCCTATGACCTGAGCGTTCCGTTTTTCCTTTCGTGGCGGCGGACACGGCCCTTGGCCTTCGCGGCGGTGATCGTGTTCCACGTCTTTTGCCGGCTGCTGTTTTCGATCGGGATGTTCCCGTGGATCATGATCGCCGGTGCCACGCTGTTCTTTTCGCCAGACTGGCCGCTCGCGTTTTGGCGGCGTCGCTCGACTGTCGCTCCGTCCTCTGCGGTCATGCCCGTATTGCCAGCGTGGGGAAGGTGGCTGTTAGGCGGGTATGTGGTGATCCAGTTGTGGTTGCCGCTGCGTTGCGGTTGGAACCACGTCGGCAGCGCGTGGAGCGGCGAAGGCTTCAACTGGGCGTGGAAGGTGATGCTCGTGGAGAAGCGCGGCTATGTCGTCTTCACGGCGCGAGATCCGGCTCGCGGGACTGTTCGGCGGATTCAGCCTCGCGAAATTCTCACGCCGCGACAGGTCGTGATGGTCGCCCAGGATCCGCAGTTGATCCGCGACTGCGCCCGTCTTCTTGCCGAGGAGTTCCGGCGACGCGGGACGCCGGAGGTCGAAATCCATGCCGATGCCTTCGCTTCGCTCAATGGCCGGCCCAGCCAGCGGCTCATCGACCCCGCGGCCAATCTCGCCGGCCCCTTGGCACCCGGCTGGATTCTGCCGCTCGACGCATCAGCGGGCCGACAGGATTTCTTGAGCTTCGTGCCGTACGGCGGCGTCGGGCAGGTCCTCCAGCCAAGCGCGGACGCCCGCCGCATCGCCGGCCGACCAGAGCGGTAGCACCAACTCCATGCCCTGCCGCCGCGTTGCGCCAGCGGGGAGCGTCAGGGCGTAATCCGCCGCTTGCCGGCCATCGCTTTCGAGCACTTTCGCGAGCACCGAGCGCGTGGCGTCCGCCCGTTCGGCTTCGCCTGGCAATCCAGCCGCCCACTCGAAGGCTTGGCGTGGGTCGGAGGCCGACCAGTTTTCGCCCAACTGCCGCAGCCACTCGGTCCGCTCGGGACCGGCTTCCATACCGCCGAGAAATGCCGCCGCTTCTGCAGGGGCGTGGGAAGTCCATCCTTCCAGGATCCCTTGCAGTGCCGAATGGCGGCCGGGGCCCGCCGGTAGCTGCTGCGCCCAGGCGATCGCCGCCGCGGCATCCTTGAGGATCCATTTGGCACCCACTTCTTGGAGCGCCATATTCCGGTGCAGCGGATCCTCGATCATGCCGGCCCGGTCGGCGGCGGCCGCCGGATCGCTGGAGGCCCATTCGCGGAACACCATGGCATAGGCATGCTCGCGCGATTGTGCCTCCAATTCGTCGGCATGGTCCCATTTCCCGCTGGCCGGCAGAGGTTCCAGCTCACCATCGTAGCCCGGCAACTCGCCAGCCAAGGCCAGCGCCGCTTCGGGTTGTTCCGAGGCCAAGTGGGAAACCACCAGCGGTACCAGTTGCACCCGCAGCTCGCCGGCTGGCACGGTGTCCAGCCAAGCGC
This sequence comes from uncultured Verrucomicrobiaceae bacterium, assembly GCA_966696705.1. GTDB lineage: Bacteria > Verrucomicrobiota > Verrucomicrobiia > Verrucomicrobiales > Akkermansiaceae > Haloferula. The sequence goes on along the minus strand of CBKZPU010000002.1, from coordinate 44,999 downwards.
GTGCCGACCGTTCGTCGCGGTCCAACCATCCGGCGAACAACTCGGCGGCGAGATCCGCTTGGCCGTGTCGCTCCGGGTGCTGTACCGCGTAATCGATTGCCGCTGCTGGATCGAGCCGCGCCAAGCGATGAAGCAGGCCGATGGTTTCGTCGTTGCGGAATTGGCCGCGGGCGATCGGCGTGGCCGCGGCGAGCTGGCGGCGGATTTCCTCGCGCGCCGTGACGGATGGCGAGTCGCGGCGCTGCGATTTGGTCGCGCCAGCCGTGGCACCGGCGTCCGGTGCCGGACCGTGTTTCATGAACAGGATCAAGGCGGCGATGCTGGCGAGCAGCACCGCGCCCGCCCCGGCGATCCATCCGGTCCGAGTCTGCACGGCGAAAGGCTAACCGGAGGGATTGCTCCGGCCAGCGCATTGCAGGCCGTCGCGATGACAGTTTCGTCAGAAACCACATCCGGGGGTCACGGGGCATTCAGGTCGAAGCTGAAGAATCCACGGTCCGTCGCCGGGGTGTAGCGCACTTCCACGGTGGTGGTGCCGTCGCCGTTGTCGCGGGTGGTCACGGACTGGCCGAGGGATGCCGCGGGAAGATCGGTCCAGGTCGCGAGGTCGTGCGAGTGACGGATGCGGATCATGATGTCCGGCAGCGAAGTACGACGGGTGTAGTGGTAAACCATTTGCCCGCTTTCACGACCGAGCGCCGGCAGGTGGCTGCGGTCGCGCGGGCCGGAGGGATCGATCGCGAAGAAGAACTCGTGGCTGTTGGCGAGTCCGTCCTGGTTCCAGTCGTCCGTGTAGCCGGCTCGCACCGCGGATGGACCTCCGAGGTGGTCGAGCTGCCATTCGGCATAGGCCGCCGAGGTTTCGGTCGATGAAACGAGGAACGAGAGCGGAACCGAAACCGATCGATTGGCGGGATCGTTCGACTCCACCAGCAGCGTTCCTTGCTGGACGGCGTTGAGCGGGATGCCGGCCGGATTGAAGCGGAGGAAGGCCTGGTCGGTCGCTCCCGGCGGCGTGCTACCGCCCGTCGCCGGGAATTCCAGCCACGGGATCCGGTTGGCGAGCCACATCAGGCATTGGTGGGCGAAGCGCTCTCCGTCGCCCGTTGCGAAGTCGTTGTCGCCGAGCGCTTCATTGCCGATCGCGATGATCTGGCCGCGTCCGAACCGGACGGCGGCGGCATAGGCCTCGCCCGTGCTGAACTTGAGCAGCGGGACCGCATTTCCCCCGAGCAGGAAATGGGCCTCGGGGTAGTAAGGGGAAACGGTGGCCACGCCGGCGTTGACGGGATGGGGCGACGGCGTGGTGACGATGGTCCCGCTGCGGTAGTTGTACACCGGAGAAATGCCGGTCCCCGACAGCAGCGCCGACAGCACGCTGGTCGTCTCCGAGGTGAGTAGCAACGAACCGCCCGCTTCGACCCAGGAGCGGATCCTCGTGGTGTCGGTGGCGTTCAGACTGTAGGCATCATCGATGACCAGCACCTTGAGCGTGTCGAGGGTGGCTTGCTGGACCGGCGATGCGACATTGACCACGACTCCGCCGCCGGAGGTGAGTTTGGTGCGGGCCGTGGTGTAGGAGTTGGTGTAGGTCAGAAATCCGAACCGCGCGCCGCCGAGCTGTGACGGCGGATAGCTGAGCGGGAAGCTCTGGTATGCGTCGGCGACTTTCCACACGAGATGCCCGGAGCCAGCGTTGTGAATGCCGATTTGGCGGGTTTGCGCCGGGCCGGTGGGGATGCCGACATTCATTTGCGGCGGGGAGATGACCAGTTCGGGAACCTCGAGGCCGACGCCCGACACCGGCACCGCGAGGGCAGGTTGGCTGGCGGCATTCGATTGCAAGACCAGCTCCCCTTGGTGCAATCCGGTCGTGGTGGGGGCGAATGAGACCGTGATGGTATTGCTGCGCCCGGGTTCGAGAACCATCGGTAGCGCGGTGACGACTTGGAAATCGGGCGGGGCGGTTGCCGAGGAAAGCGTGAGCAGGCCGTAGCCGGTATTTTTCACCGTGAGGGTGCGGGTGGCGGACCAGCCGACAATGACGGGATCGAAATCGACAGGGTCTCCAGTCACCGTGATCTCGGGCGTGCTCCGTACTTCGAGGGAAAGCGGGATGCGGATTTCAGGATGGGCTGGATCATCGGTCAGCAGCACCGCCTCGGCGAAGTAGGTGCCGGGTAGCAGGCCGTTCGAGTCGAAGACGAACTGGAGGGTGCCGCTGCCGTGGGCTCCCACAATGCCGCTGGCCGGGACGGGTTCCACCCAATCGCGCACCCGGCCGGCGAGCCAAGCCAGCGAGTTGGTGAGGAAGCGGAGGTTGCTGGCCATTTCCGCCTGACCATCGGAGCCGATATCACCGCAACTGGCGATGACCCGGCCGCTGCCGAGCGGTCCGGTGGCGGCAAATCGATCGCCGTTGTTCCACTGGACCAGCGGCTTGGCACTGCCGGTGACGAGAAGGCGACTGTAGGTGTTGTAGCCGGTATTGACCGACGCCACGCCCACGGTGGTGATGTCGTATCGGATATCCGTCAGCGTGGTACTACTCCCATAGGAGCTGTACTCGAGCTGGATGCCGGACCCTTGGGTCAGACGGTTGAAATCCGTCGTGGAGCTGGACGGCTCGGTCACCATCAGGCTGCCGCCTTGGAAGACCCAGTCATTGATGGCCTGCAAGTTCGCGTCGCTGAGGTAGCTGAGCGAATAGTCGATGAAGAGGACATCGGTGGTGGCGAGCAGCGCGGGTGTGAAACTGCTGTAGTAAACCTCGGACGCATTCGCGCCGAGACGGGAAAGCTCGGCGATCAGGGTGTCGAAGCGGTTCGTGTATTGGCTGACGATCCGGATGTTCAGGCCCGAGAGATTCATCCGGTCGAACAGCGGCATCGCCGTGCCGTAGTCGATGCCGGCTTCCCAGTGGAGAGGGCTTGGGCCCGAGTTCGCGATCTGGAGAGCTTCATTCCGGGACGAAGCGCCGCCGAGCGAGGTGTGGATTTGCGTCCGGCTGGGATCTGCCACCGGGGCGGGGATGCCGTAACCGAAGAGCTGGACGAAGGTGGTGGGCGTGTTCGGGGCGCTCGACGAGATCACGGCCATGCCGGCTTCGAAGCCGAGCGTGCCCGGCGTGTAGCAGATGGGAACGATGGCGGACTCGCCCGGCGCCACCTTCAGCGGGAACGCGGTAGCGGTGGTGAACGGGCCGGAGAGCTGGACGGAGGAAACGTCGAGCTCCGCGCTGCCGGTGTTGTGGATTGTTAGATCCAGCGTCCGGGAACTGCCGAGGATGGTGGCCGGGAAGCTGAGGTAGCCGGGATCGGCGATGATTGCCGGCGCGCCGGTGACCGTGAGGGTGACCGGCACCTGGGAAAACGGGCGGGCCGGATCGTTCGTCGAAAGATGAAGCGAGGTCTGGTAGGTGCCCGCATACAGGAGGGTGGCATCCGCGGCGAGTTGGACGGTGCTGGTGGCTCCTGCCGCCGTCTGGCCGCCGGGCGGAGTCGCACTCATCCATGGCGCGCCTTCACCGATCGAGTCGAGAAAGCCGCGCATGATCTTGAGGACATCCGGATCGCCGATATGGCCGCCGTTCGTTCCCGCATAGAGCAGGTAGTAGAGGCGATTGACTCCTGCCAAGCCGGTGACCTCGTGGGTGTCGTCGTTGGTGTTGTTGGGGAAGGTGTGAGCGAGCCCGGGCTGATCCGGGACGAGGATCAAGTGATTGACCGAGGGCTCGCTGTACATGCCGGTGACGCGCTTGACGAAGCCACGCCAACGGACACCGCGATGGTCGAGGGTCAGGTCGCTGCCATTGACGACCCCATAGCCGTCCGCTCCGAGACCGCCGCGGATCTTGAACGAGGTGACGCCATCGAGATCGGCACCCAAAACGAAGAGGCCGTTGTGCTTGCGGGTGAAGTAGCGGCCCTGCGGCCCGAAGAAAGTGGTCGAAGGTGCGATCACCCCGTCGGAGTAAGGAAGAGAGCCGGTGAGCGAGAGGCTGGTGGAGAGGATGTTGCCGTTGTCGAACATGTCGCTCCCGCCGTCACTGATGGAGGTGCCGGTGACGCCGTCGGTGAACGCGAACATCCCGGGGATAAGCGCGCTGATGTTGGCCGCTTCCGCATCCAAGCCGGCGAGCACGACCTCCAAGGGAGCGTCCAAAGCCGGCGAGCCGAAGTCGGCGGACCAAACGAGCGGCGAGCCGCCCGTGTTGCCGATGGAAAACGATCCGCTGGCAACTTGGCCGCTCGCCACGGTGAATTCCACCGTCGCCGGGTGAGTGAGCGCCGGTGCGATCGCCGAGGAACCGGCGAGTGGAAGCTGGATCACCGGCGTGTCCGGATCGTTGCTGGAGATTTCAAGTGAACCGGCAAGCGATTGCACGGACGTAGGGCGGAACTCGGCGGTGAGTTCCAAGGTCGCCTTGGGAGCGATGAGGGCGGGCAGGCCGTCGATGACGGTGACGTCCGGGTGAGACGACGTGATGGCATCGATCCGCAGCGGGGAGGTGCCTTCGTTCACGAGGGTCACCGGGGTCCGCGAGAATGCCCCGACATGGGTGGGCGGGAATTGCACCACGGCATTGGCCGTGGCGAGGTCGGGAGTGCCGGTCACCTGCATCCGTACCGGAATCGTCAGCGACTCCGATGTGGAGGTGGAGCGCACCACGAGGTCGGCCAGATAGCTGCCGGCGAAAAGCTTGCGCGCGTCGAAGTTCACGGTGGTGGCGGCCGATGCCTGCGGGCTCAGGGTGCCGCTCTGCGGTGCAAGTCCGAGCCAGGCGGACTTCCCGCCGAGCCATGCCACCACACGACCGAAGAGGGTCGGGTTGTCTCCCGTGAAGTTGGAGATTGATCCCGGAAAGACGCCGACGCGGGAGCCGTTGTTTTCCGAGACGGCTCCCGTCACGTTGCCGGCGGCTTCTCGAAGGAGCGGGACCGCGGCCCCGGTCAGGACGAGTTTTTGTTCGGCATAGTCGTGAGTGATCTGGCCGATTCCCTCGGTCAGGAAGTGCGTTCCATAAGGGCTCCACGGACTCGTGGAGTGGTAGTAGGAGCTGTGGCTGATGCCGTAAGCGGTGAAGAGACTGTTCCGCTGCACGAAAGTATATTGGCTGCAGTGGCAAAGAACCGAGCCTCCGCCGGCCATCCATGCCGACAAGGCGGCGAGCTGGGTGGTGCCCAGACTCTCGACCGCGGAATCGATCACCGCCACGCGGTAAGGAGCGAGCGCCGCCGGGGTCACCGCGCTATAGGTGATGAATTGAGCCGTCGCGCCGAGGCCGGTCAGTGCCGTTTGCGCTGCGTAGGCGCTCGTCGAGCTGCTGGAAATGATCGCGACCGAAAGCCCGCTCAAGTCCGTGGTTGCCAGTCCAGAGTCGCCGCGGAACGTGGACTGCCAAGTGACGGAGGCGGTGCCATCGTTTCGCAGCGTGAGCGGCAGGCTGCCGGTGGTGCCGGACTCGAGGGTGAGCAGCAAGCTGGCGGGAGTACCTTTCAAGGCGCCTCCGGAGATGGAGGTGCCGGCGACGGGAATTTCCAGCACGGGTGAAACGGGCGAGTTGCTGGTCAGGCGCAGGCTGCCCTGATGGCTGCCTGTGGAGACGGGGGAGAACAGCACCGGCACGCGGGTCGCTTCGCCGGGAGCGAGCACCAGTTGATCGGGATCGGCCACGGTGAAAGGGCCGCCGCCCGTAATCGAGACCCCGGACAGGACCAGCGGCAGGCTGCCGGTGTTGCGGATCTCCACTGGCAATTGGGAGGCGGTCCCGGCCGGTACGCCGGTGAAGGTGATGGGGTTCGGCGAGACTTCGATCACCGGTGCCGCTTGGACGGTCAGGGTCACCGGAATCGCGGCTGTCGGACGCGCGGGATCGTTGCTGGTCATCTCGATCACCGCGGCATGATTGCCGGGTTCGACCTCCATGGTGTCGAAGGTCACGCCGACATTTTGGGTGGCGGCGGGATCGACGGTGCCGGCGTGGTCGCTGAGCTGGAGCCACGGTATGCCCGGGACCGCGTTGCGCACGAAGGCGTCCATGATCGCCGCACATTCCACGTCGCTCACCTTGGTGCCTCCGGTGGTGGCAAACAACAGGTAGTAAACGAATCGCTGCCCTGCCAGGCCGCTCACCGAATGGTTGTCCTGATTGGTGTCACTCGGGAACGTGTGAGTCACGACCGGGGTGTCCTCGACGATGACCAGGTGATTCACGGACGGCTTGGAAGAGCTGTGCACGCGCTTGACGAGTCCGGCGTATCGTTTGCCCGCAATGTTCCGCCGCAGCACCACGCCATCGGCCGTGCCCGACCCGTCCGCGCCGAGACCGCCGGTGATCGAGAAGGTCGAGAGGGTCCCGGCTCCGCCAAGTTCCGCGGCGAAGACGAACAGACCGGGATGCTTGCGGGTGAAGTAGCGCCCGCCCGCACCGAGGCTGGTGGGATTTGTGACGATGACGCCGTCCGAATAGGGCAGGTAGGTGGAGGAAAGGTTCGTGGTCAGGTAGTTGCCGCCGTCGTACATGTCGCTGCCGCCATCGGAGATGTAGGTGCCGGTCACGCCGTCGCTGAAGTTGAAGCGGTTCGGAATCAGCGCCGTGATGCCGGCGACGTTTGTGTCCAGGCCAGCGAGGGTTTCCTGCAGCAGATCCCGGCTGCCGGCTGGCGCAGCTGCATCCGTCAGCTCGACACTCCAGACGAGCGGGGCATCGCCCGCGTTGGAAATGGCGAGCGTATGGGTGGGCCGCGCCCCCTGCGGCAAGGTCAGCGCAAACGCTCCGGGATTGAGTCCCAGTTCGGGACCATTGACACCTTGGCCGCTCAACGGGACGACCAGCGACGGGTTGACCGGTGAATTGCTTGTCAGGGTGAGCGTCGCGGGAGCGTTACCGGCGACGACGGGCGAGAAGGTCACCGGAATCTTGAGCTGCCCACCCGGAGCGAGGGAGAGCGGAGCGACGCTCGTGGTGCGATAGGCGGGATCGTTGAAGGCGAGCGCGGAAATCTGGAGCGTGTCCGTGCCGGGATTCTCCACCTTCAGTTCGAGCGTGGCAGTGCCGCCGACGAAGGTGGTGGGGAAGGCGAGGCTCGCGGGATCGACGGCGATGGCGGGCGACCCGATCACGGTGAGCGTGACCGGTACCTCCGTGCGCGGATTGCCGGGCTCATTGGAGAGGATGATGATTTCTCCAGTGAAGATGCCGGCGTTCAGACCGAGCGCTTGAAGGTTCACGACCAGCGTGTGGGATTCACCCGGCTGGAGGATGCCGGTGCCATCGGCGATGCCGAGCCAGCGCACCGACTTCGCCAGCCAATCGACGGCTTGATTGGCGAAGAGCCGACCGCCGGTAGTGGAGATGGAGGAGCTGATTTCGTTGCAGAGCGCGACGATCCGGCCCGCCCCGGTGGTCGTGGCAGCACCTACCGTCCGGTCGCTGCCATCTTTCATCAAAGGGACGGCGATGCCATCGAGCTGGCATTGCGAGCCGTAGGAACTCAAGGAAAGCGATGTCACTCCTTCCGTGGTCGGATGAGGCAGGATGTTGCTGATGGTGCCGGAGAGGAAGTCCCCGAAGCTTGCCTCCTGGATGCCGGAGGAAAGCAGCAGCGAGTTCACGTTGCCCATCGACGACGAATTATCGGCCGTGATGAAGAGGCCGCCGCCTTGCTGTATCCACGCGCGGATCGCGCTGATGTCCGCGGCGGTCGCCGAGGCGATGGCGTCGTCGATGATCAGCACATCCACGCCATCGAGCACATTGGCACCCAGCGGAAAGGTTAGACCGAGCATCGTGGCGCCGCGGCCGGTAAGATCGGCGGAGATGACGGTCGTGGTGCTGCCGATGGTCCCGATCGCCTTGCCGGAGAGGCTCGGCGGGTCATCCGCCGGTTCATTGCCGGGCGATTGCGAGACGCTGGTGCTGGTGATGGCGGTCCACGAGAGCGGGGCATTGCCGCGGTTTTCCAGCGTGACGGTGGTGGTGGTCGTGCTGCCGGCGAAGATCGAGGCATTCACCGCCAGCGGCGTCACTTTCAAGTCCGGCACGCCGAGCTGCAGGGCCAAGGGCGCTGGCGCGGGCGGGGTGGTCACCGTCACCGTGGCGAGCGGCACAAAGCCCGGCGCGGAAACATCCACGCTGTAGCTGCCATCGATGGCGACGAAGGAGAAGTAGCCGTTGGCATCGACATTCACCGAGCCGGAAAGCGGGCCGGTCCAGCTCACCAGTGCGGTGGTCACCGGCTGGCCATCCGCCACCGATGTCACCCGGCCGGTCACCGTGCTGGAGGTTTGGACGGCCAAGGGATGGCTGCTGGTCCACGTTTCCGCCGACGCATCCGTGATGGTCAGCGTGAAGTCCGCCAAGGTGGGCGTGGCCACGCCGCCCGCGACCGTGAAGGGAATGCGGAACTCCGCCGAGTGGGTGCCAGCCGCCAGATTTCCGATGGTGAGCGACGTGCCGGTCAGCGAGATGCCCGGGTAAGCCGCGTCCGGTGCCAGCACGGCGCCCAGTCCGCTGGCTTCTTCCGAGCCGATGTTTTGGAAGACGAAGACGAACTCGCCCGCTTCTCCCGGATTCACGTGGGGATCGCCATTTCCGCCGGCAATGTCGATGCGGGCGGTCGAGGCGACGATCCGCGGGCCGGAGAGCAAGGCGGCGGCTTTCGCCACATTGAGCCGGCCGCCGCTCACGGTGATCGATGCCAGAGCCGCGAGCGGATCGGTATTGTCCAGCAGGTGCTGCTTCAACTCCAGATGGCCGACCGAGGGATTGATGGCGCGCAGCAAGGCGAGCGCGCCCGACACATGCGGCGTGGCCATCGAGGTGCCGCTTTTCAGCCCGTAGCCGTTTCCGGGCACCGTGCTGTAAATGCTCGTGCCCGGGGCCGCGAGATCGACGCTGGTGATGCCATAGTTGGAAAAGGTCGAGAGCGTGTCGGTGGCCGCCGTGGACGCCACGGAGATCACGTTCGGGCCCGCATAGCTGGAGGGGTAGTGGGGCGAGGTGTCGTTGTTCACCGAGTCATTGCCCGCCGCGGCCACAAACAGGATTCCGGCCGTGTTCGCGCTGGCGATCGCTTGCTCCAGCAAGGACGAGAATCCGCCCCCACCCCAAGAGTTCGAGGTGAGGTCAACGCCGAGCGCCGTCGAGTAGTTCACCGAATCGATGCCGTCCGAAGTGGTTCCCCCGTAGGGTCCGAGGAAGCGGATGGGAACGATCGAGACATCCCAGCACACGCCGGCCACGCCGGTCGAGTTGTTGCCGGTGGCCCCGATGGTGCCGGAGCAGTGGGTGCCGTGGCCGTTTTCGTCGGCCGCCAGATTGTCGTCGGTGTAGAAATCCCAGCCTTGGACGTCGTCGATGAAGCCATTGGCATCGTCGTCGATGCCATTGCCGGCGATCTCGGCGGGATTCGTCCACATGTTGTCGCGCAGGTCCAGGTGAGTGGCGTCCACGCCGGTGTCGATGACCCCGACCAGCACGTTGGCCGAGCCGGTGGAGAATTCCCAGGCTTCCGGCGCGTCGATGTCCCCATCGTTGATGCCGCCGGTCTGCCCGGTGTTGTGCATGCCCCAGAGCTGGCTGTAGCTGGGGTCATTCGGGGTGACGCAGGGAAAGACGATGAAGTCCCGCTCGGCGACGACGACTTCGGCGGCCCCGTCAAAACTTTTGCGGACACTTTCCAGCAACCGGGTGGTGCTTCCCAAGTCCGGGCTGCCGGTCGCGACCAGATAGACCGGTTCGGTCATCAACCGATGCCTCACGCTGAAACCTTGGCCGCCGCACCACGCTTCGACCTCGGCCGGAGTCATCGAGGCGGGAAAGCGCACCATCACATGGTCCGCCACGTAGAGGTCCTGCTTTACCAGACGCGGCTGCGAGCCCGGGATCTCTTCCCAAGTTTCGTCGCTGCGCAGATGGGGATACTTGAAGGGTGTCTTGAGCAGCCGCGACTTGATCGTCCGGCGGGGATTTCCGGCATCCGGCGTCTCGCTTGTCGCCACCGTGGCCGACTCGTCCAGCAGGCGCTGGCGGAATTCATTGGGGAGCGTGCCATCCTCGCGATCTTTTCTGTCGGCTCGCGGCTGGTGGGCTTCGAAGGGTGTCTCCTTTTCCGGAGCCGCAGGAGCCGTGGCTGTCGGTCGCACCCCGGCGGCAGCCGGAATGTCAGACACGACGGAGCGATAACGAACGGTCAGGACGGCAATGCAGGCAAACAAGCCGAGGGCAAGCAGCCGGAACCGGCGCGCGCGGGGGCGGGATTTCATGGGAGGAGTTCCGGGGGTGAAAGATCCGGACAATTTCCGGACAAACGCAGTCCGGCATCACTGGATGCGACGCCGGACCGCTGCTGGTTTCGCAGGGAAACGACCTGGATGTCACGGAAAAAGCAGGACCTTTAGCTAACTGAAAGAGGGTCTCGGGAAATCTCCGGCGAACTGCTTGAAGACATGTGCGGCGAGGTCACGAATGCGTGACAAAATCGTTCACCTGCCTGGTGTTACGTAGCCCCGCCTTTCAGCGTTTCACCGCGATCATCAGATTCGCGTTATAATCGCGGATCTGGTAGCCGGAGCCGAAGGGGATGAACGACCCGCCGCCGGCATCATAGGCGGCCTTCAGGTCGGGCTGGGCGTGTTTGGCAAACAATTCGATGGGCGCATCGTAGTCGCCGAACAGGCGCACCTCCCATTTGCTGGCGTCGAAGTAGCGGTAGGGGATGCCGGAGTCGTCCTGCACCACCGCGCGGCAATTGCCGAGGACCCAGTCGCGGATGCCGGAGAAACCGGAGTCGTGCATCAGGTAGGAAGCCGCCTTGAAGTAGGCGACGCTGCCGCCGTAGCTGGACAGCCAGTTGCGGTAGGACGAGCTGAAGCCGCCATTGGAAAGATCGCCGGACACATAAATCGCGCGCCGGCTTCCGCCACCGGGCAGTTGGAAGCGAATGTCCACGCCACTGCGGCCGCCGGCATTGAGCGGCTCCACGCTCTGCACCTGGGCATCCATCAGCGCCAGGCTGGCGAGCAGGATGGGCGTGACGCCGGGCATCGGCCCGCCGGCGAGATCGCCCTTCATGTCCTTGGTAATGAAATAGCCGTGCTTGAGCTGCGAATCCATCGCCAAGCCCAGCCGGTGGAGCGATCCCATCACGGCACCGGGGTCTTGGTTGTCGAGATACGGCAAGCCGCCCGCGGGCTCGAGGCCGAGCAGCACGTAGTTCGAAGCCTGCGGAAAAAGCGCGATGGCGTGCAGCAGGTCCGGGCCGCCGAATGGATAGAGCAGGGTGCGCGGGTCGCCGACGAGCGGCCGGATATTCACCGCGGACCAATCGCGCTGCTTGCCGGTGCGCTTGGCGGCGAAGACGCGCCAGTTTCGTCCCATCAGGTCGGAATGATCCTGATAATTTCCAGTCTGCTGCATCTGCGAGAGCACGGCCCCGTGTTCCACCGGGCGGCCGGCCAGGAAGCGTGCGATATCGTCGGCCGTCGCCTCGCCCTGCGCCGGGATGAATACCTGCGGGCCCGCTGCGAGTGTTTGCGTTTGCCCGCGCGGCGGGGGTTCCGGAGCGCAGGCGGCGGCGAACAGCAGCGGCAGGAGCAGCAGTCGTTTCATGATCGGAGAAGTTTGAGTGGAAACCAGATCAGGGCGAAGAAAACCGCCACGCCCGCGCCTTTCAAGGTGGTGGCCGGGTGAACGACGGCAGAGTGCCCGATCACGAATCCCGCCATCGCGAGGAAAATCAAGGGCGGAAGCGGATAGAGAGGCACCTTCACCGGCCGCGGGAGATCCGGGGAGCGGAATCGCAGCACCATGCAACCGGCCACCACCAGCGAGGTGGAAAGGGTGAGTGCAATCTGCGTGGCCTCCATCAGTTCGCGCAGGCCGGAGGCGAACACCAGCACCAGCGCGACCATGGTTTGGAACGCCAGCGCGAGGTGGGGCACGTCGCGGCGCGGGGCGAAGAACGAGAGCGATCGCATGTTCTTCCCCATCGCGCCGAGCACCCGCGGCCCGGCCCACAGCAAGGCGCTGGCGGAGGCGAACAGCCCCACGGCGAAGAGTCCCGAAATCAGCCGCGCGGCGCTCTCGCCGAACAATGAAACGGAAGCGATGTGTCCCACGGCTTCCACGTTTCGCAAAGCGGCCACCGGCGCGGCGTGGAGGAATGACGCGTTCAAGCCGACGTAGAGCAAGGTCACCAGCAGCGTGCCCCACAGCAGCGCCCGCTTCACGGTGCGCTGCGGGTCTTTCCATTCTTCCAGGCCATAGACCGCGGCATTCCATCCGGTGTAGGAATAGGTCACGTAGAGCAGCGAGACCGCGAACCCCGATTTGAGCATGGCCGTGGCATCGGTCTTCCACTCCGGAGTCCAACGGATATCGCCGGCTCCGGGCAGCGCCCATGCCGCCGCGATGAAGGCGAGGATCAAGACCAGCTTCAGCCCGGTGGCGGCGACTTGGACCCGGGCGCTGGTTTTCGCGCTGATCGCATGGGAGGCGGCTCCCAACAGAATCACCCCTGCCGCCGCGACCGGGACCGGCACGGTGCCGATCGCCTGGTGCAGGTATTCGCCGAATGCCAAGGCCGTGATCGCCGTCGGAGCCGAAAAACCGGCGAAGGCCGACAGCATCCCGGCCATGAAGCCGAGGCTGGGATGATAGATGGACCGCAGGAAATGATACTCGCCGCCGGATTTCGGCAGCAGGGTGGCGACCTCCGTGTAGCAAACGGCTCCGCACAGGGCGATCACCCCGCCGAGGATCCACAGGGCGAGGATCTGGGGAGCGGAGTCGAGCTCTGCCAATTGGAAGCCCAGTGAAGTGAATACGCCGACGCCAACCATGCTCGCCACCACCAGCGCGATGGCGGCCGGCGTTCCGGCGCGATTCTCCGAGGACACGGGGAACACAAATCACCAATCGCCAATCCTTCAATCACCAATCGGTTAGTGGGGAAGAATGCCGCGATTCCGCTGCGGCGGTCTTCTCGCTCTCCCCCGCGAAGCGGCTGGCTGATTGGTGATTGGATCTTGATGATTGCTCATTGAGGGCTTCGCCCTCAGATCATCCCGAGCTTCATCTTCCCTTCGTCGGAGATCATGTCTTGGTTCCACGCCGGGTCCCAGACGAGTTCCACCTTGGCATCGTCGATGCCCTCGATGGTCATGATCTTCGCTTGCGCGTCGGCGGCGATGACCGGGCCCATGCCGCAGCCGGGAGCGGTCAGGGTCATCTTCACCGCCACGGTCTTCTTGCCGTCCTGTTCCTCGATGGCGCAGTCATAAACGAGCCCGAGGTTGACGATATCGACCGGGATTTCCGGGTCATAGACGCTCTTCAACTGCGCCCACACCTGTTCCTCAAGCGGGGCGTCCTTCAGGCGCTCGGCTTCGGCGATCTTTTCCTTCTCCTTTTCGAGATCCACGCCGAGGGCGTCGGCGTCCTTCGAGGAAATCCGCGCCAGTCCCGCGGAGGTGGCCACGGTGTAGGTGCCGCCGAGGCGCTGGGTGATGAAAACGGGCGTCCCGGCCGGCAGCGTGATCGCGTCGCCGCTGGGGATCTGGATGGCTTCGACTTCGCGGGCCAGGGAGATTTCCTCGTGCATGCGGGGGAGTGTAGGCGGGCCGCCGGGCGGTGCAAGCGGGGAGGGTAGCAGCGTAAGCGACGAGGGAGGGATGGCATGATGGGGAATGGCGGATTCCCGGGTTTGAAATCCCCGATCCGCCATCTGAAATCCTCTGGCCCCCGCCGGGGAAAGGGGGCAGCTTTTTCGCATGAGCCGGAGAGAAAGGCGCAAGGCCGCCGTGGCGAAGGGGAAGACGAGCAACCGCTGGTTGGCGCGGGGCGCGGTGATCGCGTTCACTGGCGCGGTGGTCCTGTTAGGCGGAGGTTATGTGGGCCTGCGGAGCTGGCTGCACGGCGAGAGCTTCCGTCACATGCTGGCAACCGAGGCGGGCAAGGCGATCGGGGTGAACTGCGAGTTCAGCCCGTTCCGCTGGAGCGGCACCAGCATGGACACCGACTCGTTCACGGCGACGGGCGAGGGCATCGTCCGGTCGATCGATTCCGAGGGACTGCGCGTGGACGTCGGTCTCGGCGGCTGGTGGCAAGGCATTTGGCGGATCGACGAGGCGCGGGCCCGGAGGATCGAGGTGGAACTCGACGCGACCGCGGCGGACCGGGTGAAGGAGTCGCCGGAAATCGTGGTCCCGCCGCCTCCGCCGAAAGGAAAGAAATGGTACGACAGCCTGGTCCCGCAGGAGGTCGAGGTGCGGATGGTGGAGGTGGGGAGTTCGGCCTTGAAGGTGATCACCCGCAGCGGCCCGGTGAGTATCGCCGGGACCTCGTGGAAGGTCACACCGGACGCCGCGAAAGGCAGCTATCGCGCGGAGGGCAATGACGGCACCGTGAAGTTGCCGTGGAAGTGGGCGCCACCGATGGCGCTCGGCAAGGCCCGGTTGCGCTATCACGACGACACCATCTCGCTGTCCGAAGCGGATTTTCGTGTCTATCAAAGCGGCCGGCTCGATCTGGCCGGCAAGATGTCGGTGAAGGGAGATGGCTACGCCTTCGATGGCCATCTGCGCGACGTGTTGTGCGCGGAGATCCTGCCGGAGGATTGGAAGCAACGGATCTCCGGAAAGGTGGAGTCCAAGTTCACGGTCGAGCACGGGCCGCATGGTCCGATCGTGACGGGCAGCCTGAATCACACCGATGGCGTGCTGACGGCCTTGCCGCTGTTGGACGCGCTGGCGGCCTACGCCGATACCACGCGCTTTCGCCGGATCGCATTGAATGAGGGAGAGGTGGATTACGAGTGGGAGGATGGTGCGCTGAACCTGCAGAAAATCGTGATCGCCAGCGAGGGCTTGGTGCGGCTGGAAGGATCGCTGAAGGTGGACAAGCAGGAGCGGCTCGACGGGCGCTTCCGTCTCGGGCTCGTGCCGGGTGTGCTGGCACGCATTCCGGGGGCGGAAACGATTGTCTTTTCCCCCGGCGAGCGTGGCTTGCTTTGGACCACGCTGCGCATCACCGGCACGATCGATGATCCGGAGGAGGATCTAACAGAACGCCTGATCGAGGCGGCAGGCATGCGGATGATCGAGGTAATCCCCGAGACCGGCGAGAAGGTGCTGAAGTTCACCCGCGAGGTGCTCGACAAGGATCTCCAAGGCCACATCAAGGAGGGCGCGGGCGATGTGATCGAGCAAGGCCGCGAGGTGATCGACGAAGCGAAAGGCGTGGTCAGAGAAGTGGAGGGACTTTTCGACGTGCTGCGCGGGAAGGACGAAGAGAGGAAGTGAGGGCGATGCGGCGGAACGATTGCGTCGTGCCTGGACCGGCATTCAATAGTCCGCCACCGGCGAATTCGGCAGCGTCGCTCCGGGTTCCGGAACTTGCGCTGCCAGATCGGCGATCTCCTTGCAGACCGAGTCCCATTTCTCCCGAGACCACTTCAGCGGGCCGTGGAGCTTCTTGCGGAACTTTTCCAAGCGCCGCTCCGCGTCCTCGGTGACGCGCGGCGGCAGCTTGCCGAGCAGCTTCGCCGCGTCCTCCGCCCGCTCGGTGCGGTGACAAATCATGGCGAGATCGTTGCCTGCTTCAATGGCCGCGACCACGTCGGAGTTGTCGGGATAGCGGTCGGCGATGGCCCCCATGTCGAGGTCGTCGGTGAGCACGAGGTGCTTGTCGAAGCCGAGCTGGCCACGCAGGAAATCCGTGATCATCCGCCGTGACAACGAGGCCGGTCTCTCGGCATCGATCGCCGGAAACAGCACGTGCGCGAGCATCACGGCATCGAGTTCCGGCATCAGCGCGGTGTAGGGGATCACGTCTTCTTTCAGCAGGTCGGCGATGGTCGCGTCACTAACCGGCAGGTCGTGGTGCGGGTCGGACATGGCACGGCCGCAGGCAGGGAAATGCTTCGCGCAGGAACGGACCGAGCGCTTGCGCAGCCAGCGGTTCCAGTTGCCGGCGAGGTCGATCACTTTCTGCGGGTCGCGTCCCCAACAACGGCCGCGCAGCGAGTTCTGCAGGTCCGGGTGGTGGTCGAGATCGAGCACCGGGGCGAAGTCGAGATTGAAGCCGAGCAGGCGGAGTTGGTCGGCGGTGCAAACTCCGGCCTTGGCGGCGAGCGTGGCATCGCCCTTCGCCGCGAGGGCATTGGCCGAGGGGAGACTGGGCGCAATGTCCTTGGTCCGGGTCACCCGGCCGCCTTCTTGATCGATGGCGAGGATCGGCTCATCGCGGGACAGCGAGCGCAGCTCATCGGTGAGCTGGCGTGTCTGCTCGGCGGAGACGATATTACGGCCGAAAAGGATGAATCCGGCGGGCTGGAGCTTGCGGAACATCGCCGCTTCATCCGGCGCGATTTCCGTGCCGCGGACGCCGAGCAGGAGCAGATGGCCATTCATGAGCGGGAGGATGAATGCGGGGCCGGGCGAGGAAAGCGGGATTCTCAAATCGCCCGGGGATTCCCGTTGGCGAAGCGAAGGTGCGGGCGTATTTTCCAACAGAAATGAGCGAGGCCGATACTCCCATCCACCTGCAGGGCCAAATCCTGCTGGCAGACCCCTCGTTGCACGATGGGATCTTCGACCGGTCGGTCATTCTCCTGGCGGATCACTCGGCGGAAAACGGGGCTTTCGGGTTGATCCTCAATCACCCGACGGGGCATAGCGTCGGGGATTTCCTCAAGGAGCCGGTCTTCGAGCCGCTCAAACACATCGCCGTTCATCTGGGCGGGCCGGTGTCACGCGAGCACCTGACGTTTTCCGCCTTCTGGTGGACGGAGGACAACCGCTTGAAATGGCACGTCCGCATCCCGGCCGAGCTGGCGATCAAGCACAGCCGCAAGCCGGGGACGCTGGTGCGCGCCTTCGTCGGCTACGCCGGCTGGACCGCCGGCCAGCTCGAGGGGGAGATCCGCCGCAACACGTGGATCACCACCCGCCCGAACACCAATCTGCTGGGCCAAAGCCACGACCGCGAGTTGTGGGCGGAGATCCTGCGCACGATGTCGCCCTACCACCGGATCCTGGCGGAAGCGCCGGAGGACCCGCGGGCGAACTGAGTTGTAGCGGCGGGTCTGTGACCATCGCACTTTGGCGGCATGTGCCGCGTCATGGGATTTTCGATTCGGGCGAACAAGGATGCGGCTGATGCCGCGGGCTTCCGACGGTCGCAGACCGCCACTACATGGGGGGCAGGGATTCCGCTGGCCAATCCCCCGGCCCCGACTTAGACCCGGCGCGCCGTGGCGGACACCGAGACCCAGTTTTTCACGATCGACGACGGACCGATCCGCCTGCGCGAGGGCGGCGAGCTGCCGTCCGCGACTTTGGCGTATGAGACCTGGGGCACGCTGAATGCCGCGGGCACCAATGCCATCCTGCTCTTCCACGCGCTGTCCGGCTCGCACCACGCCTGCGGTCATAATCCCGCCATTCCCGGCACCGGCTCGCTTTGGCAGCCGGAAATGCACGAGGGTTGGTGGAACGACATGATCGGCCCCGGCAAGGCGCTGGACACGAACAAGTATTTCATCGTCTGCGCGAACTACCTCGGCGGTTGCTACGGCTCGACCGGCCCGGCATCGATTCACCCGGACACCGGCAAGCCCTGGGGCTCGGCCTTTCCCCACGTCACCGCGGCGGATCAGGCGGAGGTGCAGGCGAAACTGCTGGATCACCTCGGCGTGGGTAAATTGCACGCCGCCATCGGGCCGTCGGTCGGCGGCTTGATCGCGCTCACCTTCGCGACGCGCTTCCCGGAGCGGGTGAAAAACGTCGTGTCGATCGCCGCGGGCTACAAGACCACGGTCTTGAACCGCCTGATCCTGTTCGAGCAGATCCTGGCGATCGAGAACGACCCGCATTTTCACGGCGGCGACTACTACGACCGCGGCAATGGCGGCCCGCTCTACGGTCTCGCGCTGGCGCGGATGATTTCGCACAAGACCTTCGTTCACCTCGATGCGATCGAGCGCCGCGCGCGGCAGGACGTGGTGCAGCCGGACGACATTCTCGCGTGGTATCGCGTCCGCGACCAATTCCAGAGCTACATGCTCCACCAGGGGAAGAAGTTCGTGAAGCGCTTCGACGCGAACACCTACCTCCGCATCAACGACATGTGGTCGCGCTTCGAGGGGACCAACGAAGGCGATGCCGAAACACCCGAGGATCTCTTTTCACGCTGCATGGCCGCCGGCCAGCGCTGGCTGGTGTTTTCGATCGACTCCGACTTCTGCTTCTACCCGGAAGAGCAGGCGGAACTCGTGAAGCACTTGGAGAGCGCCAAGGTGAACGCGATGCACGTGACGGTGCACTCCGACAAGGGCCACGACTCCTTCCTGCTGGAGCCGGACTACTACACGCCTCATATTTCCTGGTTGCTGGGCCAACCGTGAGAGGTGGAGCCCCGCGGAAACTACCCGACTGGCCGGAATCTTCGTGTCCAAATCCTCTGTGGGGAGGGAAGGGGAAAATGCCGGTCGCCCGGTCGTTCGGCGGAACTCCACAATAGCTTAGACAGCCGACGGGCGTGGGTGACAAGACCGATTAGAGGCCGATCGAGTCCTGCGGCAGTCGCCACACGCCGCGAAGCTCGCCGAGCCGGTAGGCCGGGCCGCTCTCGTCCACCCGGCCGCAGCGGAGCAGGTAGCCGTCGAATTCCGCCCACAGGGCGGGGCAGGGGTTCATGAAGGCGCCGAGGTTGATGACCAGCCGGCCGCGCTTGTGCCAGATGCCGGCGCGGTGGAAGTGGCCCTTGATGACGATTTCCGCTTTCGGGAAATAGCGCTCGGCGAAGGTCGCCGCGGCATCCGCCTGGGTGGTCCAGACGCGGATCATCTGGAAGGCGCGGCTCGGCGGGTTGATGGCATCGAGCGCACGCTGCCAGAGCCGCTTGCCCTTCGGGTACTCGCGGGCGCGGAGCAGCAGAGCCATTTCGCGGGCGAGCACGATCCGGGCCGCGGGGTCGTTGACCGCGGCTTGATGGCGTTTCCAGAGTTCAGCGACCTCCGGCTGCTGGGTCAGCGCCTCGCGACTCCAAGGGGAGCCATCGTCGAAGAGCGAGTCGCCGTGGATAACGAGGATGCGGCCGCCGGCGAGTTCCACCCAACCGGTTCCCGGCCAGCCGGGATCGTGATTGCCGGGAAGAAACACCGGCTCGGCCCCTTCTTCGGCACAGATCCGTTTGAGGTCCTCCAGCATCTCCGCCGAGCGCTCTCGGAACAGCTTCGCCAGTTCCTGCCACGTGTCGCCATTGAAGATCACCGTGCGTGCCCCGGCGATCAACGGCCGCAGGCTCTCCGACGACTCGATGCGCGACACGCGGTGCCCGAGATGCAGGTCGGAAAGAATGCGGACGGGGGGAGTCATGCCTTCGCGAGGGACCGCTGGCGGACGGCTTCGAAGAGGCAGACGCCGGCGGAAACGGAGACGTTCAGGCACTCCACCTTGCCGGCCATCGGGATGCGGGCGAGGAAGTCGCAGTTCTCCTCGGTAAGCCGCCGCATGCCCTTTTCCTCGGCACCGAGCACGAGGGCGAGCGGACCTTTCAAGTCGAGGTCGTAGAGCGACTTGTCCGTGTGGTCGGTGGTGCCGACCAGCCAGAGCCCGGCTTTCTTCAAGTGCTCCATCGTCCGCGCCAAGTTCGTGACCTGCACGAAGGGAACATGGTCCGCGGCCCCGACCGAAATGCGGCGCACGGTCTCGGTGATGCCGACCGCCTTGTCCTTTGGCGCGACCACGGCATGCACGCCGGCGCCGTCCGCAGTGCGCAGGATGGCGCCGAGGTTGTGCGGATCCTGCACGCAGTCGAGGATCAGGACGAAGGGGTCCTTCTTGTCCGCGATGAGCTGCATCAGGTCGTCCTCGTCGAGTGACGGTACGGCCTGGGTGTTCTCCTCGGGACGTCGGGCGTGGCGGTTGTCCCGGGCTTCGTGCTCGCGGCGGCGCGGTTTCATGGGGGGAGATTGGTGGGAGCGGCCGTTGCGGGCAAGTCATCCGGTGGCCGTCACTTCTTCCTCCGGATGAGCCGCTCGATCTCATCGTGGATGCCGGAGCTGGTCACCGAGGTCAGGAGATCGGCGTGAAACGCGCCCGGCCGCCCTTGGCCACGGCCGTCGCGGACGGTGTGGCCTTCGCGCCGGTAGCGGTTCAGAACTCCACCAGCGGGAGGCCTTGTTAGAACGGGAACTCCACCTGCGGTCCCTGCGGCTTGGTTTCCTCGGAAACGGCCTCGCTGCCTTGGCGCATGCCGGCGGCGGCGAAGCGGATGAAGCGGGAAAGCGTTTGCTCCATGGTCGGGTTGCCGGCCTCGCCACCGGACATGCGCTGGAGTTTTTCGCCATGGGCCATGGTGTGGATCATCGCGCCGGACATCAGGTGAATGCGCCACCAGATATCGTCCGCGGCCAAGCCCGGCAGCGCTTTTCCAAAGGCCTTGAAGAAGCGCGTGGCCATCGTGGTGAAGAGCTGCTCCACCACCGGAGGCATGTCACAGCCGTGGCCAAACATGCGCCCCATCAGCTTGAAAAAGATCTTTTCGGAAAGCTCCGACCGCCGCACTTGGGTGGCGAAGGGACGGATGTAAGCATCGAGGATCTCCTCGATGGGCACCGGCTTGCCGGCTGCGCGGCGTTCAAGGGCGTCGAGCCGGGCGAGGCGCTCTTCGTTGACCGGATTGATGTAGCGGGTCAGCACCACGGCGATCAGTCCTTCGCGGCTGCCGAAGTGGTAGTTGACTGCCGCCACGTTCGCGCCGGCCTTGGTGGTGATGTCGCGCACCGAGACCCGGTCGAAGCCCTCGTCAGCGAACAATTCTTCCGCGGCTTCGATCAAACGCTGCTTGGTGGCGACCTTGGAATCTCCTGCAACTGCGCTCATGCCGGGAACCTCCATTCGGCCTCCCGCGGTGTCAAACGATTGATTAAACGAGTGATGCGGAGGATTTCGCAAATGTCCTATGGTCATGAGATTGCGAGCTTGTGAAAGTTTTCACAAGCGCCCCGGCCATGCCTCCGAATCCGCGTCGGGTCCTAACCAATTGACGGGCGGGGATTCCGACGCCGCGTCGGGGCGGTTTCGACCGAATTGGAAGATTGGCGATGCGGGGGGCAGTCTATCAGAGTTCGGGGGAATGGGCGTGACGAAGCTGCGATCTTCCTTGGAGCGGAATCAGGTGCTCTTCACGGTCTTCGCGTCGCTGGCGGCGTTCTCCTGCTACTACTGCATGTATGCCTTCCGGCGGCCGTTCGCTGCAGCAGAGTACGGCGACGCCCAGCTCCAGGTCGCGATTGCCGGCCGGCTGATCGAGGCGAAGACGATCTTCCTGATCGCCCAGGTGCTCGGTTACTGCGTGTCGAAATTCGCCGGGGTCAAGGTGTGCTCGGAGCTGCCGCGCGCCCGGCTGGGTGCCGCGTTGCTTGCGTGCATCGGCGTCTCATGGCTCGCGCTGCTGGCGTTCGCGGTGCTGCCGGTCGCTTGGAAACCGGTGACCCTGTTCTTCAACGGCTTCCCGCTCGGGGTGGTGTGGGGGTTGGTGGTGCGCTATCTGGAGGGGAGAAAGGTTTCCGAGTTGCTGCTCGCGGCGCTTTCCTGCTCCTACATCCTGGCCAGTGGCGAGGTGAAGCGTATCGGTGCCTGGCTGCTGGAGAAGGGCGTGGATGAGTACTGGATGCCCTTTGCGACGGGAGCCTTGTTCGTGCTGCCCTTCGCCGCATCGGTCGGGCTGCTCTCATTGCTTCCTCCGCCATCCGCGGAGGATGAGATGCTGCGCGCCCGACGGCAGGTGATGAAGCGCGACGAGCGGCTGGCCTTCGCGCGGCGTTTCCTGCCGGGGCTGGTGCTGCTCTGCCTCTTTTACCTGTTCCTCACGGCTTACCGCGACTTCCGGGACAGCTATCAGTCCAACCTGTTCGCGGAAATGGGCATCGCCGACGCGGCGGCCTTTTCGCGGACCGAGCGGCCGGTGGCATTCGGGGTGATGCTGCTGCTAGGACTCGCCTTTCTGGTCAAGGGTGCACGCCGCGGCCTGGCGACGGTGTGCCTGCTGATGATTGCCGGCATGCTCGTGCTTGGCGTTTCGACGCTGCTTTACGGTGCGGGAAAAATCGGCGGCGAAACCTGGATGATGGTGGGCGGCTTCGGCGCTTACCTGACCTACGTGCCATTCGGCAGCGTGCTCTTCGACCGGATTATCGCCGCCACCCGGTTTACCGGGACGGCGGTGTTCGCGATCTATCTGGCCGACGCGCTTGGGTACTCCGGTTCGGTGGGAGTGATGCTTTACCGCGACGTGTTTGCCGGCGAGGCGAGCCGGCTTGAATTCTTCCGCGAGTTCAGCCTGTGGCTCGCCTTCGGGGGGCTGCCGTTGTTGCTCGCGGCCTCGGTGTATTTTCTCGGTCGCTCGAAGCCGTCGCCCGGCTCCGAGTGAATCGCCTCATTCGTCGGTCACGCGGAAGAAGCAGTTCGCTTCGGTGGCCCGGTTCACCGGCACCAGTTCCTCATGGCTGCTGCCGCTGGCGGTCACGCTGCGCACCTCGGTCCAGCCGCTGAGGCCGGTGCTCTTCTGGACCTTGTAGGTCTTTCCCGGCTCCGACTTCCAGCGCAGGCGCATCTGGTTGTCCTCGAGTCGCGCCTGCTCGAACTCAAGGGGAGGCTTTCCCGCCACGGTGAAGGTGACGCGGTTGGAGACCTCGGTGTAGGAGTCGTTTGTGAACATCGCCAGGAAGTAGTTTCCTGGGGCGAGATCCGGCAGATGGAAGGTCACGCTGCCCGAGGCGGCACCGTCGAAGTAGAGGTAGGAGGTGAGCACGTCCACGCCGGGTGTTTCTCCTTCTTTGAAAATCCCGATCCAGTCCTTGGGAATGCCTGGGCCGTTGTTGAAGTGGACGGTGAAGTCGCTGCCTTGCTGGATCTGCACCGACTCCATGCTGACGGTCGAGATCAGGGATCCCACCGAGAAGGGCACGCGCGTGCTGATTTCCTGGTAGCCATTGTTCACCATGAACACCGCGTAGTAGTAGCCCTTTGCGAGTCCGGCGAAGTCGAGGAAACCGGATGCCTGCCCTGCGTAGCTCCATTTCTCGGCGGCCGTGGGGCCGGGGTTTGTGCCGACGCGATAGATGCCGATCCAGTCCTGCGCCCCGCCGGGGGCACCGGTGAAATTGATGCGCGCGGTTTCGCCCTCGTCGTAGGCATTCTCGCCCGGGGTGAGCGTCACCATGTTGCCCACATAGAAGGGTACGCGCGGCGCGATCTCCGTGTAGCCGTCGTTGGTGAAGAACGCGGCGAACCATTCGCCGGCCGGAAGGTTGTAGGTGAAGTTCCGCGTGCCGTTGCTGCCGCTGACATATTGCCAGGTGGTGGAGGCACCGCCACTTCCCGGAGTCGTGCCTTTCGAGTAGATGCCGATCCAATCGGTGGCGAGGCCGGGGCCGTTCTCGTAGGCGACGAGGATGTCCTCGTTCGGCGGATAGACGGACTTCTGCAGCGTGAGCTTCGGGTCCGCGGACACGCTGCCTTCGATCGTGAAACTCACGGCGTCCGACCACAGCGACCACAGCGTGTTGGTGTCCCGGTGGCGAACGCGGGCGTGGTAGCTGCCGTTCGTCAGTCCCGAGGAAATGGCGAGCTTCAGGATGTCCACACCGGCGTGAGTGTCCACCGGTTCGTAGAGCGGCGAACCGGTGTCGCCGTAGATATTCTCCACGTCGCGGATGCGGTCGATCTTGAGATTGGTGAAGCCGGCATCCGCGGCGACTTGGAACCACGTGCTGTTCATCGCCTCGCCACTCGTGGTCTGGTAGGGCGAGCTGGTGAGCTCGATGGGCAGTGTGACCGGCGCGCTGAAGGTGTTGGTCAGCGCGGGCTTCTGCGGCGTGGCAGTGAGTCCGAGCTTGCGCGCGAATTGATCCACCAACCGGCTGTTGTATGACCAGCGGGTCGCGGTGGGGAAGCGCACGTTGGCTTCGGCGAAACAACGCACGTCCATCGTTCGCGCATCGAGGTCGAACTCGATCAACTGCCATGCCCAGTGGGCGATGGTCTTCTGGACGTCGTCGTAATTCGACTCGTTCGATTGTCCCCAGAACTGATCCCACGCGCTGCCACCGGAAATGATGTGATAGACCGGCCACTGGCGCGTCTGTCCCCGCGCGTAGAGGTGGTGGTGGGCACCGATGTTCAGGACGTGCTTCTGGGTTTGGGCGAAGACAGGCATCGCGGTGTTGCGCATCCAGCCCGAGATGTCGCCGATGTACTGCTCGGCCTGATAGGGCCGGTGGCAGAGGCTGATCATCCAATCGAGTCCCGGCGCGGCATTGGCGGCGTTGACGAGGTTCTGCACCCACGTGGTCTGCGCTGTGGTCGTGTGCTCACTGGACGCGTGGACGAAGGCGATGTTGGCAAGCTGGTAGGCGTAATAAACCTCCGGGTCCGGGCTGGTGACGCCAAGGCAGCTCAGGTCATCGTAGCGGAAGATCGCCTTGTAGTTCGCGAGGCCGGGATCCTGGTAGGTCTCGTGGTTGCCGATCGTGGTCATGATTGGCACGTGCGGCGAGATCCACCCGCAGAACTTGAAGTGAAGGTGGCGGTAGTGTTCCAGCGTGCCGACATCGACCTGGTCGCCGGGCATCAGCACCAAGTCGATGGCCTCTTCGATCGGCACGCCGTAGAGATCCTCGACTTTCTTTTTCGCCCGCTCGACGAGCCGTTCGTAGCGGCGCTGAGCCGGATCGATGATCTGGTTGTCGCCGATGACCAGCACCCGGAACTTGCCTGTCGCGGTGCCGATCGCCTTCGGCGTGCGGAAGCGGAAGACCTCCGAGGTGGTGGTCTCAGTACGAGCCCTGTAGTAGTAATAGGTGTCTGGCTGAAGTCCCGTGAGCCGCACGCTGTGGTAGCGGTAGTTCGTGCCCATCGCGCTCACCGTCCCGCTGACGGATTGTGTCAACGCCGCGGCGGAGTTACCGAAATCGACGTGCGTCTGGGTGTCGGCATCGGTCCACCACGAAACCCAGATCGAGTCCGGCCGCGGCGTCTGGAGGTAGGGCCGCAAGCCGGCTGGGGTGCCTTGGAAATCGTAGTCGATGGCTCCAAGGGCCCAGCCCGGGCGAAACACGAAGGCACCGGTGGCGCCGAAGCCGATCAAGCGCAGGAACTGCGAGCGGTTCATCACGGGAAATTCAGCAGGCGTTCTCAGTTCTGGGCCTCGAACTCATAGACCTTGTAGAAGCGGCGGGCGGGCGTCGGTTCCGGCAGGTCCTCGGTGAAGCTGGTGGAACCGTCACCGGCGGATGGCACCGCGACGCCAACGTGTTCCCAATCCACCTCCGGATCGCCTTCGAGCGTGGCAGAGGCATAAACCTCGTACTCGTGGCCAGCCTTGGATTCCCAAGTGATCGTCATTTGCTCGCCGGCCCCGGCGTCGGTGCTCCGTTGGGCAGACACGACGCGGATCGGGCCGGGAACCACCACGGGCTCGGTGACGGTGAAGGGGATGGGGCCTTGTTCGATCGTGTAGCCGCCATCGACGAAGAGCACGGCGTAGTAATCGCCGGCCGGCATCGTGAAATTCATCGTGCCGGAGGTGAGGTTGCCTCCCGCCGTGTGGGTGCCGTTGAGGTAGTTCCACTGGTCGGAGTATTCGTTCGCGCCACCAGGCGTCTCGTTCTTTTGATAGATGCCGATCCACGACTCGGCATGGCCACCCGTGCCGGACCACGTCACGACGGTGGGCTCTCCAACCACGTAGCTTTCCTTGTCGATCGAGAAGGCGGCGGTGTTTCCGGTCGCGCGCAACACGCGACGGGTTGCGGTGCCGCTGCCGTCGTTGACGCTGATGGTGTAGGTGGTCGAAGCGGCGGGCACGGTAAAGACGCGTGAACCGAGACCGGTCTCGGTGTCGGTGTCCGCGGTGACATCGGTGGTGGTGGTGCCGTCCGAAATGGTCACCGTGGCGCCGACCGGGCGCACGTCCCAACTCAGCGTGGTCTCGTAATCCGGAGCCAGGGCAATCCGGGTGCTGGTGGTGAAGGAGAAGACCTTGCCATTCAGCACCGTGAGCTGGCGGGTCGTGGTGCCATCGAGCGTGAGCGTGTAGGTCGTGTTGGCGGTCGGATTGACGGCGGTCGAACCGTAGCCGCTCTCCGTGTCGGTGAGCGGCAGCACGTTGACCGCGCCGGTGCCGTCATCGAGAGTCAGGGTTCCGGCCGCGCCGGGATTGATGAGGTTCCACGTGAGCGTGACCGGTGCCCCATCCACGACTTCCTTGTCGCTGGTGAAACTGTCGAGGCCGGCGACCAGGCTGCTGGAGAAGGTCACCGCGTCCATCATGCCGTAGTAAGACGAGGGAGTTCCGGTGAGCGGGGTGTACTTGCTCTGGCTGTTGTCGCCGAGCTGGATGCCGATGGTCTTGCCGGCTTCCGCGGCGGTGGCGGTGAAGGTCAAGGTGGCGGTGGTCAGGCCGTTGTTGCCGGAGGCCACGGTGAGAATGTGGTCATCGGGAATCGGGCCGCCATTGGACACGCTCTGCAGCGCGAATTCGTCCGAAAACCAGTGGTCGCTCGCGACCGGGGTGCCGTCGGCGGTGAGTCCCAGCGACCACATGATCTGCGCGTTCTGCGCCTGTGCGTAGGCACCGGCGGAGAACAGCTTGGCGGTGATGGTGTAAGTCGCGCCTGCGACGTAGGTATTGCCGGTGCCGGCCAGATCCTGCCGCACCGCGCCGCCAAAAGTGGTGGCGAAGGTGTTGTTAGAGGGATAGGCGTTTCCGGCGAAGTAGCCGGTACTCCAGCCGTAGCCACCTTGGTTGCCGCCACGGACGGTGCTGCCGATGCCCGGCGGGGTTCCATTGTTCGACCAGTAATTGGCGTTGTTGCCGGTGGCCGTGTCGAAGCCGCCGTTCTGCAGCTCGGCGGCATGGAGGAGCGTGGTGGAGGCCAAGCCCGCGAGAGCGAGCGTGGCCTGGCGGAGCAGGGAGAGTTTCCGGAGTTTCATGGTGAGGTCTGGGAGTTCAAGAGTCAGCCCCACCGCCTCGCGGCGGACCGGTAGCCGACGCATCATCTGATCGCGGAAACCGCCGCATTGGCGAAAGTGGCATTATCGGCGGCGGCGGGAGCAATTCCGCCGACTCGTGCCACGCGAAGGAGGCGGAGGAATCGAAGCTTGCGATTCTCCCCGATGGCATGTTTTGCCTGATCCGCCCGCTGATGAACCGCACCTTCCGCAAGCTCGTGGGGATCCGCTTTCCCCAGTGGTCCTCCTATGGACCTCGTACCATGGAAGGCGTGGTCGAATTCATGCGGCAGCACGAGATGTGGCGGCTCGCGACCGAGAACGACTCCTTCGGCGAGATGGAGGCGGTGAAGATCGACGAGCACTGGCGCGGCGATGGCTTGATTCTTTTCCGCGCCACCGAACGCGAGCTCGCCAGCTACCGCGAGCGCGGCACGGCGGTGGTGCTCACCAGCACCGAGGGTCCGGATCTCGGCTACCCGCGGGTGGTGCCGGACAATCCGGAGATCGGCCGACTCGCGGCGCATCACCTCATCGAGTGCCAGTTGCCGCACTTCGCCTTCCTTGCCCGCGGCGAAACGTTTTACCGCGAGGAGCAATTCGCGCCCGGTCTCCGCGTGTATGCCCGCCAACGG
Source organism: uncultured Verrucomicrobiaceae bacterium (assembly GCA_966696705.1). Classification (GTDB taxonomy): domain Bacteria; phylum Verrucomicrobiota; class Verrucomicrobiia; order Verrucomicrobiales; family Akkermansiaceae; genus Haloferula. Next base: position 17,340 of record CBKZPU010000002.1, on the reverse strand, counting down.
CTGAAGGGATTCCGCGCCGGCTTGTTAGAGTATCGGCAGGAGCCGGTGGTCCACTACTTGCGCGGCCGGCCGCTGTGGGAATCCCACGGCTGGCGCGAGGTCCAGACGGAGGTCATGGCCTTCCTCGAAAGCCTGCCGCACCCCTGTGGCTTGTTTGTCGCCGATGACTCGCTTGCCGCCGTGGTTCTGCGCGCGGCAGACATGTTAGGCCGGCAAGTGCCGGAGCAACTCGCGGTGATCGGTTACGGTGACGATCCCGCTTACTGCTTCTCGACCTTTCCGGCTCTCAGCAGCATCGAGCACCCGGCTTGCGAAATCGGTCGTCAGGCGGCGGAACTCCTGCGATGCCAAATGGCGGGCGAAATCGTCGAGCCCGGCTCGCGGATTGTGCCCGTGAGCCGGGTGGTGCCGCGTGAGTCCAGCGACATGCTGGCGATCGCCCATCCGGAGATCCGCGAACTGGTTCGCCACATCCGCTTGCGGGCCCCGCACGAGGCCATCCGTGTCTCCGAACTCGCCGACCTCACGACGCTTTCCATGACCACGATCAAGGAGCGCTTCGCTGCCTCCCTCGGTCACGGACCCAAGGAGGAAATCCAGCGGGTGCGGGTGCGGCATCTGAAGCATTTGTTAGGTGACGAGTCGCTCACACTCGCGGAAATCGCGCGCCGCATGCAGTTCGGGTCTGCCCACGAATTGAGCCGCTTTTTCCTGGCGGAGACCGGCCAGCGGCCGAGCGACTTCCGCTCCGGCTTGAGCACTTCCGCTTCCCTCGTCACGGAGCGGGCCGTGGTCTTCGACATGGACGGCACGCTCTTCGACACGGAGCCGGTCTATTGCCAAGCCTTCCGGCAGGCCTTTGCCCGCCAAGGCGGCGAGCTGTCGCACGAGGAATACTTCCACGAACTCATCGGCCGGTCGAATGACGATATCGAGGGGTACCTCGCCGCCAAGGCTCCGTCGGGTTTCGACCTCACGGGATTCCGCAGCGAATGGCGCGAGGAATGGCGAAAACTCGTGACCGGAGATCCGCCCGTGCCCTTGCCCGGCGTCGAGGCGCTGCTTGAGGAAATCCTGGAGGCCGGGGTGCCTGTCGCTCTCGCCAGTTCCAGCGACCGGGCGGATATCGACCTTTGCCTCCAGGTTTCGGGGCTGGACCGCTATTTTCCCATTCGCGCTTCGGGCGATGAAGTGGCCGCGGGCAAGCCCGCGCCAGACCTCTATCTGCTCGCGTGCCGGCGCCTGGGGATCGGCCCGACCCGCTGCCTGGCGATTGAGGACAGCCGACATGGCGTCGCCGCGGCGTTGACCGCCGGTTTGGCGGTCGCGCAGGTGCTTTCGAAGGGGGGCACCGCTCGCGAGGGAGCCCGGGGCGTCGGGAGCCTGACTGAACTGCTTGGTGGCGAGTGGCAGACGCTCGTGCCGGCGGGTTGATTTGTAGTTGCAAGTATTTGAATAACAGCCGAATGCGAGCTTGTGAAATTTTTCACAAGCTCCCCATTGCTATTCTAGCAGAACCTGCGAGCTTCGCGGCATGGCAGCCACAAGCATGGGGGGAAGCCGGGTATTGATCATCGGGGGAGGCTTCGCGGGCCTCGAATGCGCACGCACGCTGGCCGGCGATTCCCGCTTTTCCGTGACGCTGGTGGACCGGACCAATCACCACCTTTTCCAGCCGCTGCTCTATCAGGTTGCGACCGCCTCGCTGGCCGCGCCGGACATTGCGCGATCGATCCGCCAGATCCTCGCCGACGCGCCAAATGTCACGGTGCTGATGGACGAAATCATCGCGCTCGACCCGGTGGCGAAGACCGCCATCGGGGCTTCGGGCACGCGCTACGAGTTCGATTACCTGCTACTCGCCGCCGGGGCGCGGACGTCGTTCTTCGGGAAAACTGCGTGGGCGCAGCACACGCTCGGCTTGAAATCGCTGGCCGATGCCCAAGCCGTCCGCCGCACCGTGCTCTCGAATTTGGAGCGCGCCGAACTGTGCAACGACGAGGCCGAGCGCAAGCGCCTCATGACCGTGGCCATCGTTGGCGGCGGGCCGACCGGCGTCGAACTGGCAGGGGCGTTCGCCGACCTCGTCCATCGCTCGCTGAAGTCGAATTTCCGGCGGATCGATACCTCGAAGCTGCGCGTGGTGCTGATCGAGGGATCGGCCCGGGTGCTGGAGGCCTTCGACGAGGACCAGAGCGAATATGCCCGCCAGCGCTTGAAAACGCTGGGCGTGGAAGTCTGGACCGGCATGCGGGTCGATGACGTCCAGCATGGCCGGCTGCATTTCACCGATGGATCCCAGCTTGAGGCCGAGGCGATCATCTGGGCCGCCGGGGTCGAGGCGAACCCGCTGACCGCAATGCTCGGCGTGCCGCTGGCCGATCGCGCCGGACGGGTGACGCCGAATGCCGACCTGTCGCTGCCCGGCTTGCCGGATATCTTCGTGGCGGGCGACTTGGTGCGGATGAAGGACGCCGACGACAAAGCGGTGCCCGGCCTCGCGCCCGCCGCCTCGCAGATGGGCCGGCACGTCGCGAAGCTCCTGAAAGCGCAGGCTGACGGCCAGCCGCGGGACGATTTCTACTACTTCGACAAGGGCTTCATGGCCATCATCGGGAAGAACCACGCGGTGGTGAAGGCGGGCAAAATGCGCATGCAGGGTTTCCTCGCCTGGTGCGCGTGGCTGTTCATCCACATCGCGTTCCTGATCGGCTTCCGCAACCGCCTGTCCGTGCTGCTCGGCTGGGCCTTCGCCTACCTGCGGGACAATCCGGAGGCCCGGATCATCGTGCATCCGCCGGGAGTCTCGCCGCCGCGCTAGCGAGATCCGCTGGAATAGCCGGCCGTCCGGTGCTCTCTTGTGCCTGCCGGCAAACGAATTTCGCGTTTGGCGGCGTTTACCCTGCACTTCTCCATGAGTTCGAATAATCGCAACCTGACCCTTGCTGGTGCCCTTGTCGTGGCCAGCGCGGGAGCCTTCATTGCCGGTCGCATGACGGCCCCGGACACCGCCGGAAGCGCTGCGGGCGAAAAGGGCGGCAATCTGCCGGGCAAGGTTTCCGAGCGCGGCGGCTTTGGGGACGCGGGTGAGGCCGGATCGCCGCGGCGCAGCTTGGCCGAACGCGTGGCCGCCAAGGGCGGCACGGTCCGGGGCGAGGAGGCGCTCGCGAAAATGGAAGCGCTGATGCGGACCACCGATCCGATCGAGCGCAGCAAGGCGTGGCTGGATTTCGTCAATTCGATCGACCCATCCGAGTTCGAGTCCGTGGTCGCCTCGTTCCGAGCCCTCGGCATGACCGAGAGCCGCATGACCGAGTATTCGATGCTGCTCAGCGCGTGGGCGAAGAAGGACCCGATGCAGGCGCTCGAATATGCCAAGGCGAACACCGGCAATCGCTTCGCCCGCAACACCATCCTTACCGCTTGGGCGGCCTACGATCCGGAAGGCGCGATCCGCTGGGCCGAGCAGAACCACGACGCCAAGGAAGGCGAGGGCAACCCGTGGATGATCGGCGTGATCCAAGGACTCGCCGCCAACGACCCGGCGCGCGCTTCCCAGCTTCTGGCGAGCATGAATTTTTCCGAAGAACGCGGCGAAGCGCTCGGCGTGCTGCTGCCGACCATCCTTGCCCAAGGCCCGGACGCCGCGAAGGCGTGGGCCATTGGCATGACCGATGAGTCGCTCAAACAAGGCGCCATCGGCCGCGTTGCCGAGGCGCTGGCGGCAAAGGACCCCGCCGGCACCGCCGCGTGGCTGATGCAGAACCCCGGCGAAGCCGCCGACCGCTCGATGGACAACGTGATTTCCTCCTGGATGGAGCAGGATCAGGACGCCGCGGTGGCCTACTACAAGGGGCTGCCCGCCGGTGACGTCCGCACCAATGCCCTGCGCGGCGTGGCCAACAGCATGGCGATGAAGGATCCGCGCGCCGCCGCGGATTTCCTCGATGCGAATGCCGGTGACGCGAATGACCGCGTCTATGAGCAGTTCGTCTGGCACTCCTTCGGCGAGGCGCCGGAGATCGCCGTCAACTACATCGGCAAGGTTTCCAACCAGAACCAGCAGGAGCGGATGTACGGCCGCATGCTCGATGGCTGGCTGCGCCGCGACTACAATGCCGCCTCGCAGTGGATCAGCCAGAACTCGCTGCCGGCAAACGTGGCCGAGCGCGTCCAGCGCCGCATGCAGGAGATCCAGGGCCGGCAGCAGTGAGGTGAGGCCCGTCGTGAGCGCGGGTCACTCGGCCTTGTCGGGATACTGGGTGACGGCCGTTTCCGTCCAGAGGCAGGCTTGGCTGCGCATGACGGTTTCGAGAAAGCCGCCCGCAAGGTCACAGAAAATCGGGAGCGAGGGGAGTGGGGAAAACTGCCGATAAGCCCCTGGGAATCGAACTGTTCAGTCGAGCAGTTCGGGATAATATTTCCGCGCCAAACCGACGGTGGCGTTCATGATCTCCGGGCTCAGCGGCGTGTTGAGCGCTTCGTTCGCCATGGCCACGCACTCGGCGTGACTGAGCGCCCGGATCGCCCGGCGGACCCGCGGCACCTGGTGCGGGCCGACCGACAGTTCCTCGACGCCGAGACCTAACATCAATGGCGTCAGCCGGATGTCGCCGGCCATTTCCCCGCAAACACCGGTCCAGATCCCGGCATTCGCCGCGGCATCGACGGTTTGCTTGATCAAGCGCACCACCGCCGGATGGGTCGGCCGGTAGAGATCGGCCACGTGGTGATTCACCCGGTCCACCGCCACGGTGTACTGGATCAGGTCATTGGTGCCGATCGAGAAGAAATCGACCTCCGGTGCGATCAGGTCGGCGATGACGGCGGCGCTGGGAACCTCGATCATCACGCCGGTTTCGAGCTTTTCGTCGAAGGGCACGCCCAGGTTGGCCAGCTCCTCCATGCACTCCTTGAGGTAGTCCTTGGCGCGGCGCACTTCGCCCAAGCCCGACACCAGCGGGAACATCACGGCAAGCTTGCCGTGGGCGCTGGCGCGGAGGATGGCGCGGAGCTGCTCCTTGAACATGCCCGGGCGATCGAGCGAGACGCGGATGCCGCGCCAGCCGAGGAAAGGATTCGGCTCCGGTTCGGTGAGCGGCTCGACCGGCAGCTTGTCACCGCCGGCATCCAGCGTGCGGATGATGACGGGGTCGGGGGCCAGCGCCTTGGCGAGCCGGGTGTAGGCCTCCGACTGCTCCAGTTCGCCCGGCATTTCCTCGCCATCCAACAGCAGGAATTCGGTGCGATAGAGTCCCACGCCCTTCGCGCCGCTCTTTTGCACGAAGGCGACCTCGTCGATAAACTCGATGTTGGAGGAAAGCGTGATGGTCCGCCCGTCGGTCGTCGTGGTGACGGCGTCGCGCTGCGCCTCGAGGTCGCGGCGGACCTTTTCCTTACGGTCGCGCAGCTCCCGGTAGCGGCCCAGCGTTTCCTCCGAGGGATGGAGAATCAGCCGGCCCGAGTAGCCGTCGAGGATCGCCGGGGTGAGCGTGCGGATATCGAGCACGGCGTCCTCGATGCCGACGATCGCCGGCAGGCCGAGCGAGCGGGCGAGGATGGCGGTGTGCGAGTTGACGCTGCCGAGCTCGGTCGCGAAGCCGAGCACATGGCGGCGGTTGATCGCGGCGGTGTCGGACGGCGTGAGGTCGTAGGCGACCAGGATGTGCTGCTCGTCCAGCTCGGCATGGCGCGGCATTTCCTCCTCGCGGAAATTCCGCAGCACCCGCTGGCAGACATCTTCCAGATCGGCGGTGCGCTCGCGCAGATAGGGGTCCGGCACCCGGCGCATCGCTTCCAGGAAATGCTGCATCACCGCATAGAAGGCGAACTCGGCATTCTGGCGGCGGCTGGCGATGGCGTCGGCCACGCGGTCGAGCATCGCGCGGTCTTCCAAGACCATCAGGTGCGCCTCGAAGATCCGGCTCTCTTCCTCGCCGGAGATCGCCTTGATGCGCTCCTGCAATTCATCGAGTTGCACCTTCGTCTCCTCCAGGGCCGCCCGAAAGCGCTCCTGCTCGGCGGGGACATCCTTCTCGGAAATCTCGTAAACCTCGGGCGCGGAGAAGCCGCGGGCGATGACATGTACCGGGCCGATCCCGATCCCCGGGGAGACGGGGGTGCCTTGGAGCACTGTTTCCTGTTTGTCGGGCATCGGCGTTTCTGGCGCCATGCTGCGAGGATGAACCCATCCATCAAAGAACAAAAATTAAAGCCGGCGCCCGCGGCCCTGCCTGACGTGAAAAAAATCCCTTGGAAGGATGGGGGGCAACCTCCTACGCTCCGCCCGTCCGAACGATCCATCCATGGCGCAGCGCGAATTCACTATCCAGAACAAACTCGGCATTCACGCCCGTCCCGCAGCCCAGTTCGTGAAAACGGCCAGCCGCTTTTCGTCGGAAGTGCGTGTCGAGAAGGATGGCGAGGAAGTCGATGGCAAGAGCATCATGGGCCTCATGATGCTGGCCGCCGGCCACGGATCGGTCATCAGCGTCGCCGCTGACGGGTCCGACGCCGACGCCGCGCTTGACGCCCTGGCGGATTTGATCGGCCGGAAGTTCGAGGAAGAGTGAAGGCGGCGAGGCCGCAAGCTCCAATCCTCCAATCACCAATCGAAGTGTATTGGAAGAATGATGGCCCCGCGGCCATCGCGGCGCCAGTCCGTGGAAACGACGCCCTTGTTTTCACCAACCCGTCCCGCTGATGGCGGAAGCCTTTTCTCTTTGGGGGACTCTGATTGGTGATTGGTGATTTTCCCTCACACCTCCCCCGCCATGTGGCGGAGCAGGCGCTGGTTGAATTCGTCGGCCATGTTATAGCCGAGCCGGCGGAGCTGTTGGTCCAGTGCCGCGATCGCCACCATGCGCGCGGTGTCGCGGCCGGGAGCGACCGGCACTTCCACGTGTGGCACCGGTTGGCCGAGGATTTCATACGACTTCGGCTGCAGGCCGAGGCGGTCGATTTCGTTCTGGTCGGCGTGGGCGATTAGCGTGACCACCAGATCGAGACGCTTTTCCGGCCGGATGGAGGCGAGGCCGTAGAGGTTGGCGACGTTGACGATGCCGATGCCGCGGATTTCCAGATAGCCGCGGGAAAGGGCGGGGGCGGAGGCATTGAGTTCGCCGCCGACGAGCTTGATCCGCACCATGTCATCGGCCACCAGCGCGCCGCCGCGCTCGATCAGGCCGATGGCGGTTTCGCTTTTGCCGGCGCCGCTCTTGCCGATGATCAGCACGCCGATGCCGCGCAGGTCCACCATGCAGCCGTGCATGGTCACGTTCGGCGCGAACTCGTGTTCCAGCCGCAGCGTCGCGGCATTGAGGAACTTCATGGTCACCAGCGTGGTGCCGAAAACCGGGATGCGGTGCTCGGCGGCGATCTTCATGTGCTCCTCGGCAAGCGCCGCGCCGCGGGAAATGACGATTCCCGGGATGTCCCGCTCGCACATCCGGCGGAAACGCTCGGCGCTCATCTGCGGGGTGAGTTTTTTCAGGTAGGAGATCTCGGAATTCCCCAGCACTTGGATGCGCTTCTTGGCGAAGTAGCTGAAGAAGCCGGCCAGCGCGAGGCCCGGGCGGTTGGGAGCGGGCTCGCTGATTGGCCGCTCGAAGCCGTGCTTTTCTCCTAACAGCGTCAACGACAACGCCGCCGCATGGCGCTCGAAAAACTCTCCAATGGTGATCGAGGCCGTTTGCTTGACGCGGGGTGTCATTCGGCCCCGATCCTATGGATCAGGCCGACGAATGGCGATGGCAAAAGCCGTCAGAAAGCCGCCGAAATGCCGATCGAGACGACATCGCCGCTGCCGGTGGCCATGCCTTGGAAGGTGCCGGTGGCCGCACTGCCGTCGGTGATGAAGACATCGTCGGCGAAAATGTGCGTGTAGCCGAAGTCGAGCGTCCAGCAGGGCGAGAACTCCCACGAAAAGCCGGCGCTGAGCCAGAAGCGGTCGGCATCCGGGATGCGCAGCGTGAGATTCGCCTCGCCGACCGGCGCGCGGTCATACGCCGCGCCGGCACGGAACGTCCACGTCTCGCTCGCCCGCCACGTGGTGCCGAGGGCGAAGCGCCACGAGTCCTTCCAGTTTTCCCGCGTCGCCGGCGGCTGGGCGGGCGCGCCGATGATGTGCGGAGCGAGCTGTTGGAACGCGCTCCAATCCGTCCACATCACGTCGCCATGGATGGACCAGTCATTGAAATCGTGGACCGCGCTGATTTCCACGGTCGCCGGCAACTCGACCGCCAGCGTGGCCGGACCGTTGAAGGCGGGGATCACCGAGACCGCCCGGCCTTCCAGATCGAGATCGATCTTGGAGCGGTAGTGCAGGCCGAAGCGAGTGCTTTCCGTCGCCTCGAACAGCACGCCCACATTGAACCCGTGCCCCCAGTCATCGCCCGCCAGATCCAGCGCCGGCAGCGTGGAAGGCAGGCTCGCCACCAGGGTGCCGTCCCCATACAGGGCATCGTAGCCCGCGCCCACCGACCACTGCCCGTTGATTCGCCACGCGAGCGAGGGGTTGAGATTGATGGAAACCAGCTCGCTGAAGTCGGCGATCGTCCGCGCCGGGAAGGCGAGGGGGTAGTCGGACTTGAGCCCGAAGGTCGTGTAGGCGCCGAAGCCCAGGCTGAGGTGGTCGTTGAACCGCTTGGCGAGATAGACGTAGGGCAGGTAGGCGTTGTCCGAAACATTGCCGGCGGGCGCGGGAATCAGCGTCCCCGGTGGTGCGGGCGCTGGCGGGGAGTAGAGGCCGCTGACCTCCACCTCGGGGAAGATCCCGCTCGTTCCGATCGCGAACGACCACTCGTCTTCCAACAGGACCATCCCCGCCGGATTGGACGCGATGACCGTGGCATCGTCACCCATCGCCGCTTCGCCGGAGAATGCCCGCCCGAGACCGGCGGCGGAGCGTTCGTGGAGTTGAAAGCCCGCCCCGAGGGCGGAATCGATCAAGGCAAGCGAACAGGCGGCGAGGCGGTGGTTCATTGGAGGGAAAAGCCGGCGGGATTTGGCAACGCGACTTCCCAAATTTTAAACGCGCGAGTCACGGTGACACAAGAAAGGCTGACAATATGTTGTAGCCCCCGGCTTCAGCCGAACTTGCTCCCCTTGCCAGCGCGTCCGGCTGACGACAGGACTACCCACACTTTTTGAAGCGGCCGTGCAGTTGACCATTGCCGCATTCGCTGCTCCCTTCGGCCCGCATGAGTGTTCCCGATCTGCGCGATCCCATCGGCCGTATCCGTCTCGTCGGCATGGTGGAAGGGGTTTCCTTCTTGATCCTGCTGGGCTGCTCGGCGGCGAAGCACCTTGCCGACATGCCGCTCGGGGTGAAGATCTTCGGCCCGATTCACGGAGCGCTCTTTGTACTCCTGCTGTATTTGATCTTCCAAGCTTGGGGAAACGGGGTTCTCACCAAACGCCAGGCCGTGATGGCCGGAATTGCGTCGGTCGTGCCTTTCGGCCCCTTCTGGATCGATCGCCGGCTCGCGGAAAGCGCGACACAATCGGGAGATTCGGTGGATTGACAGGTAGACACTCCGGGCCAACCCTCCCGCTGCCATGCCCGCCGCTCCCGCCGACGTAGCCGCCCCTCCCGCCGATGCCATCACCAGCCCCACGGGCTTGGCCTCGAAAGTCCTCCAAGCCGGCTCCGGCACGGACAAGCCCGGCTCCGCCGACACCGTGACGGTCCACTATTCCGGCTGGACCACGGACGGAAAGCTGTTCGACAGCTCCGTCGATCGCGGCAAGACCATCTCCTTTCCGCTCAATGGCGTGATCGCCGGCTGGACCGAGGGCCTGCAGCTCATGGTCACCGGTGAAAAGCGCCGCTTCTGGATCCCGGCCAATCTTGCCTATGGCGAGAACCCGCGCGGCGGTGCGCCGAAGGGCATGCTGGTGTTCGACGTCGAACTCTTCGACATCAAGAAGGCCCCCGAGCCGCCGCCCGTGCCGGAAGACGTCGCCGCTCCGCCGGTCGATGCGATCAAGACCCCGAGCGGTCTCGCTTCCAAAGTCCTCTCACCCGGCAATGGCAGCCGTCATCCGAAGGCCACCGACCAAGTCGAAGTCCACTACACCGGCTGGACCACCGATGGAGAACTCTTTGACAGCTCCGTGATCCGCGACGAGCCGGTCGTTTTCCCGCTCAACCGCGTGATTCCCGGCTGGACCGAAGGCGTGCAGCTCATGGTCGGCGGCGAAAAGCGCCGCTTCTGGATTCCGGCCAACCTCGCCTACGGCACCAACCCGCCGCCGGGCGCACCCGCCGGCATGCTGGTCTTCGACGTGGAACTTCTCGACATCCTCTGATTGGGGATTTGAACCGCAAGGATCACAAAGATCTCAAAGAAAGTACCTTCCGATGAATCGGGTCGCTTTCGTTCAGCCTGTCTCTTCTTTGTGATCTTTGCGTTCTTTGCGGTTAATCCCTCATTACCCAGACTTTTTCCATCCATCCCATGCCCACCTCTTTCGAAAACGTCACTGTCTCAACCAAGGCCAACGTCTATTTCGACGGCAAGGTCGTCTCCCATTCCCTGATCTTGGCCGACGGCCGCAAGAAGTCGCTCGGTGTGATCTTCCCGGGCGAATACCACTTCGGCACCGGTGATCCGGAAGTGATGGATATCACCGCCGGAGCCTGTGAGGTCGTGCTCGATGGCACCACCGAGACGCTGGCGATTGCCGCCGGGAGTTCCTTCGACGTGCCCGGAAACAGCGGCTTCACGATCCGCGTGGCCGGCGAACCTTGCGAATACATCTGCTCCTTCGGCACGCCTTGATTCGGGCGGCCGGGGAGGCTATGCCGCATCCAGCCATGTCCATGCCGCGCTTCTTCCTGCTGCTGCCGGTGGTCCTCTTGGCCTCCTGCGCCATGCACCTGCCCGCGCCGGAAATCTCCCGGCAGCGGGTGGAGACGCGCTCGGTTTCCGTCGCCGCCCCGGCGGATACAGTGCCGATCTACCTGCTCTCCGACAACCTCCACACCGCCCTCGTCTTCGACCTGAAGTGGCTGGAGGAAAGCGGCTACAGGAAGCCGCATGAGATCGGCGACCACAAGTGGGTGACCATGAGCTGGGGCGAAAAAACCGCCTACGTGCAGAAGCGCTGGCTCAATCCTCTTCAAGTCTTCCGCGCCCTCTGCACGCCATCGCCGTCGGTGATGGAGATCATCCCCATCGATTGGAAGGTCGAGAACGTCTGCCATCACCAGAAGGTCTTCATCGCCGATGTCCCGCGCTCGTCCGGCCCGGCCCTGGCCGCCTTCCTCAACGGCTGCGCTGAGAAGAAGCCCGACGGCACCCCGGAAACCATCGCGCCCTCGAGCTGGGGCGACGGCCGCCTGATCCGCTGCCCGGACAACTACCGCTACTACTTCCCTCGTATTTGCAACGTTTGGACCGCCCAGTCGCTGCAGAGCTGCGGCTACTCGATTAGGACCGGCTCCTCCCTTTCCGCCAGTGGTCTCGTCCGTCAGGCGACCTCACCGCAAAATGGCTTCGTGAAGATTTGGGATCCGGAGGAAGAAAAGAAGGGCTCAAGCGGTTCGTCGTTTTGAGGAGCCGGGCCGAGTAGGGTTTAGCTTGCCCCTTCCGGAGCGTCATTGGCGCGCGCCTTGAACTCATAGGTCCCATTGGCCTGTCGGAAGCGATCAATCAAAAAACCGGTCGTCATTTGGGGAACCAAGGTGCCTTCAAGGGCAACTCCGCGAGTCCGGAGGATATCCAAGACAAAGTCCCGCCGGAAACCGGCAAGGTCGAGCAAAGCGAAGGGATGCTGGCATCCGTGCTCATCATCCCACTGGGAGAAGGTTCGGAAGCCGAGCCTTCGGTAAAAACCTTCTGGCCTGTGCAGGGTGTAAATGAAGACAGCGAAGTCGTCCGAAGGCAACGAACATAGCCGGAGCAACGCCAGCGCAATGCCGATGCCGGAGCCCTGATGGGCTGGTGCCACCAAGCCGTACCAGAGGGTTGCCGTGTTTTTGCCACTCAGCGAGATGCCTCCCATGCCGATGACGACGCCATCGCGCTCGGCGACGACGATGGCGCTATCAGGGCTTCGGAGGCTGGCGAGAAAGTTGTCGGTGCCATTGGCCGGAAACCCCGCTTCGAGGGATTGGTAGATCCCGAGGCAAGCGGCCTCATCGGCTGGCTGAAAGGTCCGGAATCGAACATCGCGTGGATAGCGGCGGATCGCGCGGAGTTCTGTCGGGGTCCGCGTGGACCATTGCTTCGCCCAATCAGCGATCGATTGAAGGAGAGTTGTCATCAGGACGAAGGCCGCAGGAGCGCGGTGAACGGTTGCCGGAATCCGTTATCCACCACAAGTGGTTCCCCACGTGCAAGGATGGTGTCCTGTCAGTCATCCCGTTTTTTGAACTCGGGGTTGCCTTTGAGTTCCTTGGCAAAAGCCTCGGCGAAGTCGCCCGTGCAGCGGTCGAACCCGAAGTGCGCGTCGCCGTGGATGGTATACTTTCCGTCCTTGAAAGCCGCGTCCTCGCGCGAGAAGAAGAAGGTTCTCAGTTCTCCATCCACGCCGGACCTGAAGGCCTTGAAAAGCTTCGGCGGCTCTTCAATCAGGTGGTAGTACTCCAGCTTGGTTCCCACCGGGATGTCTCCCTTGTGGACGCCGGTGACGACCGCCCGCTTGATTAAGGTCGCCTTCCAATGATCCTTGCCTGCGGGGATCCACTCCTGCTCGTAGATGCAGATGTCGACGACGAAGTCATTCTCGCTGATGCGTCTCTGGACGTTCTCGCTTTGATCGACGGGTTTTGCCGAGGGGCTATCTTCGGCCGCCAGACTTGCCACGAGCAACACGGATGCCAGCAACGATCGCATGATTCGAGAAACGGGGTGCTAACCGATGATATTGCTACCAACCCGGGAGAATCCGCGCAAGGAGCCGATGGCGCGAGGGTGGAACGTCAGCGACGTTCCACCCCGCGGCATGGTCAGGTCAACGCGCTCGCCAGCTTGACGACGGACGCGACGATCATCTCCCGCAAGCCGGCGGGAACTTCCCAGGCCACCCGGTTTCCGGTCCTGCGCCCGAGCAGCGCGAGTCCCACGGGAGTGAACAGGGAGATGCGGTCGGCATCGATGTCGGTGTCCGGCGGCAGCACGAGTTCGAGCTCATACCAATCGTCCGGATCTTGCGGAGAGACCAGTCTCACCCGGTCGCCGAGTGCGACGCGCCGGGCGAGTTCATCCGGATCGGCCGTGACGGCGCTTTCCTGTAGCAAGGCGGCCAGCTCCTGGCGCTGGATCGGTGTTAGGCGAGGATTTGAGTCAGATGGTTTTGAGAGATGGACGAGACGGGCTAGCCCGGCCTCGTCGAACAAACGAAGCGGTTTCATGACAAAAGAAGGATGGGCCACTCCGGAAACGTCCGGAGGGCGGGTTCAACGGGAATGCAAGGCGGGGCAAGCTCGGGAAGGATCCCGGTTCAAAGAGCTTGCCCGCTCACGCCCGGAAGGCCGCGAGCCGGTGCGCACACCAGCCGCCACGGCACCGCGCCGACGGGCGGGTGGCATCGTGGCCAAGGCTGGCGGTTAGCGAGTGCATGAAGGCCCCAAGCTAGCCTGAGAACTACCACGGGCAAGGTGAAAGGCGTGGCTGATCGATGGGGCGCGAATCCTGCCAAACGAGGGAGAAGCATCCAACCGCGGAACCACGCGAAATTTCCCATGACTGGGAGCGCGGAATTCAGGGAACAACGAAAAAGAATAGAATCCCCGCCTTTCTTTCGCGAGCTTTCGCTCCTTCCGTTGTTCCTCGAATGCCCACGCTCCCCGGTGAATGGAGCGGCGGTGAATTCTCGGTGAAGCGTCGGATGAATCTGGAGTACTCCGGCCTGCCGGTGCGATGTTGCCGGAATGTCACGGAGGTTCTCTAGCAGGCTGGTCCTTTACGCCGGTGCCTTGGCGGCCTACTTGCTTTGGCAGCCGCTGCACAATGGTTGGCTGCGCTATGGCTTGCCGCTGATGTTGCTGGCGGTGTGGGTGGGCTTGCTGATGCTGGCGTGGGAGCGGAAGAAATGGCGGATCGCGGTCCTTTGTCTGCCCTTGCTGGTGGCGTTGCCCTTCGTGATGCCCGGTCGGGAGCTGGATCGTGGCCGTCTAACAAATCGCTACGTGGCTTCGATGCGTGGCTTTGAAGGCACGCGCTATGTTTGGGGCGGCGAAGGCGGGCGCGGCATCGATTGTTCCGGTTTGCCGCGGCGGGCATTGCGCGACGCTTTGCTCGACCAAGCGCTCCGCGGCAATGGCCGCGCCGCCCGGATGTGGCTGGAGCAGTGGTGGTACGATACCAGCGCCCTGGCGATGCGCGAAGGCTATCGCGGCTTCACTTGCCCGGTTGGCAGGGCCGGTCCGCTGTGGAAGCTTGACCCTGCGGCCATCAAGCCTGGCGATCTCGCGGTGACTGATGGTGGCAATCACGTGCTGATTCATCTCGGCGGCGGCGATTGGATCCAGTCCGATCCTGGACCCGGGAAGGTCATCACCGGGCGGCCCGATCAGGTCGATAACCCGTGGTTCAGCTTTGACGTCTCACTTCACCGTTGGACGGCTCTCGAGTGACCGTCACTCGGCGGGGAACACCAAGGTAAGCTCCTTCGCCTTGGCCATGTCGCGTGGCGTGATCATCTGACGGTCGAGCGGCAGGTTGCCGCGGCCTTCGATCGCCTCGATCACCGGCTGATAGGGTTTCCAATTCAAGCTGCCCAAGGTGACGGCGGAGCCGAGTTCTTCGCCGGTGGCCGCTTTCCACCCACGCCAGATGAGTTCGGAGCAGTAGATCGCTTCATCGTCGAAGCGGTAGCGTGGGTCGTAAGGCTTGCCGAGGTCCTTGCGCATGGCGTTCAGTGCGGCGGGCACATGCTTGCGGTTCGATTCGTCGAGGCGATAGGCCCACACCTTTCCGCCACGACCGCGTGCGACATAGCTTTTCAGCGGCGTGATCTTCACCGGCCCGATGGCCTCGATGACTTTCCACTCGCCGCCTTCCTGAAAGACCATGCCGCAGTGCGAATAGGGCGAGCTGGTCGTTCCTTCGATGGCATCGACCAGATCCATGCCGGCGGGATTCGGCAGCGACTGGAAAACGATGTCGCCCTCCGCGGGTTGGTAGGAGGCTCCTCCCTTGGAGTTGCCGGCAGTGCCGCAGGAAGAAATGGTTAGGGCAAGAGCCAGGAGGGAGAGGAGACGAAGCATGTCAGAACCCTGACTTCGGTCGGGCGGCACGCCAAGCCCTGGAGTTCCAAAAGGGAGGTTTTGCGTGATAGTAGGTGCGTTCTGCACGATCTGGCCAAAGCGCGTTTTTTGCAACCCGTTGGAGATGAGGGCGGAATTGTTTTGGTTTGGCATTTGCAAATACACAAGCGAGGCGGCCGGAGCCGGCCTCTGTAACAACCCATGACTGCCATGAGAGCCTTGTGGATACCGCCTCTCGCCATCGTCATGTCTTTTGCCTTCAGCCAATGCGAGAAGGCGCGGAGCAAGGCGGACCTGTCCTTTGCCAAGAATACCTTCGAAGCGTTGGCTCGAGGCGACACCAAGGCGCGGGAGTCGATCGATTGGTCCACTTTGCAGGCGATGGGACAAAACGTGGGCGCGGCGTATGTGCTGCTGCCCTCCGAGACGGAGAAGGACAACTTCGAGCAGGCATTCGTGAGTCAGTTCGCGGCGTCGTTCCGCGCCGCCGGGGGCACGCTGGATCAATTCTCAAACTGGCGCGTGTCCCACCATGACGACCTCAAAACGGAAGTGGCCGCGGACTCGGGCGGCGGCACCGTGACCATTACCGTGACGGAGCGCGACGGGAAGGAACGCGTCTCCGGACTCGGCTTCATCCGCTGATGCGAGTGCAGACGCAGGTGGAGTGCCATGACAGGGGCCGGTCTCCTCGCGGAGGCCGGCCTCAAAGCGTCGGGGCAATCGAGCCGACCGCGTCGAGGAACGAGGGGAAGCGTGGTTCCCAGCCGAGGGCGCGCAGCTTGGCATTGGAGACGCGCTTGTGGGTCCAACCGCGCTTGCGATCCGGATCGCGCGGGCCGGATGGGGGAAGAGGGCGAGAGAAGATTCTACCAAGACCCTCGTAGCACTCGCGCTGGGTGAGCGGGTGGGAGTCGCAGAGGTTGAAGAGTTGATGTAGCGGCGGACTATGACCGTCGCTGGTCGAAGTGCGACGGTCATAGACCGCCGCTACAAGATTCAGGATCGCGGCTGCGGCGTCGTCGCGGTGGATCTGGTTCAGGTAGCGCCGGCCGTCTTCTTCGATGACCGCTTCGCCCGAGAGGAACCTCTTCAGGATCACACTACGATGCGGGCCGTAGATGCCGGCCAGTCGAGTGACGATGCCGCCGTGGGAAAGCACGAGGTCTTCGGTCTCGCGCAGGATCTTGCCGGTTTCACGGCTGGGTTCGGCCGGGCTTTCCTCGGTGACTTCCGAGCCATCGGCCTGGGCATAGACGGAAGTGCTGGAGGTGAAGAGCAGCGGGACGCCGGGAAAGCGATCTAACAGGTGACGGCAGCCATCGAGATAAACGGCGCGATAGGCCTCCGCGCCACCGCGGCCGGAGGAGGCGCAGTGGATGATGAAATCGGGCTCAACTTGGAGGGAGGAGACGTCGTGGCGGGACGAAAGGTCGCAAGTGACTTCGCGGAAGTACTCGGAGGCTTGCGGCAAGATGCCGCTGCCACGGGAAACGGCCGTGACGTTCCATCCAGCCGCGAGGAAGTCGCGGGAGATTGCTTGGCCGAGGTAGCCGTGACCGCAGAGGAGGAGGTGCAAGAAGTTGAGGGTCTTTGGTTGAAGGTTGAGAGCCGGCCAAGCTTCCGCGGAAGCTTGGCGTCTTTCTCTCGACCATCAACCCTCGACTCTCAACCTCAACGCGGGATCTCATTGAGCGTGTACCACGCCTCGGGATGCCAGAGCTTGGCGCCGGATTTCGAGGCCACGCCTTTCGCCGTCAGGTGATGGACGTGGCCTTGGACGAGGCCATCGACCTTGAGCCGCACCTTCTTGCCATCGGCGGAAACCTCGGCGGCGGTGATCTTGGGCGTGGCTTGGTCCACTTCGGGCGAGCCGTATTCGGCGCGATAAACGTAGGTCCACGCGTCCATCGCGTAGGAGTCCGGCTTGCCGGCGGTGGCGGGATCGACGGGTTCGGTAAAGGTCAGTTCGAAGCCGTCCTTGAGCGCCGACATGGTGTGGATCTCGAAGGGCGTCTTGCCCGTCCAGCGGACGCGCTCGAAGGTGAACGGCTTGCTGCCGCTGGAGGCCCAGCCGCGGTTGGTGCCGCCGACGAAGACGGTGCCGTCGCTGGCTTGGCGCA
>CBKZPU010000001.1:0-84198 GCA_966696705.1 uncultured Verrucomicrobiaceae bacterium | reverse complement strand
ATCCGCGCGGGGAAAGCCGCCGGCATGAAAACGGTGGCGGTGACCACCACGCATCCGGCGGAGTCGCTGGCGAAGGAGGAGCCGGATCGCGTTGAGGCGTCACTCGAAACGGTGGGCCTAGTGTTTCTACGAGGTTTATGGTAGTTGGCGAAAGCCATAAGGAGCGTGGACATTCTGTCCACGCCGTGTTGACAGAATGTCGACACCCCTTACGCCGCCTCCTTTCGCTCCCGCGAAAACACCGCGTACACTGCCGGCACCACGAAGAGGGTGAGCACGCCGGAGAAGATCAATCCACCCACCACCGCGATGCCAAGCGATTGCCGCGATCCGGCGGCGGCACCGAGCGACAGGGCGATGGGCAGCACGCCGAGGATCGTGGCCATGCTGGTCATCAAGATCGGCCGCAGGCGGGCGACGGAGGCGTCGAGGACGGCATCGAGTTTCTTCAGGCCATGCTCTTTCCGCTGGTTGGCGAACTCGACGATGAGGATGCCGTTCTTCGTCACGATGCCGACCAGCATGATGATGCCGATCTGCGAGAAGACGTTCAGCGTTTGGCCGGTGAATCGCAGGGTGAGGAAAGCGCCGGCCATCGACAGCGGCACGGTGAGGATGATGATGAAGGGGTCGATGAAGCTTTCGAACTGCGCGGCGAGCACCAGGTAGATGATCAGCAGCGCGAGGCAGAAGGCGAAGAGCAGGCTGGAGGAGCTTTCGGCGAAGTCGCGCGATTGGCCGGCGAGCGAGGTTCGGAATCCTTCCGGCAGCACTTCCTTGGCGATGCGGTCGAGTTCGGCGATGCCGTCGCCGAGCGTCTTGCCCGGCGCGGGCGAGCCTTGGATGGTGGCCGACACGGCGCGGTTGAAGCGGAAGATGGCCGCGGGGCTGGCCGACTCGTCGAACTGCACCAGGTTGTCCAGCGAGACCATTTCGCCACCCTTGGCGGGGACGAAGAGCTTCTTCAAGTCGCCGGGGTCATTGCGGTCCTGGCGCTGCATCTGGCCGATCACCTGGTACTGCTTGCCGTCTTTCAGGAAGTAGCCGAAACGTCGGCCGGAGTACGCGAACTCTAGTACTCGGGCAATCTGCTCGACGGAAATGCCGAGTTCCGCGGCCTTGTTGCGGTTGATGGAAATGACGCCTTCGGGGCGGTTCACCTTGAGGTCGGCATCGATCTGGCGGAGCACCGGGCTCTTGTTCGCCTCGTCGAGGAACTTCGGCAGCGCCTCGATCAGCGCGTCCAGGTTCGGTGCCTGGAGCACATAGGCCAGAGGCTGGCCGGAGCGGCGGTCGCCGATCGTCGGCGGCTGGGTGGCGAAAGTCCGCACGCCGGTGAAGGCACCCAAGTCCTCCATGATCTGCTTGTGGATCTCGATCTGGCTGCGGTCGCGTTCTTCCGGCGGCACCAGGTAGATGTTCTGGGTGGCGGTGTTCGCCTCGGTCCGTCCGAAGCCGCCCATGATGGTGAAGGTGCGGTAGGTCTCGGGGATGTTGTCCTCCACGTAGGTGGCGATCTTGTCCATCCAGCTCTCGGTGAACTCGTAGCTGGAGCCCTCCGGCGCGGTGACGCTGATGCGGATGTTCTCGCGGTCTTCCAGCGGCGCGAGTTCGCGCGGCAGGGACTTGCCCAGCCACACGATGATCGCGGCGTTCCCGGCGAGGATGAGGAAGGCGACCCAGCGCCATTTCAGGAACAGGCGCAGCGAACCCCGGTAGCTCTTCGTAAGCAGGGTGAAGAAGGGCTCGGTGATGCGATGGAACCAGCTCGGCTCGTGTCGCTTCAGCAGGAAGCGGCACATCATCGGCGACAGTGTCAGGGCGACGAAAGCGGACACCAGCACGCAACCGGCGAGCGTGATGCCGAATTCGCGGAACAGGCGGCCTGTTAGGCCCGACAGGAAGATGATCGGCAGGAACACCGCCGCCAGCGCGATGGTGGTGGAAATGACTGCGAAGTAGATTTCCTTCGAGCCCTTGATGGCGGCTTCGAGGGGCGCCATGCCGTCCTCGATCTTGGTGTAAATGTTCTCCAGCACCACGATTGCGTCGTCGCAGACCAGGCCGATGGCGAGCACAATGGCGACCAGCGTGAGCACGTTGATCGAGAAGCCCGCCACATACATGATGAAGAAGCCGGCCACGATGCTCACCGGAATCGCGATGACGGGAATGATGGTCGAGCGCCAGTCGCGCAAGAACAGGTAGATGATCAAGAGCACGAGCCCGAAGGCGATGAACAGCGTCTCCTCCACCTCCGTGACCGAGCGCCGGACGAAGCGGGTGAAGTCGTAGCCGACCTCCATGGTCACGTCCTGCGGCACCTCCTTCTTCACCTGCTCCAGCCTCTTGTGGAACTCGTCGGCGATCGCGATGGCGTTGGTGTTTGGCTGCGGAATGACGGCGACGCCGATGGAATAGACCAAGTCGCGCTTCACGCCGGTGCGAACGTTCTCCGCGCCGAGCTCGGCGTAGCCGACATCGCGGAAATGGATCTGGCGTCCGCCCTCTTCCTTGACGATGAGGTTCTCGAAGTCCTCGGGCGTGTTGAGACGGCCCAGGGTGCGCAGCGACAACTCTGTGGACAGGCCTTCGAGCCGGCCACTGGGGAGATCCACGTTCTGGGCGTCGAGCGCGCTCTGGACGTCGAGCGGCGTCAGCCCGTGGACGGCCAGCTTCACCGGGTCCATCCACAGCCGCATGGCGTAGCGCTTTTCGCCGAAAATGCGGACGGACGAGACGCCGGGGATGGTTTCCATGCGCTCGCGGATCAGGCGATCGGCAAGGTTGCTGACGTCGAGGATCGAGCGCTGGTCGCTGCGCATCGAGAGGAAAAGGATCGGGCTCGAATCGGCGTCCGCCTTTTCCACGACCGGCGGGTTCGCATCGACCGGCAAGTTCCGTACAGCCCGCGAGACGCGGTCGCGGACGTCGTTGGCGGCGGCATCGAGGTCGGTGTCGAGGGTGAACTCGACGGTGATGACCGAGCGTTCCTCGCGCGACTCGGACGACATCGTGCGAATGCCGGCGATGCCATTGATCACGGCCTCCAGCGGCTCGGTGATCTGCGAGGCGATGACCTGCGGATTCGCACCGGGATAAGTCGTCTGGACGGTGACGATCGGCGGATCGACGGCTGGATACTCACGGACCCCGAGGAAGTAGAAGCCGGTGATGCCGAAGAGCAGGATGGCGAGCGACATCACCGTGGCGAGCACGGGCCGCTTGATGCTGGTCTCGGCTAAACTCACGGCTGGACGGCTTGGACGGGCACGCCGGGGCGGAGCCGGAGCAGGTTGGTGGTCAGAAGCTGGTCGCCTTCATGGAGGCCACGCAGGACTTGGACCTGACCGGAGGTACGGATGCCGATCTCGATGTCGCGGAACTCGGCCTTGCCGTCCTTCAACACAAACACGCCCTGGCCCTTCGCCGAAGGCACCACGGCTTGGCTCGGGATGGCGAAGCCGTTTTCGATCGTATCGAGCTGCAGCGATACCTCGGCGAAGCCACCGGGCACCAGGCTCTCCGGGTTTTCGCAAATGCCACGCACCTGCAGGCTGCGGGTGGTGGCCTCCACCGCGGGCTCGATCACTTGCACCGCACCCTCGAAGACCTTGGCATTGCCGGCGACGGTGAACGTGAACTTCTGGCCGGCTTTCACCTCGGCGGCGTAGCGCTCGGGGAGAGGGAAATCGACCTTGATGCGGGAGAGATCCTGGAGGGTCATCAGCACCGTCTCCGGCTTCACCAGCGCGCCCTCGCTGACGCGGCGGATGCCGGTCTTGCCGGCGAAGGGGGCGAGGATGCGGGTCTTGGAAAGCTCGACCTGCTTTGTGTCCTTTTGCGCCTTGAAAATGTCGAACTCGGCAATGGCGAGGTCGTAGGCTTGGCGGCTGATGGCGCGCTGGGGGAGCAGGGAATCGGTGCGGGACTTGTTCGCTTCCGCCAGTCTCAAACGAGCATCGATTTCCGCCAACTCGGCAGTGATGTCGCTGTCATCCAGCACGAAGAGCACGTCGCCCTTCGCGACCTGCGCGCCTTCCTGCACCTCGATCTTCGCGAGCCGCTTGGTCAATTCCGGCACGATGTCCACCGATTCATTGGCGCGCAGCGTGCCGACGGTCTTCACGGTGTTGGCCATCGGCGTTTCGACCACGCGGAAGACCTCCGCGGCGACCGGCGCGGCCGGGCCTTTGCCTTGGGCAAAGAGCGAGGCGGGCGCGAGCAGCAGCGAGCAGGCGAGGAGTCTGGTGATGGGATGCGGCATGCGGAAGATCGGGCCGGTGAGAGTCGGAATCGGGCCAAGTCCTTCCCTGAAACTCTCTCCGGCAGGGAAGCCTTTCGCCGATTGTGGCCTTGGCAAAGGTAGAAGTTCCCGCGCCTGAGGTCACTTTCCGAAAATCTCCGCGAAGAACGTCTTCATCGCCTCCCATGAGCGCTCGTCAGCCTTTTCGTGGTAAGCGGAGCCCTTCGAAGGGTCGTTGCCCGCCATCTTTTGGGTGAAGGAGTGCACGGCACCGCCATAGGCCACGAATTGCCAGTCGGCGCCGGCGTCGTCCATCTCCTTGCCAAACGCCAGCACCTGTTCCGTCGGGACGAAGGGGTCCGCCGCGCCATGGCAGACCAGCACCTTGGCCTTCACGTTGCCCTTGGTGGCCGCCATGCCGTCGGCGGCATCCAGTCCGCCGTGGAAGGAGACCACGCCGGCGATGTTCGCGTTGCCGCGGGCCAGCTCGAGCACGCCGGTGCCGCCGAAGCAGTAGCCGATTGCCGCAATCTTCAAGATGTCGGTGCGCTCATCCTTCTTCAATTCCTCCAAGCCGGCCTTCAAGCGGCCGCGATAGAGTTCGCGGTCGCCCTTGTATTTCCCCGCTTCCTGACCGGCCGCGGGGGGCACGGGACGGACGCCCTTGCCGTAGATGTCGGCGGCGAAGATATTGTAGCCGAGCTGTGCCAGCATCCGGCTGCGCTCCTTTTCGTAGTCGCTCAGGCCCGTCCACTGGTGGATCACCAGCACGGCGGGGCGCTTGCCTTGAACGGCATCGTCATACACGTGAAAGCCCTCGAGCTTCACGCCATCGTGTTCGTATTCGACGGTCTTTTCGACCAATGCGGCGGACGCGGAACTCACGGCGAGGAGGGAGAGGAAAAGCGTTTTCATCCTCACCAGCAAAGCGAGTGCGACGCGGGTGTCAAACGGGCATCAGCAGGCCATGCCGCACCAGCTCCCGCACCAGCGCGGCGATCTGGCCGTCCACGCCCTGGGCTTGTGCGAATTCCGGCTTGGCGAGGATCTCCGCCAGCATGTCGCCCGGCTTTCCCCCGCCGCGGCAGACTTCCAACAGCCGGAGGATGAACTCGTCCACCTGACCATCGTAACTGAGCTGGCCGGAACTGCGCAGCCGGATCGTCCGCATGCCCCAGCCGCGGTCGAGCAGCATGTCCGTTTCCGCGCGGATCCCGTCGGGCACTTGAAAGCGGCGATCCAGAATGGCGGCATCGTCGAGCGGGTGCTCGTTGAGCCAAGTTTGATTGTCGAAGATGCGGCGGATCTCCTCGCCCGCGGTAGCAACGACTTTCACCTCGGTGCGCGAGTCGGAGCGGACCCAGTTTTGCCCCGTGCGTTTCCGCATCGCGAGAAAGCCGAGGTTGATCCCGACGGCTCCCAGCTCGCGATAGTAGTCGGTCCACGCGGTGATTTCCTCGCTGGCAGGAGACTTGCCGCGGCCGCTCTCGCGCAGCCAGCGGAAGGCGTACTCGGCCGGCTCGTGGCGGTCGCTGCGGAAGAGCCAGACGTCGCAGCCCCGGTCCTTGGCCCACGCCAGCGGGCGCTCGTCCCAGCGCTCGGGGTCGGTGTCGAACCAATTGAAGATCATCACCGCGATGCCGCCCTCTTCGAGGTGGTCGGGGAATTGGCATACCAGCGATTCGCAGAAGCCGTCGCCTCTCACCCCGCCGTCGCGGAAGACGAAGGTGTTCTGCGGCGAGATCACGAAGGGCGGATTGCTCGCGATCGCATCGAATTTCCGCCCGGCGAGCGGTTCGAAGCGATCGCCTTGGACGAGTTCGATGCCGTTCAGTCCGCTTAGCTTGGCATTGAGGCGGGCGAAGCCGAGGGCGCGTTCGTTGAGATCCGCGGCGGTTACCTGGCAGCCTTTTTCCGCGAGCCGCAGCGTGACCCAGCCGGCTCCGGCACCGAGGTCGAGCACCCGCTCGCCTTTCCGCCCGGTGGCCAGCGCGGTGAGCATCCGCGACGAATTGCCCTCGCCCATCACGTAGTCCGGCTTGCCGGCAACCATCGCGGCGGAGTGATCGAAGGCGAACCAACCATGATCGGTGGCATCGATCCTTGCGGCGGAGCGGACCAGATCGTTGCCGAGACCTTCCAGCAGGCCGAGCCGCATCAGGCCGAGCAAGTCGGAGCCGAATAGCAACAGTGCCGCCTTGCCCTCGACCGGCTCGCCGTGGTCGAACAAGCGGCAGGCGGTCAGCAGCGGCGAGTCCGCCGGCAACAGCTTCGCGGCGAGCTGGGTTCGCTCCTGCGGCTTGCCGGGCCGGTAAAGGTCAACGGCCTCCAGCCCCTGGCGGGTATAGCCGGCGCGTGTCAGCGCGGCGCGAAAGGGCGCGGGATCCCAATCGCGCAGGATCGCTTCACTGAACATCTCAGGGCGTGACGATTTCGACCTTGTAGAAGCCCATCGGTCCGCTGCGTGCCACGGTGTGGCTGCACGTCGGTCCGGTGGCGGTCACGGTGGCGATCACCTCGAAGGGTTGTCCGAGATTCGGTGTGTGGCGGACGCGGTAGCTGGCGCCAGCCACGCTGTTCCAATTCAGCATCAGGTCAGTGCTGCCGGGTGGACCCGGTTGGACGGTTGCCTTGAAGATGGAAGCACCGCTGCGCGGATCGGTGCCGACTTGAAATTCCTCAAGGTTGGTCAACCCGTCGCCATCGGCATCCTGAGCAGCGTCGTCGGAATGGAGCAGCAGCGCGAACTGGGTCTCGAAGGCGTCCGACATGCCATCGCCATCGGCATCGCCGGTGTAGGGCAAGGCGGTGGTCACCGGCGGCGCGCCGGGCTCGGAGAGCTGATAGTAGGTCAGGCGCACGCCTTGGTAGGCGAGTTCGATCTCTTCCAACGGCGGGTTTCCGGCCGTGCCGCCATCCCCGCTGTTCTTGCAGGACCGGACGCGGACGTCGGTCAGCGTGAGTGCCCAGAAAAGGCGCGACTCGCCTTCCACGGATTCCGCCAGGTGCAACCGCATCTCCGGGAAGACTTGGTTGGTGGCGCAGGCTTTCATCAGCAGCGGTGAGGCCTTGTCGATCCGGCGGCGCAGGCTGATGGAGGTGTCCGTGAACGGCGTGTCGCCGGTGGCCGAGGCCGTTTCGACGTCAAGCCACTCCGGATGGCCGGCATCGACGGACTCGCCGGGCACGGTTTCGTCCACGAACAACCACGCCTGGAGGCTCGCGGCCGCGGCAGGCGACGCGAGCGCGGCCAGTGCCACAAGCAGGCACGGCCAACGGTGGCGCAGGCGTTTCATTGCGGGACTTCGTTGAAATCGTGAGTCACCACCACCGGTTGTTCCGCCGGGTCCGGATCGCCATTCGCATCCGTGACGATGTACTTGAACTCGATCTTCGAGTAGTTGAACGAGATCTGGTCGGTGGGCACCGTGTCGCCCGCGGTGCCGCCGCTGCCGCCACCACCGCCGGATTGGTAGGAGCTGACCAGGATGTCGGAAAGGGTGATCTGGTAGTAGTCGGTCTTTCCACCGCCACTGGTGCTGGATTTCCTCACCGTGAGTGTGGCCGTCGGAATGTGGTTGCCTTTGGCGCAGGCGAGCATCAGCAGCGGGCTCGACTTGTCGATGCGCTTGCCGAGGTTCAGCGTGATCGCCTGCGAGCGGCCCGTGCCGGCATTGGAGCAGCCCCATGAGAAGCTCTCGAGCTCGATCGCGCCGCTGTGCTTTTCGTCCTTGGACTCGCCTTTGATGCCGTCGATTTCCAACAGGTAGTCAGAGGCGGCATGAGCGGCCGTCAGGGTCAGGGCGACGGCAGGCGCGGTCAGGGCCAAAGTGCGGGAGAGGGAAGGGATGGGTTTCATTGCTTCGGGGAAGTAAGTATTTCACCGTGGCTAAAGTCAATCTCCAACTCACCTGTTTCAAATGTGTGACACGTTGGCCTTTCAAGACTTCCGCCGGAAAGCCAGCACCAGTCCTCCCGCCACGACTCCCCAAAAGGCCGCCCCGATTCCCAGCAACGTGATCCCCGACAAGGTCACGAAAAAGGTCATCGTGGACGCCTCGCGGAACTTCTCGTCGCCTAACGCCGCCGACAGCGCATTGCCGATGGTGGTCAGCAGCGCCAACCCTGCCACGGCGAGAACCATTTCCTTCGGAAAGGCGGCAAACAGGCCGGCCACGGTCGCGCCGAACAGTCCGATCAGCAGATAGAGAATTCCCGCGCAAACCGGTGCCCAGTAGCGGCGCTTCGGATCGGGATGCGCCTCCGGTCCCACGCAGAAGGCCGCGGTGATCGCCGCCAGATTGATCCCGAAGGCCCCGAAAGGCGCGAGCAGGAAGGTCGAAGCGCCGGTCCAGCCGATGATCCGCGACACCGGTGCCTCGTAGCCGCCGACACGGATCGCTGCAATGCCCGGCAGATTTTGCGAGGCCATCGTGACGATGAACAGCGGAATGCCAGTGCCGATCAGCGCTGGCATGGACCATACCGGCGATACCCACACCGGCGTGGTGAGGTTCCACGGCACCAGCTCCATCCGCAACAGACCCTGTGCGGCGGCGATGGCCACACCGACGACAAGGATCACCGGCACATTCGCGCGCGGCCAAAAACGCCGGCCGAGCACGTAGGCCGCCGCCATCGAAAGGACTAGCAACGGGTTCTTCGGGATCGCCACGAAGGCATCGAGCGCGAACCTCGCCAGCACACCGGCCAGCAGGGCGGACGCCAGCGGCAAGGGCAGCCGGTTCATCACCTTTTCAAAGCCACCGCTAAAACCGGCGATCATGATCAGCGCGCCGTTCAGCAAGAAGCAGGCGATGGCTTGGGACATGGTCAAATGACCCGCTGCAGCCGCCGCACCAATGACCGCCGCCCCCGGCGTGGACCATGCGATCAGGATCGGCTTCCGCGTGGCCAGCGACATCACGATGGACGGCACGCCCATGCCCATGCCGATCGCCCACAGCCAGGAGGCGGTCTGTTCCGGCGTCGCGCCGAGGTTCTGGGTCGCTTGGAAAATGATCGCCACCGAACTTGTGAACCCGACCAGCACCGACACGAAGCCGGTGACGAGGGCGGAGAGCGAAAAGTCCTTCAGCATGGCGGCGGCCCGGAGGGAATCAGGTCCGGCCTGCCGTGGCCACTGCGACTTTGTGCGAGCTTGATCGCGCGGTGCAGGCGGCAGAGCATGGCCCTGTCACGCGAGTTCTTTATGCCCTTTGTTCCCTTTTTCGCGATCCTCGGGCTTTGCGTTTGTGGAAGCCTGTTACTCCGCGGCTTCTATCTCATGGAGCCGGAAGAGTGGAAGGCCAGTGGCGAACCAATCGGTGGATGGTGGGCTCCCAAGGGCAAGCGCGGCGAATTGATTCTTGGGGTGGCCTCCTCCTCCCTTCGCGCAGGATTCCGCTACCATTGGTACCTCGTCTTCCAAACCCCGGACTGGATCAAGAAGGAGGGACGGGAACAGCTGCGGATTTTGCAGTGGGGCTGCCGGGTGTGCACGGTGGTTGCCGGTTTCGGGATCATCGGGATCTTCCTTGGCTTCAGGTAATGGTCCCACTTCCTGTTTGAGGCGTGCGAAAGTGGCCAAGGCTTGTTAGATGGATTGCCATGCGCACCTCCGGTCGATTCAGGATGTTCCTCGCTGTCGCCAGTCTGCTTGTCTTCAATAGCTGCGCGGTACCCATTCGCGTCGAAGATGCGGAAGGCAAAGCGGTTTCAAAAGTAAGCATTCGCTACGTGGGACCGAAAACCATTGATGAAGATCGGCTGCGGACACACATCCGAACTACCGCAGGATCACGCTACGTGAGCGAACGGGTGGATGAAGACATCAAGGCGCTTTACGAAAGCGGTATCGTCAACGACGTGCGGGTGCTGGCCGGGCCGAAGCGAAATGGGGTGGAGGTGATCTTCGAAGTGCAGA
The DNA here is from genome assembly GCA_966696705.1 of uncultured Verrucomicrobiaceae bacterium. Classification (GTDB taxonomy): domain Bacteria; phylum Verrucomicrobiota; class Verrucomicrobiia; order Verrucomicrobiales; family Akkermansiaceae; genus Haloferula. The sequence continues at coordinate 74,026 of CBKZPU010000001.1, read as the reverse complement.
CGAGAGGGGTGTCTCATGCGCCAATATTCGTTGGGAACACGAAGGTCTCTGATCAACGCCTCTGGAGGGAAACCGGGCTGAAATTCGGAGAGCCGATTGATCGCCCATCAATCGAAACCGCGGCACGGAAAGTCGAAGCTTGGTACCACTCCCACGGCTATCCCGACACCAAGGCAACCGTGAGATACAGGGAGTGGGGCACGGATAACCCGTGGGATTTTCAGATCATCATCGAGGAAGCACCGGGAACCGAGTGACGATATCGGCCGTTGTTTCGGCGACAGCTTCAGGTGCCTAACCCCAGCCTTTGCAACTCTCGCGAAAACGCTTCCACGAAATCCTTGTAGGAACCGTATGGCAAAGTGTAAGTCTGGACTTTGCGAAGATTGTCTTCAGTCGTCTCGTCCGGCGACCTTTCGCTTGGCCCAAGCAAGTAGGTCTCAGTTCCTTGGTCTGGCTCCTCGACAAGGAATATTCTGAAGGAGTCAAAGCACTCCTCAGCGAAGTTGAATACACTATACCACTCCGCCTTTTCGATAGGATGGCGTTCATAGCCCGCCCAGCAAGAGACTCGGAGATCGAACCAGACCTCTGGCCATCCCTTTTCATGGTAATCTAGAGTCCTGTGCCCACAGTGTCGCAGCGATCTTTGTAAGCCCTTCTCGAATCTTGTGACAAGAATCTGCTCGTTTGGATCTGACACCAATTCTCCTCCGATTCGAAAGTGGAGGTGCCCCCAGACTTCGCTCTTTTCCGTTGAGGCAAAAGAAAGCCACAGGCGCTCACGATCTCCGATGCTAATCTTCATCTCGGTGCCAAGGTTTAACGGTTGGCCGTTTTTCCTTTCGAGAACCAAACCAACCGAGGACGGTAACGTTCACCTCATTTCTATCGTGGAGGAAGGACCAGCCGCGAAAGCCGGTTCGTGAGAAAAAAAAGGCGGGCCCGCGTGAACGGACCCGCCTTGGAGAAAAACAAGGCTTAAGCGCTTCACACCGTGCCGAAGATCGTCTTCCCGGCGGAAAGCAGATCGTTGCAGGCTTCCTTCATGCGCTCGCAGAGGCCGAGCTCGGCCTTCTTCAGATACGAGCGCGGGTCGTAGGTCTTCTTGTCGCCGACTTCGCCGTCGATCTTCAGCACGCCTTCGATGTTTTGGCAGATGTGCGTCACGATCGGGCGGGTGAAGGCGTACTGGGTGTCGGTGTCGATGTTCATCTTCACGACGCCGTAGTCGAGGGTCTCGCGCAGGTCGCTTTCGGACGTGCCGGAGCCGCCGTGGAAGACGAGGTCCATCTCGGCCGCCGCACCGTGCTTGTCGGTGACTGCCTTCTGGCCGTCACGGAGGATGGAGGGCTTCAGCTTCACCGCGCCCGGCTTGTACGAGCCGTGGACGTTGCCGAAGGTGGCGGCGAACAGGAAGCGGCCGATCGGGCTGAGCGCCTCATAGACCTGCACCATGTCGTCCGGCGTGGTGTAGAGCTTTTCGGAAGGCAGGCCGGAGGTGTCGTGGCCGTCTTCTTCACCGCCCACGCAGCCGGCTTCGACTTCAAGGATGATGTCGAGCTCGGCGCACTCCTTGAGCAGTTCCTTGGAGATCTTGAGGTTCTCGTCGAGCGGGACCACCGAGCCGTCGAACATGTGGCTCTGGAACAGCGGGCCCTTGCCGGCGGCGATGCGCTCGCGGGAGGCCTGAAGCAGCGGCTTGAGGAAGCCTTCGACCTTGGCCGGGTGGCAATGGTCGGTGTGGAGGCCGATGAGGACGTCGTATTTTTCTGCGAGGCGGTGGCAGGCTTCGGCCAGGATGATGGCGCCGAAGGCAGCGTCCTTCACGGCGGTGCCGGAGGCGAACTCGCCGCCGCCGGTGGAAACCTGGATGATGCCGTCGGACTTGGCCTCGGCGAAGGCGCGCAGGGCCCCATTGATCGTGGTGATCGAGGTGACGTTGATGGCCGGGTAGGCGTATCCACCCTTCTGGGCGGCATCGAGCATCGCGCGGTATTGAGCTGGAGTGGCTACGGGCATGGCGGGGAGGGGGTAACGAACGATTTCCCGCGGCGCAAGGCCGGAACGGGGCATTTGCCCGTACGCAGGGGCCGTGCCAGCGGGGCGGTTTACCAAGTCCGGTCCTGCCGCACCGCCTCGTAAAGCGTGATCGCGATGGCGGTCGAAAGATTCAGGCTGCGGGTGCCGCCGGGTGCCATCGGAATGCGGATCGCCTGCTCGCCGGCGCCGTGGACCATCGCTTCCGGCAGGCCTTTCGTTTCGCAGCCAAAGACGAGATAATCGCCGTCCTTGAACGGCGCGTCCCAGTGCGCGCGTGTCGCCTTCGTGCTGAGAAACCAGAACTTCGCCGCGGGATCGGCCTCGTTCTTCAGATCGTCGAAGTTTTCCCACACCCGCAGGTCCACGTCTTGCCAGTAGTCGAGCCCGGTGCGGCGGACGTGCTTGTCATCGAGCGAAAAGCCAAGCGGCTTCACCAGATGCAGGCGCGAGCCGGTGGCCAGTGCCAGCCGTCCGGCGGCACCGGCATTGTGCGGGATCTCGGGCGCGACGAGGACGATGTGGAACATGAGGCGGTCAGTGCGTGAGTTCCGCCAGCACGCGATCGGCGCGATAGACCTTTTCCATGACCTCCTGCATCGCCGCCGGATGCACCGAAACGGCGCGACCCTTTTCGTCCGAGTAGAAGAAGTCCGAGACCAAGCCCGGCGCGTTGCTGTCGAAGATCAGCCCGACGAGGTCGCCGTCGCGGTTCACCACCGGGCTGCCGGAGTTGCCACCGGTGATGTCGTTGGTGCTGATGAAATTCAGCGGTGTCTGCGGATCGAGGCTGTTGGCGCGGGCTTTCCACTCGTCGGAGAAATCGAATGGCGCGACGCCGTCCTGCGCTTCGCTCCGTTCGGTCATGCCTTGAAACGTGGTCTGGGTGGGGACCACCTCCACGCCATCGGTGTAGCCCTTGGCCACGCCGAACGAGAGGCGCAGCGAAAACGTCGCATCCGGATAGGTCGCGTCACCGTGCTGGGCAAAAAGGGCCGCGGCGATGTCGCGGTGGGCTTGCGCGATCATCTCCTCGCTCACGTCAGCGCGCTTGCGCAACATGCGGGACTGCTGGTCGATCTGGCGGGCGAGGGAGAGCATCGGATCGTTGGACGCTGCGACGACCTTGCGTCCGCCGTCGTAGAGCTGCCGCCGCACCGCGACGTCGTCGAGGCGAGTACCTTGGATCAGTTCGGCGGCGCGCTCGGTCGGTGACTTGCCGGCAAGGATCGATTGCACGGTTGGGTCCGCGGCACCGAGCTTGCCGCAGAGAAAGGTTAGCGCGTTCGCCATGCGCAGCGTTTCGAGGTCCTTGTAAACCGGCTCCGTCGAAAGCAACTCCAGTTCCAGCGACGGCCGCGAGGCCTGGCGGTACTCCTCCAGTCGCTCGCCCTCCGCCTTGTCCGCTTCATCACCGGCGCGCAGCAGCGTCCGGGCGATGCCGAACAGTCCGCTGCCGAAGGCGTCGCCGCCCTCTAACAGACGAAGCCGCGTTTCGAACTCGCGGGCGTTTCGCTCCGCCATCTCGATGCGCTGGACCGCGGCGTCCACTTCGGCCGGTTCGCGCAGCTTGGCTTCGGTCTCCGACTTGCGCCGCATCAACTCGGGATCGAGCAAGCCATCGAGGCGCGCCATGATCGCCTTGCGACCGTTCTGGGTACCCACAATCATGCCCTTCGCCCGGCGCGCATTCTCCAAGTCACGGTCGGCCCACGCGCTTAGCAGGGTTTCCGTGCGGAAAATCTTCTCGAGTGCGTAGGGAAAGCCGTCGTCGCGCAACGATTCGAGCTGGGCCAAGGTGACGGAGCGGTTCGTGCGCCCCGGATGACCGGAAGTGAAGACCAGTTCGCCTTCCTTCGCGCCCTCGGTCTTCCATTTCAGGAAATGCGGCGACTTCGCCGGGGTGCCGTTTTCGTAGGCGCGGAAGAAGCAGAAATCGAGGCAGTAGCGGGGGAACTCGAAGTTGTCCGGATCGCCGCCGAAAGCCGCGGCTTTCACGTCGGGCGCGAACACCAGGCGGACATCCGTATAGCGCTGGTAGCGATAGAGGTGATACGCGCCGCCTTGATAGAGCGTGACCACGTCGCTACGCAGGCCGGTGGCATCGTGGGATTCCTTTTCGATCGCCGCGATCACCGCCCGGCGTGCATCGGCCGCCTCCGCGGGTGGCTGGTCTGCTTTCACGGCAGCGTTCACCCGCTCGGTCACGTCCTCGATGCTCGTCAGGACGTTCAGCTCGAGATCGGGGCATTTCAGCTCATCTTCCGCGGTATTCGCGTAGAAGCCGTGCTTGAGAAGATCGCGCTCTGCCGTACTGAGCTTCTCGATCATCCCCGAGCCGACGTGGTGGTTCGTGAGGATCAGGCCGTTTGCGGAAACGAAGGAGCCCGAGCCGCCATTGCCGAAGCGGACGGACGACTTCTGCAAGTGTTCCAGCCACGCCGGGGTGATCTCGAAGCCATATTTCTCCTTCACCTGTCGCACCGGCGGCTTGGTGAACAGCCACATGCCCTCATCCGCGCGGACGGCGGGCAGCACGGCAAGGAGGAGGCCGGGGAGAAGGAGCGAGCGCATGACGGCGGAGCTTAGGAGTCCGCCGGGTGGGTGCAATCCTAGTCCGCAGGGTGGTGCATGACTCCGGCATGCAAGGTGGGTTTGCTGTCGAGGTTGCACGAGAGACTTCCTTCAGGATGAAGGAGGCACCTGTCACACGCGGGGGGGCGTGCGCCACGCTCACCACGCCCGTTCGCCGCGTTCGTCGTAAGGAAGCCAGAGCAAGGAGACGGAATCGACCTTCACGTTGGTCTTGGTCGGCTTCAGCGTTTCCGTTTCCAGTGCCAATGCGGCGGGCTCATAGGCCTGGGATAGTTTCGCGACCTCGGCTTGAAGCTGTCCCTCCAGTTCCGCGATCTGTTCCTGCACGCCCTCCACCTTGTCTTCCGCGGCGGAAACGTCCTGATGTTGCTTGTAGGCACTCGATCCCTTGGAGATCACCGATCCCATGCTTCGCTTGCGACCGAACAGGCCGCCCAGCAGCCCGCCGAGGACCGAGGTGCCAGCCTGCATCATCGCGCTCTGAGACTCTGCCTTCTGCCGGGCGAGCGTGGCCTCGGCGGTCTGGAGCTTGCCCTCCAGCGTGTCGAGCTTGCGGTTGGTGGCGGCGCGCACCTTCTCCAGGGCTGCATCGCGAGCCTCACGAGCTTTTTGCGAAAGCCGTGCGCGGAATTCGGCTTCGGACTCGCCGAGTTCCGAGTAGGCCTTCAGTGACGGGCAGGAGAAAATCTCGGCGCGCTCGTTGCGGTAAAGCCACTCGGCGAAGTCCTTCTCCACTTGCTTGTAGTTCGCCGCATTCATCGCGAAGCCCGGCAACTCGGCGAATGCCGCGCCGTTCGTGGGCTCGGAGCCGAGTTCCTCCGGCTTGAGCGGCGGTGGCAAGTCGCGGTCCCAGTCGATCGCATCGGGCAAGATCGCGTTGACCTTGCGCACTTTGCGGCTGCCTTCGGCACCGGTCTTGGCGGAGGAGAAATGAACCGTGCCGACACGCAGCAGGTGCGGCTTGTAAGTCACCTCCGAGGCATCGCCCGCCGGTGGCGCGAACTTCTCGACGACGCCGGCGCCGACCACCGGGCGGGTCGATGCCTTTGCCGGCGGCGCGGACATGCCGGGCATGGCCATCGGGTTGGCTTCGGTTTGTACGGTGTCTGCCGTGCTTCCGAAGGCCGCACGCTTTGGATCCATCAATGCCTTGATGCTGGTGCGGGTCAGCGGGCCGGTGAGGTAGCTCATCACCCAGCGCACGTGGAAGAGCACCGGATGATCCTCGTGGACGTTGTTCATGAGGAAGACGCGGTTGCCGAGGCCGGACAACAGCCTCTCCAACTCCGCCCGGTCGAACTTCGCGTTCTGCGCGCCGGCCGCGCCTTCGAGACCATCAAGCACGCGCAGCTTGTCGCGCTCGGTTTGCAGACGGCCGAGGAACCAGGTGCCGATGTTCGAGAGCGCCTTGTAGTCGAGATCGACGGGGTTCTGTGTCGCGAGCAAGCAGCCGAGGCCGAAGGCTCGGGACTGCTTGAGCAGCGTCATCATCGGCCTCTTGCTCGGCGGGTTTGCAGTCGGCGGCAAGTAACCATAGATCTCGTCCATGTAGAGCAGCGCGCGCAGCGAGGTCGTGCCGCTTTGTCCGCGCATCCAGCCGAGCGTCTGGTTCAGCAGCAGGCTGACGAAGAACATCCGCTCGGCATCGCCGAGATGAGCGATCGAGAAGATGGAAATCCGTGGCTTGCCATCCGGCGCGTGAAGCATCTTGGCGATGTCGAGGGGCGGGCCTTCCAACCACGTCGCGAAACCGGGCGAGGCGAGGAGGTTGTTGAACTTGAGCGCGAGTGCCTGGCGTTCCTTTTGCGAAAGGAAGCTTTCGAGGTCGATGACGCCGACCTTGTCGAACGCGGGCTTCTGGATGTGGCGGATCAGCGTTTCGAGCGTGATGTCGCGCCCGCCCTGCCACTCGTGCTGGAAGATGTTCGATAGCAGGATCGCCTGCGGGCTCTGGATCGGATCGGCATCGACGCCGACCAGCGACAGCAGCGACGCGACGGTGCTCTCGATGCGCTCGCCCAACAACTCCGCATCGTCCATCACTTCGAAGGGCGGCACTTCCAGCGAGCTGAGGATCGACACGGGGATGCCGGCCTTCGAGCCGGGCGTGAAGATGTTGATGTCCACCTTCTGCTTGAGCTGAGCGATGCGTTCCGGCGACTGCCCCCAATCGGCGAGGCCCTTCTTCCACGTTTCCGCCGTCTTCGCCGCGAACTCGTCCGGCGAGACGCCTTTCTTCGCCGCGTCGCCCTCATTGATCCACGGGCGGAAATCCTCCGCGGCGAGATTGGGAAAGGTCAGCAGCAGGTTCGAGATGTCGCCCTTCGGGTCGATGACGATGGCCGGGATGTTGTCCATCGCGGCCTCCTCCAGCAGCGCGAGGCACAGGCCGGTCTTTCCCGAACCGGTCATGCCCAGCACCACGCCGTGGGTGACGAGGTCCTTCGAATCGTAAAGCACCAGCCCGCCGTCCGCGGCCTTCGTTTCGAGATCGTACTCACGGCCGAGGTAAAACGCGCCCAGCTTTTCGTAGTCGGAGACGGACGGGGTCATGGTGCCGGGAATGTTAGGGCGGAACGCGGGCTTGGAAAGCGCCGGTTTTCGATCCCAATCCTGGACGGCTTGCCCCAATTGAAATCGCGCCAGGGAATCCGGCATTTGCCGGAATCGTCACCGCGTCCGTCTTCGCGCCATAGCGCCTGTCGAGCGGGAGGCAGGGGGCGGATGGAGCGCGAACGGCCCGTCGATCGTGATGACGAGCTGCCTCCACCAGCTCACGAATCGCGCGCCGGTGGACGCCGCCACGACCGGGGTCACTCGACATTGTACTCGATCCGCCGGCGGCCCCGCGTGGGTTCGGCAGACGGTTCGGCGCGGTAGCGATTCACTTCCTCCAGCGCGGCTTTTTGAAGCTGCTTCGGCGCGTCGGTGTTGATGACCTTCGCGTCCTTGGTCCGCCCGTCCGGCGCCACGGTGAATTCGACATCCACGAAGAACGACTTTTTGTTCGGATCGATCGGCGGTTCGGGAGTCGCGCAGCCGGCGGCAAGCAGGGTGGCGGCGGCGAGCAGGAGGAGGCGCACGGGATTCATGCCTCCATGCCAGTGGGTAGCTCGCGGCTCGTCAATCCTCACGGCGCGGCCTCGGAGGATTTGTCGGCGTCCGCGATAGCCGGTTCCCAGTCGCCCTGGCCGAGCAGTGGCTCCAGACACTCCCCCAGCGTGATGCCGAAGACCTCCAGCGCCGCGGCCTGCCCGGCGTCCTCATGGGTCGCGCTCAGGAAGAAGCGGTCCATTTCCTCGCGCGGCGTGTTTCCTCCCTGATGCAGCGAGTGAAGGACGAAGCGCGCCAGATGGTAGCTGAGTTCTTGGCCGTCGTCAGGAAAGTAAAAGCTTTCGCCCGTCCAGAACGACTGGAGCAAGGTTGCGTCCCAATAGTCCCGGTGGCGGCGAACCATTTCCCGGTCGAGTACGTAGGGCTGCGCGCCGGTGATCGAATGCTCCACGCCTTGGGTGATCGCTTCGTCGAGCCACAGCGGCAGCGGAAGGTGGGTGAGAAACGCGTGGCAGAGTTCATGGCTCATCACCGCGACATAGCGGTCGAGTTCCGGGCTCGGCAGAGCGAAGTGGCCGTAGCCGCGGTTGAGATAGACCCCGCCCATGGCGCCGAACTCGCCACCGTCGTCAAAATAGCCCGAGACGTAGTCGTAGAAGTCATTCTCGTCGGCGAAGGCGATGACCGGACATTTCCCGTAGAGAGCCTCCGGCAACAACGCGGGGATGGTCTGCTGGATTCGCTCGTGGATCCGCTCCAGGAATTGCAATACTTCGACGGTCTTTTCCTTCCCGGCGGTCGAAACGAAGAAGAAGTTCTTCGACTCGCGGAGCGCATAGCCTCCGCCCAACCGTCCGCGGACTTTCTCCATCCAGTGCCTGGCGATGTCGCACCAGGCGTCATGCCACGCGTCGGGCGGGTTCGTGGCCTCCACGATCCCGGCGATGCCATCCCAGTCGGGCATCGGATAGCCCTGTGGTCCTGCGGGAAAAAGCTCCTCCGGCACGATCTGCTCCATCGGGGAATGGATGTGCGTGAATCCCGCGCCGCTGCCAAGCCCGGCGCGCGACTCGTCCGCCTCCGGTCCTTGAGAGGCGGCTTCAAGGTGGGGGATTCTCGCGGATCTCCCGCCCGGCGCTCACCACTTTTTGTAGCCGAGGAACTTGCCGTTCATGGTGATCTTCACGCGGTCGCCTTTCGGATCGGCGACCTTTTCAATGTCCATGGTGAAGTCGATGGCGCTCATGATGCCTGGGCCGAACTTCTCTTCGACCAGCGCTTTGATGGTGGAGCCATAGACGTAAATGATCTCTTGGAACCGGTACTGGAGCGGTTCCTTCGGGATGGTCGGCGCGGCTTCGCCCTTGTCGGCGAATTCGGTGAGCGCGGCGGCGATCTCCGGTCCGAGCCCGAGGTGGTCGGCGACCTTGGCGGCCTCGGCGGCATCGAGCGCGTTTTCGCCCAGGCAGGCGGAGGTGGTGAAGACCTCGGAAAGCCCGGCGGCTTGGGCAATCGACGTCCAGGTGAGGCCTCGCACGGCTTTCGCGGCGAGGATGGCTTCGGTCATGGTGGTCTTGGTCATGATGGGGAATCAGGCAAAGCGGTGGACGCGGCGCGGCGGCGGGCACCTTGCCGCGGACAGAAGCACTGCCGGTGCCACGCAGCGGCTCCCGTCATTTTGTCGGGTGAAACAATCTGGCGGCACCGTTGAATGGAATCACCCCATGGGCATCGCCACCGCTCTCCGGCGGGCATGGAAATGGGCCGGTGTCCGACATTTCCGAGAATCTTGTCGTCCGCGGCGGAATCCGCGGCTACGCTCCGGGGTTGGTTCCCGCCATGACAAGATCAAGGCCTGGAGTATCGTCAGGCGAGTCTGAAGGATTCGGTGGCGGTCTGAAACCCGATCCACGGGAACAGTCTCGGACAAAATCGTGACGCGGGGGCCAACGGACGATGATGAAAATGTACGTAGGCAACCTGTCGTTTCAGACGACCAAGCAGGAGATCCAGGACCTGTTTTCCCAGCAAGGCCAAGTGACTGACGTCCACCTTCCGGTGGATCGTGAAAGCGGCCAGCCGCGCGGCTTCGCGTTCGTGACGATGGGATCGAGTTCCGAGATGAACAACGCCATCAAGGCTTTCGACGGCTATGATCTCGGCGGCCGCAAGCTCAAGGTCAACGAAGCCCAGGCCCGCGAAGAACGCGGCGGCGGCGGTGGTGGCCGCGGCGGCTACGGCGGCGGCAAGCCCTCGGGCGGTGGCGGTCGTCGCTACTGAAAAGCCCTGCGTGATCGACTTTCACGGCGGCACTCCTCGCGGGGTGCCGCCTTTTTCACGCCGGCCCGACGAGGCATTCCTTGATCTTTCCTTCAAGGAATTCGGTGACCGACGCCAGCGAGCGCGAGCCTGAGTTCGGCGACTCGAAGATCGAGCCGGCCTCTGGCTGGGCTTGGGTATCCGGCCCTGGCTCCACCAGCATCACGAATCGCGGGAAGCGGCTGGGCAGCCAAATGATTTCGGTGGCCTTGGCGAAGGACTTCACCAGAGCCTCGACCTGCGGTCGTCGGCTTTCCGGGATGGAGGTGGTATTGAGCGTGATTTTCACGGGGAGTGATGGCGAAACGGTCCGGAGAGAAGCTCCGTCGTGGCGACGTAGTCCGGGAAGGTGGAGGATGCGAGCGAATAAGTTTTCGCCCCTTGGAAGCCGGAAGGTCTGGCACGCACTCACCACCATCCCCTTCGGCGAAACCCGCAGCTACCGGCAGATCGCCGTGCAGATCGGCCATCCCGACGCGGTCCGCGCGGTGTCGTATCTGTGCTTCCAGATGGCCCTGCTATCCCCGCTGGTTCGCCACCAACGTTTCGTCGTGAATCAGGCTGCGGAGGGCGGTGTGGGAGCCTGTCAGTTCCGGATCAGTGGCGATCACCTGATCCGCTAACGCACGCGCTTCCCGCAGCAATGCCGTGTCGGCTAGGAAGTCAGCAAATCTGAGGTCGCCGAGGCCGCTTTGCATGGTGCCAAGCACATCACCGGGACCGCGCAGGCGGAGGTCCTCTTCGGCGATGACGAAGCCGTCCGAGGTCTTTTCCATGACGGCGAGTTTTTCCATCGCCTCCGCGCTCTTACCATCGGTGAGCAAGACGCAGTAGCTCTTGTGCTCGCCGCGGCCGATGCGCCCGCGGAGCTGGTGAAGCTGGGCCAGGCCGAAGCGTTCGGCGTGGTGGATGATCATGAGGTTGGCATTCGGCACATCGACGCCGACCTCGATGACGGTGGTGGCGACCAGCGCGTGAATCTCGCCGTCGCGGAAGCGGCGCATCACGTCTTCCTTTTCCTCGGGCGAAAGCTTGCCGTGGACGAGCCCGACCACGTGATCGGAAAGGCGTTTCTGCCATTTCTCGACGGCCTCGGTGGCGGACTCGGCCTTGAGTGCCTCGCTTTCCTCGACCAGCGGATAAACGAGGTAGGCTTGCCGGCCGGCGGCGAGTTGGTCCTTCACGAACTTCGTCACCTCGGTCTGCTTCGCTCCGGTGCGGAGTGCGGTGACCAATTTGCCCCGGCCCGCGGGGCGCTCGTCGAGAATCGAGACGTCGAGATCGCCGTAGATCGTCATGGTCAAGGTCCGGGGGATCGGCGTGGCGGTCATGACAAGCACGTCGGGCATCGAACCTTGCTCGATCAACCGCGACCGCTGGGACACTCCGAACTTGTGCTGCTCATCGATGACCACCAGCCCGAGGTCGCGGAAAGCGACCTTGTCGTAGAGCAGCGCGTGGGTGCCGATGAGCACCTGTGCTTCGCCGTGGAGCGGCAGATGGGTGCTTGCTTCCTTCGCCGCGGTGCGCAGCAGCACGCGCACTCCAAGTGGCTCGAGCCAGCGCTTGAAGGTGAGGTAATGCTGCTCGGCGAGGATTTGGGTCGGCGCCATCAGCGCGGCCTGCGCTCCGGAGTCGATCACGAGCAGCATCGACGCCATTGCGACGAAGGTCTTGCCGCTGCCGACGTCGCCTTGCAGCAACCGGTTCATCGGCCGCGGCGAACGGAGGTCGGCGACGATCTCCTTGATCGAGCGCTTCTGGGCACCAGTGAGGTCGAAGGGCAGACTTTCGTAAAAGCGCTTCAGCAAGGTGGTCTTCGTCCCCTGCACGCGGCCCTGGTGATCGTGAATGCGGGCGCGCCGCCACACGACATTGAGCTGCACGGCGAAGAACTCCTCCAAGGCGAAGCGCCGGCGCGCGGCGTCGGCCTGCTCGAGGGCTTCCGGGAAATGCACCTCGCGAAACGCCTCGGCGCGCGGGTAGGTCGGATCGACCTCGAAGGGCGTGGCGAGAGAGGAGGGATCGATTTGCTCTAACAAGCGGTGCTGGATTTCCCTCAGCCGGCGCTGGGCGATGCCCGAAACATTCCGGTAGATCGGGACGATGCGTTCGAGGTGGATCGATGGCCCGCCATCGTCGCGGATGACCTCGAAGTCGGGGTGGTCGATGTAGATCCTGCCTTGGAAATCCTTCGGCTTGCCGTGGAGGATGACTTCCTGACCGGTCGCGATGACGTTTTTCAAAAACGGCATGTTGAACCACCGGCAGGTGATCGTGGCGGTTCCCATCCCCGAACTGCGGGTATCCTCAACGACTGCCTCGTAGAAGCGCGCCCGTGGGCCGAAGCGGTTGCGGGTATCGATGACTTTGCCGCGAACGCAAACTGCTGGCCCCCCCGGCGCGGCGGGAAAGGCGTCGAAGCGACGGCGATCCTCGTAGCGGCGAGGTAGCCAATCGAGGAGATCGCCAGCGGTGTGGAGACCGGCGGAGGCGAGCGAGAGGACTTCCTTGGCCGCGAGAAAATCGACGGAGGCGAGCGGTGCGGTGGCTTGAATCAACGTGAAAGCCAGGGAGGGGTCAAGGTTGCACCACGATGTCGCCGCGGCTGCGGATGAAGAGCACCTTGGGGTTGGGAGGATCCGGCAAGAACTCGCCCGTAATGCGGGCGTTCTTTCCTTTGAGAGCATTCAAGTCGGAGAGTTCGAGCTGGGGCTGCCCGCCTGCGACACGATAGCCCACAATAGCGACATTCTTGCTGGCTTCTTCGATCTCAAGATAGCGAATGCCCCGGCCATCCTTGGCATCGCGGGCGTGGACGATCTTGCCGGTGACCGCATCTTTCCCGGAGGGCACGGGGGGTGCGGTGGGAACTGCGGATTTCGCGGCGGTTCCGGGGTTGGCCGGAGCAGCGGCGGGAGGCGAAGACGGCATGTTGGTGGCCGGCGGCCCGGCGGGGTTCCAGCCAGCGGGCGTCGTCTGGGCGGTGGGAGGCATCGTCTTCGCAGCCAGCTCGCGGCGCATCTCCTCAGCCGTGGCGTGGCGTTTGGCCGGCGGGCCTTTGATCTTGGCAACGAGTTGATCCAGCTTGCCGGTTTTCCACGCGGCGAAGCCACCCCCGCCGAGCAGCAGGATAAACGCGAGGGATACCCATGGCCACACGACGGCCTTCTTTTTGGCCCGCTTGGCCGGGGGAACTCCGGGTTTGGTCGCGACCGCGCCCGGCTTGGTGGCGGCCCCGGGGGCACGCTGCATTTGAACGGTCGAGGTGGCGGCGGTGGCCAAGGCGGGATTCTGGAGCGCTTCGAGGGCTTGGGCGAGCGACCAGCCTTTCGGGTTGCTCCGGATCTGCCGGATCCAGCCGGCCAAGCCGTCGCCGGCCGAGTCGTGCTGCGCCGGCTTGCCCTTCCACCCGAGCAAGCGTTCGGCCAGCTCCGCGAGCGGCAGCAGTCCGCGGATGTTGAGGGATGCCAGCGGCGAAACCCAGAAGGTGATGCCGCGGCCCGACTCGGGGACGACGATCGAATCCTCGCCGCAGCCAACCCACAGGGTCTCGTGGCCCAGCACGCGGGAAAGTTCCTGCGACGCCTTGAGCGCGACCTCCACGATGTCCTTCACCGATCCACTTTCCAAGGGCTTGCCATGGGTGAAGGAGCCGAGCGTGTCGCCCTCGACCCAGTCGGTGACGAGAAAAGGAATGCCATCCACCGGGTCGCAGCCGCCGTCGAGCGTCTTGCGTAGCTCTTTCAGCTTGAGGGATTTCAGCTTTTCGACCGCTTGCAGGAAGGCCTCCTGCTCGGCGGGCTGGAGGCCGCCGCCGTCGCGACCGTTCGGGAAAAACCGCCGCAGCACCACGTCACGCTTCTCCTCGCGATCTCGCGCCCGGAAGGCGACGCCGCGGTCATCCTGGGATAGCATTTCCTCGATCTCGTAGCGCCGGGTCACTCCCAAGCAACTACCAGAACCGCCGTGCGGTCCGCAATCCCGCTGTCTTGGCGGGGGGATCTTGGGGGACGAGAAAGGTGCCAGGTCGTCGGGTCGAGGGAGCTTACAGCGGAGGGTTTTTCGGAGCGCCCGGATTCCATTCATTGCGGGTCAAAACCTCGTCACCGTTCTTGTCGAGCTTGGCGAACTTTGCCCGGAGTTTTGCGTCGGAAATGTCGTTCGGGAGAGCCGATCCGAACTCCCAAACTTCCAGACGGTCGTCCTGCGTTGTATCAGCAAGGTCGAAGTCCAGGAGCGAGACACCGGGTGGTGGCTCGGCGATTCCCTTTTTGTAACGGAGCCACTCTTCCAACGACAACAGGAAGCTCTCGTCGGCATCGGCGATGAGGAAGGTTCTCTGGTGTGAGACACTAGAGGTGTTGCCTGGAGAAAAGGAAATCAACTCCTGCAAACTGACCTCGCCGCTTTCATCCTCGTCGATCAGGTCGAAGTAATCTTCCGCCTTGGTCGGGGGCTTCCGCTCTCCAATAAAAACGAGGTATTCCTTCAGCGTGATCTTCTGGTCTTTGTTGCGGTCCGCCCGGGTAAACTGCCGGTGCACGGCTCTTACCGAAAGACCTTCGCGGAGGAGGGTCGCGAATTCCGACCCATGAAGCGAGTTGGAACGATCAAGATCGGCGGAGGCGAAGGCAAGCTCGCCCGGCGACTGGCCGGCCGGCGCCATGGCTGGGATTGCCAACGCACCCGCAAGAAAGACGAAGCGGAGTACGGAATTCGTGAAAGTCTTGGTCATGACTCTGGATAAACGGGCAGCTAAAGAAGGGATCGGTTCCTGACAAGTTGGCTTTTTGCATTGGCGGTCCGAACTCGACCGGTCCCATCCCTTTCTTTTTCCGTGCGTTCGGTGTAAATCCCTGTTTTCCATCCGCGCGCGCCGCCCGCCGGAAATTTCCCGACTCGCCATGCCCACGTCCCTGACCCGCAATTTCTCGATCATCGCCCACATCGACCACGGGAAAACCACGCTTTCGGACCGGCTCATGGAGGCCACCCAGACCATCACCGAACGCGAGGCCAGCGCCCAGCTGCTCGATGCGATGGACCTCGAGCGCGAAAAGGGCATCACCATCAAGTCCCACCCGGTGGCGATGACCTACAAGGCCAAGGACGGGAAGACGTACAAGCTCAACCTGCTCGATACCCCTGGCCACGTCGATTTCTCCTACGAGGTCGCCCGCTCGCTGGCCGCCTGTGAAGGCGCGATCCTGATGGTGGATGCCGCCCAAGGCGTGGAAGCCCAAACGGTGGCCAACCTCCACCTCGCCCACGCGCAGAACCTCGTCATCCTGCCGGTTCTCAACAAGATCGACCTCCCTGCCGCCGACGTGGAGAAGTGCAAGAAGCAGCTTGAGGACATCCTCGCGATCCCGGCCGAGGACGCGATCCCGGCCTCGGCGAAGCAAGGCATCGGCATCGAGGACATCCTCGAGGCCATCGTTCACCGCGTGCCCGCGCCGGTCGAGAATCCCGACAAGCTGCTGCGCGCCTCCGTCTTCGACTCGATCTACGACACCTACCGCGGCGTGGTTTCCTACGTCCGGGTCTTCTCCGGCAGCGTGAAGAAGGGCCAGCGGGTGAAGCTGTTCGCCACCAACAAGACCTACGAGGTCAAGGAAGTCGGCGTCTTCACCCCGAAGATGACCGCCCGCGAAAAGCTCGTGGCCGGTGACGTGGGCTACGTGATCGCCAACATGAAATCCGCCGACGAGGCGAAGATCGGCGACACGCTCACCGATAGCACCCACCCGTGCCCCGAGCCGCTGCCGGGCTACAAGGAGATCCAGCCGATGGTTTTCTCCGGCATCTATCCGGTCGAGTCCTCGGATTACGAGGCTCTCAAGACCGCGATGGGCAAGCTGCAGATCAACGACGCGGCCTTCACCTACCAGTCGGAAAGCTCCACCGCGCTCGGCTTCGGCTTCCGCTGCGGCTTCCTCGGCCTGCTCCACATGGAGATCATCCAGGAGCGCCTGCGCCGCGAGTTCAACATGGACGTGATCTCGACCTACCCGTCGGTGATTTACCAAGTCACGCTTACGGACGGCTCCGAGGTGATCGTCGATAACCCGACCTTCTTCCCCGAAACGCAGGTCATTCAGGAAATCCGCGAGCCGATCGTGAACGTCTACATCATGGTCCCCGGCGAGTACATTGGCGACATGATGCAGCTCGTGCTCGAAAAGCGCGGCGAGGTCACCAACACCGAGACCATCGACGACATGCGCGTGATGCTCTCCTGCGTGCTGCCGCTTTCGGAAATCCTCGTCGATTTCAACGACAAGCTGAAGTCGATGACCCGCGGCTACGGCTCGATGGACTACGAGCACGCCGGCTACCGTGCCGCGAAGATGGTCAAGATGGACATGCTCATCGCCGGTGATCCGGTGGAAGCCTTCTCGACCATCGTCCACCGCGACAAGGCCGAGTCCTACGGGCGCATGCTCGCTGGCAAGCTCAAGGACGTCATTCCGCAGCACCTCTTCGTCGTCGCCATCCAAGCGGCCGTCGGCGGCAAGATCGTCGCCCGCGAAAGCATCTCCGCCATGCGCAAGAACGTGACCGCCAAGTGCTACGGCGGTGACATCACCCGCAAGCGCAAGCTGCTCGAGAAGCAGAAGGAAGGTAAGAAGAAGATGAAGATGTTCGGCAAGGTGAACATTCCTCAGGACGCCTTCATCAAGGTGCTGAAGAGCGGGGATTGAGGCTCCTTGCCGGGTCCTTCCGCCGCCCATGTATCTCGGACGCACCCATCGCCGCGATGTAAGGATAACGACCCACGACAAGGGAGTCTTTGCGCCGCTGTTCCACCTTACCTTGTGGATCGTGGACAGCCGATGGGATCGTTCGTGGGGACGGATGCAGCGGCAAGTGGCGAAGGAGTGGCCGACGTTTGACGAGGATCACAAGGTGTCCGTCTTCTCCAAGCAGACTCCTGTGACGTTGGATTTGTCCCAAGCGAACACCTTGCGATGGAGAGTGGTTCTGTACTGGAATAAGGGCAGCTACATTCAAGCCCGTTTTTTCGGCCCGCTCTTTATGGGAATGGAGTTTGTATTCTGACCGGACCTTTGATGTAGAAAGGGGGCATCCCATGCCTCGAGGAATCGTCATTTCGGATCTGCACCTTTTCTCGGTCCGTTCAGCCGGGGAGCAGCGGCTCGCATCGATCCGCGCAGATCTGGGGGCGGCCGATGTCATCGTGCTGAATGGCGACACCTTCGATTTCCGCTGGAGCCACTTTCGCGATGAGGAGAAGTCCGTGGAAGCGGCACTCGATTGGCTCCGCCGATTCGCGGCAGCTTATCCGCAAGCGACGATCCACTTCATCTGCGGGAATCACGATTGCCTGGATGTCTTCACGAAAGGCTTGGGTGACTTGGCGGCGGCATGTCCTTCCTTGAACTGGCATGAGACCCACTTGCAGCTGGGCTCCCATCTCTTCGTCCATGGCGATTGTGCACATCGGAGAATGGATGCCGCCGGGCTCGGCCGCTTTCGCGAGGTCTTCAAGCGTGAAAAGCCGCGTGCCGCGTGGCTTGCCCAAAGCTATCGTGTCGTCGACCGCCTTGGTATCACGTGGGCGGCGCACCGCGCGCACTTCCGGCCGCGCGGAACATTGCAGCGTCTAACATGGCACCTCGATCGTGCCATGCCCGGCTGGAAAGAGGTGACCGCCCATTGCTACTTCGGTCACACCCACCTGGCCTTCCGCGATCGACTTCATGAAGGCGTCGCCTTTCACAACACCGGCTGCGCCATTGCCGGTGCGCGGTTCGCGCCGGTGACGTTCGAGATTGATGATTGATCGATCTTGCGTCCATCGACGGCTGCATGGGAAGGATGCGGCGTTCATGAAGTCATCGCTGTGGTTCCCTGCCGTTGTCGCCCTTGTTTTCAGCTCATGTGGCGGCGCGTCCAGTCGCTGGTCTGAAGCGGACAAGGCGTCGCTGGAATCGCTCGCCGTCCCCCCCGTTTCGATGGGAGCGGGGGCCTACCATTCTCCCGTTGGCAACCGGAAGTATCGTCCCGAAGTGCCTGTCTACGGGGCGATGCCAGCGCCCGATAGCGCTGTGAATGGCGCAATCAGTGCGGTTGCAGCGGACCTTGGACCTCGGCTCATCGTGGAGATCGGGGCGGCGATTCAGCAGCAAGCCTTCGAAAGGCGGTACGCAAATGCGATCGCGAAGGTTTCGCAAACGATTCCCCAAGACTTACCCGGCCGAATCCGCAAGGCTGTGAGCGACAACCTCGGCACGGTGCCGCATTTCCGGGGCAAGATCCGCAGCAACTCGCCGCACCGGTTCGTGATCATCGTCGAGAAATACCGCTACGTTCATGCGGGGAAGGCGGGCGACGAGACTTTGGTCACTCCATCCCTGTTGGGCAGGTTCGAACTCATCCGAGCCGATGGGAAGAAGCTGCTGAGCACGCCGTTTGACGCGCCGGCAACCTCCATCCAGAAGCCGATCACGGCCTTCGCCAATGACCGCACGCTCGCGTCAAAGGCCTTCGATCAGGCGATCTCCAATCTCGCCCTTCAAGCGGCTGAGGCCGTTGGTCAGAAGCTCGGCGAAACGCCCGGCTCTTCGATCGCGGCGGGGATTGCGGGTCCGTGACAGATTCACGGGCCCGGTCGCCGTCAGGGGGAATACTTCGATTTGAAGGCGCCGACCTTCTTCTTGCATTCCGGGCATTGCCATCCGTCCCAGCGGATCAGTTCCCCGGAGCAGCAGCTCGGGAAGTCGTAACCGTGATTGTGGTAGACTCCGAGGTCGAGCTCCTCTTTCGGAGATCGAAGGCTCCAGTCCGCCTGGATGGCGGGACCCGAACTCCATCTGGCGGCCGTGGACGTCATAGATGGTTGCATCGATCACCGTGCTTCCGGCTTCCTCCACTTTGGAGAGCATCGCGTGGTAATAGTCAAATTGGGCGTACTTCTGATGAGTGGTGTAGAGGTGAAAGCGGTAGGTCTTTCCGGGATCCAGCTTTCGCTCCAATACTTCGTCCGCCACAGGGCTGTTGATGTAGCAACGCTCTCCGTTGGGCTTGTAGAAACCCTCGATCTGTAGCGGTGGATAGGAGTCGCTCTTGCTGATGATCGGCCGGCCGGTCACGAATAGCTCTTTCTCTTCGTGGCCGGAGCCTTGAGATGAGACGGTCACGACCACGACGTTTCGGGCGCAACTGCTGGAGACGGCGATGAGCACGCCGATGAGGATCGAACGGACCTGTGAGAAGCTGACGTGGGTCTTATTGCAGCACGAGGGAAGGAGATGGAACGGATTCAGAGCCTCCGCAGCTCGGTCAGGTCGATCAGGTCCTTTGCCCGGCCCGCTGCGGCTTTACCGCTTGCGATGGCATTCGTCGAAGCGGACGCAGTGATTCCGGTAAGCACTTGGATCTTTCGAGGCTCCCGGCCGATCTCGACGACAAAATTCTCCTCCAGAAAATCGGACGGCGTCAGGTCGATATCACCGAAACCGAATCGTTCGAAGACTCGGATCAAACGGTCCGCATTTTCCCTGCTAACGGCGACGAAGAAGTCGATGTCGCCCGTGTAGCGGCTCGCCGGCCTGAAATCGGCTGAAGTCATGCCGCGTGCCATGAGTGGCACCCTCCGGCGAGCCCGGGTCCACCCTTCAGATCCTTCTGCGTGGCCTCACTTGGCCTCGCCGATCTCCTTCAGCACATCGGCCGCCTGTTGCTCCGTCGAGGCCTCAAGGTCGCGCCAGACGAGCTTGCCGTCCTTAAAGAGGAAGGCCTGCCGTTTCGTGAACCCCATGCTGTGCGGCACGCCGAAGGCATCGGCCACCTTGGCCTCCTTGTCGGCCAAGAGCGGGAAGGGGAGCTTGTATTTTTCTTGGAAGGCCTTTTGCGCGGCCACGTCGTCCATGCTGACGCCGAAAACTTTCACCTTCTTCTCGGTGAGGGTGGCGTAGGAGTCACGCAGCGAGCAGGCCTGCTTGGTGCAGCCGGGGGTATCGGCTTTCGGGTAGAAATAAACGAGCGTCCAGCCCCCGGCACCGGCTTCGGCGAGCTTCACCTCCTGGCCGTCCTGATTTTTCGCGGTCACGGCCGGCAGGGCGGCTCCGACGTCGATTGGCTCGGCCGCGGCGGCGGACAGGGCGAGGCCGATGGGGGCGACGATGGCGGCGAGCAATTGGAGCGGCTTCATGGAGGCGGCAGACTGCCATGGGAAATCCGGGCTGCAAGAGGACGATTTTTCGGTGGACAGTCCGGCCCGCGGGCGCTACTGGCTCCGGCCCCGCCCGCAAGGGCAGTGCAATTTGGTAACGGCAGAGTAGCTCAGGGGTAGAGCAGAGGACTCATAAGCCTTTGGTCGGCGGTTCAAATCCGCCCTCTGCTACCAATTGTCCCGATGCCCCATTTTTCAAAATGGGTCCGGCGCGGCCGGTTCTTCGGGCTTGAATCCAACGTGCGGGCGCTGAGGGCTTTACGCTTCCTCGGAGGATTCTCTTCCGGTGCAATTCGCCCTAAAAAATCCGGGGGCCTGAACCAATTTTCGGCCTCGAAATTTTTTCGAAATAGGGCTTGTCAGGTCGGCTTCGATCCCTAGATTCGCCGCCCCACATCGCCACCCGCCAACCGGCATGCATGCCACGCGGGCGGCTTCATTCTCCAAACACTATCGGGTGCAGCTCCGGATAAAAGGCTCCTGCGAGGGATTTTTCGCTCGCTTCCTTGTCCGGCGACGCACCCAGCGAACACCGAACCACGCAGGAATCCCATGCCGACCATCAATCAGCTCGTCCGGAAAGGACGACAGACTCCGATCGAGAAATCGAAGTCTCCGGCGATGAGCAATTGCCCGCAGCGCCGCGGCGTCTGCCTTCAGGTCATGACCCGCACGCCGAAGAAGCCGAACTCGGCGCTCCGGAAAGTGGCGAAGGTCCGCCTGACCAACGGCTACGAAGTGATCGCCTACATCGGCGGTGAAGGCCACAACCTCCAGGAGCACTCGATCGTGCTCGTCCGCGGCGGCCGTGTGAAAGACCTTCCCGGTGTCCGTTACCACATCGTCCGTGGTTCGCTCGACACCCTCGGCGTCGACAAGCGCCGCCAGAGCCGCTCGAAGTACGGTGCCAAGCGTCCGAAGCCGGGCCAGCCCGCCGCCACTGGCAAGAAGAAGTAATCCCGCGTCGAAAGCCTTAATCTTTTCCGACCATGTCACGCCGCAAGCGCACTTTCCACAAGCCCGACCGCCGGGACTCCCGCTACGACAGCTCCCTCGTGGGTCACCTGATTTCCAAGGTGATGCTCGACGGCAAGCGGTCCCTCGCGGAACGCATCGTCTATGCCGCCATCGACAAGGCGAGCGAAGGCGCCGATACCGTCGATCCGCTCGAGATCGTCACCCGTGCCATTGAGAACGCCAAGCCGCGCGTGGAAGTGAAGAGCCGCCGTGTCGGTGGCGCCACCTACCAGGTTCCGCTTGAAGTCGCCCCGGATCGTTCCGAGTCCCTCGCCCTGCGCTGGATTGTCGGTTACGCCCGCGGCCGCAAGGGCACCCCGATGCACGTGGCTCTCGCCAACGAGCTGAAGGACGCCGCCAACAACCAAGGCTCGTCGGTCCGCAAGCGCGACGACGTGCACAAGATGGCCCAGGCCAACCGCGCCTTCGCCCACTTCCGCTGGTAAACGATCAAACGGGGAACTCCTCCCCAAGTCGCCATGTCTTCCACAGTCAACAGTCCCGATCGCCCGTATCCGCTTGAGCGGACGCGGAACATTGGGATTGCGGCGCACATCGACGCCGGGAAGACGACGCTCACCGAGCGCATCCTCTTCTACACGGGGATGATCCACAAGATCGGCGAGGTGCACGATGGTGCCGCCACGACCGACTGGATGGAGCAGGAGCGCGAGCGCGGCATCACGATCACTTCCGCCGCCGTGACCACCAAGTGGTTCCAGCGCGTGGAGGAGGGCGTGACCAAGCTGTTCCCGAAGGAGGAGCAGCGGATCAACATCATCGATACCCCCGGCCACGTGGACTTCACGGCCGAGGTCGAGCGCTCCCTGCGTGTGCTCGATGGCGCGATCGTCGTCTTCTGCGGCGTTGCCGGGGTGCAGCCCCAGACCGAGACGGTCTGGCGCCAGGCGACCAAGTATCACGTCCCGCGCATCGTGTTCGTCAACAAGATGGACCGCGTCGGCGCGAACTTCGACAGCGTCTTCCACGAGGTGAAGGACAAGCTCGGCGCGAATGCCGTCCGCATCCTGATCCCGATCGGCGCCGAGGATTCCCTTAGCGGCCAGATCGACGTGGTGAACCAGAAGGAAGTCCACTTCAACGACGACGACAAGTTCGGCTCGACCTACGACATCCGCGAGCTGAGCGCCGACCTGAAGGGGCTGGCGGAGGAAGCCTACGCTGAACTGGTCAGCGCCGTGGCCGATGTGGATGACCAGCTCGGCGAGAAGTTCCTCATGGAGGAGCCGATCACCAAGGAAGAGCTCAAGCAGGCCATCCGCCGCGCCACCATTGGAAACAAGCTGGTGCCCGTCGCCGGTGGATCCGCCTTCAAGAACAAGGGCGTCCAGTACCTCATCGATGCCGTCGTCGATTACCTCCCGAGCCCGCTGGACATCCCGGCGGCGATCGGCATGGACCCGGACAACGAGGAGCACAAGATCGAGGTCCACACGAGCGACAACGAGAAGTTCTGCTCGCTCGCCTTCAAACTCTGGGCGGACAAATTCGTCGGCAAGCTCGTCTTCTTCCGCGTCTATTCCGGCGTCATCAAGAAGGGCGACACGGTCTATAACCCGCGCACCCGCCGCTCCGAGCGAGTCGGTCGCTTGATCCAGATCCAGGCCGACGAGCATAAAGACATCGATGCCTGTTACGCCGGCGACATCGCCGCGATGGTCGGGATCAAAAACGTCACCACCGGTGACACCCTTGCCAAAGAAGGCTACGACGTCGTTCTCGAACCCCCCACTTTCCCGGATCCCGTCATTTCCCAGGCGGTTGAGCCAAAAACCAAAGCCGACCAAGAAAAGCTGGCCCTCGCGTTGGGCCGCCTGTCGGAAGAGGACCCCACTTTCCAGGTCAAGACCGACGAGGAAACCGGTCAGACGATCATCTCGGGCATGGGCGAACTCCACTTGGAGATCATCGTCGATCGCCTGAAGCGCGAGTTCAAGGTGGAGGCCAATACCGGCGCTCCCCAGATCGCTTACCGCGAGACCATCACCGGCGAAGCCAATGGTGAAGGCAAGCTGGTCAAGCAGTCCGGCGGCCGCGGCCAATACGGTCACGTCCGTCTCCAAGTCCGTCCGAACGAGAAGGGCAAGGGCCTGACGATCGAGAACAAGATCGTCGGCGGTGAAATCCCGAAGGATTTCCACAATGCCGTTTTCAAGGGCGTGCGCGAAGCCATGACCAATGGCATCATCGCCGGCTATCCGGTGATCGACGTGCACGTGGACGTGCTCGGCGGATCCTTCCATGAGGTGGACTCGAATGAGAACGCCTTCACGATGGCCGCCATCTTCGCGATGAAGGACGCCTTCAAGAAGGCCAAGTCCATCCTCCTCGAGCCGATCATGGCCGTGGAAGTCTCCACCCCGGACGACTACCAGGGCGACGTGATGGGCGACCTGAACCGCCGCCGCGGTCAGATCCAGAACCTGGAAACCAAGGGCAAGCTCGCCGTCATCAAGGCGAACGTGCCGCTCAAGGAAATGTTCGGCTACTCCACGGACGTCCGCACCATTTCCTCCGGCCGTGCTTCCTACTCGATGACCCCCTCACACTTCGAGCAGGTGCCGACCAACATCCTCACGCAGATCGTCAACGATCGCGGCCACTAAGATTTACCCAACATCTCAAACCACATCCACCGCCATGGAAAACCAGAAGATCCGCATCCGCCTGCGCGCTTTCGACCACCGCGCCATCGACCGCTCCGCCGCGGAGATCGTCGAAACCGCCAAGCGCACCGGTGCCAAGGTGGCCGGCCCGATCCCGCTCCCGACCCGCATCGAGAAGTTCAGCGTGAACCGCTCCGTGCACGTCAACAAGAAGTCCGCCGAACAGTTCGAGATCCGCACCCACAAGCGCGTGCTCGACATCGTCGATCCCACCGCCCGCACCGTCGATGAGCTCAAGAAGCTCAACCTTCCCGCCGGTGTCGATATCGCCATCCGCATCTGAGGTCCCGCCAGGATCTCAAATTCCAGATCTCAAATTTCAAATCGACCAACGCCATGTCTCTCGGACTTCTCGGCAAAAAGCTCGGCATGACCCGCCTCTTCGACGAGGCGAGCCAGGCCATGATTCCCGTCACCGTCATCGAAGTGAGCGGCAACACCTGCCTGCAGGTGAAGACCGTTGAAAAGGACGGCTACTCCGCGGTTCAAGTCGGCTACGACGACAAGAAGGAATTCCGCACCGACAAGCCTTCGCTCGGCCACTTCAAGAAGCACGGCTCCACGCCCAAGTACAAGGTGCAGGAGTTCCGCTTCCCGGCTGACCAGGCCGCTCCGGAAACGCATACCGGCATGGACACTTTCACCGCCGGCCAGTGGGTCGATGTGATCGGCACCACCAAGGGCCGCGGATTCCAAGGCGCCGTGAAGCGCCACGGCTTCGGTGGTCTCAAGATGACCCACGGCTCCATGATGCACCGCCGGACCGGCGCCATCGGTTGCCGCTCCACCCCGGGCCGCGTCTGGAAGAACCAGAAGATGCCCGGACACATGGGCGACGTGCCCCGCACCACCCAGAACCTCAAGGTCGTCGCCGTGCGCCCTGAGGACGGTGTGATCCTGATCTCCGGTGCCGTTCCCGGCGCCAAGGGCAGCTACGTCACCATCCGCCCCGCCAAGAAGAAGACCGCCGCCGCCTGAAGCCGGGGTTTGAACCGCAACTCTCAATCGCATCCCAGTCATGCCCGCGAAAACTTTCACCGCTGACGCCGCGCAGAGCGCGAACATCCTGCTCGCCGACGCCGACAAGGGCGCCCAGGCCGTGCACGATCTCGTGACCGCCTACCGCGCCAACCGCCGCACCGGGTCCGCCAACTCCAAGACCCGTGGCGAAGTCCGCGGTAACAACAAGAAGATCTACAAGCAGAAGGGCACCGGCAACGCCCGTCACGGCGACAAGCGCGCCCCGATCTTCGTCGGTGGCGGCGTGGTCTTCGGCCCGCGTCCCCGCGACTACTCGAAGCACGTCCCGAAGAACGTCCGCAAGCTCGCCTTGCGCCGCGTGCTCGGCGACCTCGTCCGTGAGGAAACCGCCAAGGTCCTTTCCTCCTTCTCGATCGCCGATGGCAAGACCAAGTCCTTCATCGCCGCCGTCACCGCCGACGCCGAGCCGAAGAAGGTGCTCATCGTCGCCAAGAGCTTCGACGAGAAGACTTACCTTTCCGCCCGCAACGTCGCCTGGGCCCAGCTCGTCACCGCCGACAGCGTGAACGTCGAGGAACTCCTCCACGCCAACACCGTGCTGATCGTGGAAGACGCGCTCGAGACCCTCGCCAAGCGCACCGCCTGAAACCTCATCGCTGAAACCGCGCCATGAAAGACATCTACCAAGTCATCAAGAACGTCCGCCTCAGCGAGAAGGCCACCATGCTCCAGGAGACCAACAACGAGGTCGTCCTCGAGGTGAACCGCGACGCCAACAAGCTCGATATCAAGCGTGCCGTCGAAACCCTGCTGGGCAAGAAGGTCGCCGCCGTCCGCACCGCCAACTTCGCCGGCAAGGCCAAGCGCCGCCGCCGTGCCGATGAAGGCCGCACCAACCACTGGAAGAAGGCCATCGTTCGCCTCAAGGAAGGCGAATCGCTCGACCTCGTCTGATTTCTAACCGGCTAACCCCGAACCAACCTCACCAGAGCCATGTCTCTCAAGGAGTTCACACCGAATACCCCGTCCGAACGCTACAAGGTGCTTCCGTCCTTCGACGAAATCACCAAGCACAAGCCGGAGAAGAGCCTTCTTGCCCCGCTCAAGAAGAGCGGCGGCCGCAACAACACCGGCCGGATCACCACCCGCCACATCGGCGGTGGCCACAAGCGTCACTACCGCCTGATCGACTTCAAGCGCGGCAAGTACGACGTGCCCGCCACCGTGGTCGGCATCGAGTACGATCCGAACCGCACCTGCCGCATCGCCCTCATCCAGTACAAGGATGGCGTGAAGAGCTACATCCTGGCCCCCGCCGGTCTGGAAGTCGGCGCGACCGTCACCTCGGGTGAAAAGGCCGCTCCGAAGGTGGGCAACGCGATGCCGCTCAAGAGCGTCCCGCTCGGCACCGCGATCCACAACATCGAGCTGATCCCGGGCAATGGCGGCAAGGTCGCCCGCGCCGCCGGCCAGCAGGCCATCCTCTCCAACCGCGAAGGCGGCTGGGCGCTGGTCAAGATGCCGTCCGGTGAAATCCGCCGCTTCAACGAAGCCTGCTTCTGCACCATCGGCACCGTCGGCAACCGCGACCACATGAACGAGGTGTCCGGCAAGGCCGGCCGCACCCGCTGGCAGGGCGTCCGCCCGACCGTCCGCGGCATGTGCATGAACCCCGTCGATCACCCGAACGGTGGTGGTGAGGGCAAGTCGAAGTCCGGTGGTGGCCGCCAGCACCTTCTCAGCCCCTGGGGCCACGCGAAGGGCCAGAAGACCCGCAAGCCGAAGAAGCAGACCTCGACCTTCATCGTCGAAAGCCGCCACGCCAAGAAGCGCTAAGCCAACCTTCACCTCACGTAAACCATGCCACGCTCTCTCAAGAAGGGTCCGTACATCGACCAGAAGCTTCTGGCCAAGATCGACGCCGCTGCCGCCGCTGGCGACAAGAAGCCGATCAAGACCTGGAGCCGCGCCTCGATGGTCACTCCGGACTTCGTCGGCCTGAACTTCGCCGTGCACAATGGCAAGACCTTCGTCCCGGTGTACGTCACCGAGAACATGGTCGGCCACAAGCTCGGTGAGTTCGCCCCGACCCGCCTGTTCCGCCAGCACGGCGGTATCGGCAAGAAGTAAGCCATTCACGCTCACGCCACCGTTTCCATGCACCGCCCGCGTCCATTCACCCTTGCCGCCGCAGTCTTCGGACTGTCCGCGGGGGCGTGGACCTGTGCGGCGCAGGGAACGGATGCGGTGGCCTTGCAAGACAAGCTCATCGAGCAGCAGGCGAAGATCGAGTCCCTCGAGAAGAGCCTCGTTCAGGCCAACCGCGCCGAGAAGGACGCTTCCGAGCAGCTCGCTCAAGTGAAGCTGCGCCTCGAGGCGCTCGGCCGCGACCTGCTCGATGGTGGCGACGACCGCTTGGTCGATGCGAATGCCGATCTCGAGGTGCTCCGCCGCCGCTCCAGCGACCTCGAAGCCGTTTGCTCCCGCCTCGTTGGCACGGTGACCGACTACCTCCGCCAGGCGGTGGCCGCCGATCCCGACGCTCGCCTTCGTGTGGAAACCGCCATGCGGGAGCTTGACGAAGTGCTCGGTCTGAGGCAGAAGCCCGCCCCCGTAGCCGCCGCCGGTTCCGCCGGCCAAGCGAAAGTGGTGAGCATCGACTCGGAAAGCGGCCTCCTCGTCCTCAACGTCGGGGAAAGCCAGACCGCCCGCATCGGCACTACCTACCGCCTCGTCCGCGGGGAACAACCATTCGGCACCGCCATCGTGGCCGACGTCCGCCGCAACGTGTGCGGCGCCTTTGTCGAGGAGCTCGACCCGGGTCAAGGCCCGGTCCGCCTCGGCGACTCCGCCATTCTCATTACTGAATAACCGGGCCACCCGCCCACCCAGACTCGCGCGCCGCGCACCATTCTCCAAACGCCTCACCGACCCGATCCATGGAAGTCAAGAGCACCACCAAATACGTCCGCCTCTCTCCGAAGAAGGCGCGCGACGTCGCCCGTGAAATCCAAGGGCTGCCCGTGTCGAGCGCGCTCGACATTCTCACCTTCACTCCGAAGAAGGCCGCCTTTCACATCAACAAGACTCTCAAGACCGCGATCGCGGACGCCGAGAACAACTTCTCGCTGAGCGCCGAATCGCTGATCGTGAAGGAAGCCGTGATCGGCGCCGGTCCGGTCCTGAAGCGTTTCTCGCCGCGTGCCAAGGGTTCCGCTGGCGGCATCCTCAAGCGCACCAGCCACATTTTCATCACCCTGGCCGAAGCTCCGGAAGGCGAAGCGAAGCCGAAGAAGGTCAACGTTTCCCCGAAGGCTTCCAAGGACGCCTGATTCCAATCCCACACCGCATTTCATCATGGGCCAGAAAGTCAACCCCATCGGTTTCCGCCTCGCCGTCTCCAAGGACTGGCGCTCCAAGTGGTTCGCCGCCGGCAAGGATTATGCCGAGAAGCTCCACGAGGACCTCAAGATCCGCGGCTACATGCGGCAGAAGCTCCAGTTCGCCGCTTTGGCCCGCGTGGTCATCGAGCGTGCTTGGAACAGCGTCCGCGTCACGCTCCACACCTCCCGCCCGGGCCTGATCATCGGTCGCAAGGGCTCGGAAATCGAGCGCATGACCAAGGAGATCTCCGACATCTGCAAGGGTGCCCAGGTGAAGATCGACATCGTCGAAATCCGCAAGCCGGAGCTCGATGCCCAGCTCATCTGCGAACAGGTCGCCGTGCAGCTTGAGCGCCGTATTTCTTTCCGCCGCGCCATGAAGCGCGCCGTGCAGACCGCCATGGACTTCGGTGCCGAAGGCATCCGGATCCGCTGCGCCGGCCGTCTCGGTGGTGCCGACATCGCCCGCTCGGAGTGGTACCGCGAAGGCAAGGTGCCGCTTCAGACGCTGCGCGTGCCGCTCGACTACGGCTTCGCCGAAGCACGCACCGTCTATGGCGTGATCGGCATCAAGTGCTGGGTCAACAAGAAGGAAGACGACGGCAGCTCCCCGCGCCCCGAGCGTGGCGGTGACCGCCGCGACCGTGACAACCGCGGTCCCCGTGGCCCGCGCGGTCCCCGTCCGCCCCACGGTGGTGGCGGTGGCAACCAGTAAGATCATTTTTAACTCTCAACCATTTTCCCAGGAGGACTGAGCCATGCCCTTGATGCCCAAACGCACGAAGTTCCGCAAGTCGCACCGCGGCAGCCGCGCCGGCAATGCGCAGCGCGGAACCACCGTCGCCTTCGGTGACTTCGGTCTCCAGGCCCTCGACCGCGGCTGGATGACCAACCGCCAGATCGAAGCCTGCCGTATCGCGATCAACCGCTTCCTCAAGCGTAAAGGAAAGGTCTGGATCCGGATCTTCCCGCACAAGTCGATCACCGCCCGTCCGCCGGAAACCCGTATGGGTAAGGGCAAGGGCGCCGTCGAGGCCTGGGTCGCCGTGATCCGCCCCGGCAACATGCTGTTCGAAGTCGCCGGCGTGCCGGAATCGCAGGCCAAGGAGGCCATGCGCCTGGCTTCCTACAAGCTCGGCCTTCCGACCCGCTTCGTCGTCCGCAACCCGCACGCCTGAAGCGAGGCATCGCACCACCTTTAAAGAACCACGACCATGGCTCAGACCAAGATCAAGGACATCCGCGAGCTCTCCGTGAAGGAACTCGAGTCCAAGCTCCGCGACCTCAAGGAGGAGGGCTTCAACCTCCGCCTGCAGCAGGCCACCGGCACGCTTGAAAACTCCGCCCGCATCCGCGTGGTCCGCCGCGAGGCCGCCCGCGTCCAAACCGTGCTCACCCAGCGTAAGAACGCCTGAGCCGCCCCGCATCCGCAGCAGCAACCATCAGCGCCACCATTTCCATGAGCGAGCAGCAACAGCAGGAAGGTGCCAAGCAGGTCCGCAAGACCCGCGTCGGCGTCGTTACCTCGAACAAGATGAGCAAGACCCTCGTGGTCGAGCACGTCGCCCGCGTCCCGCACCCGACCTTCAACAAGATCGTCAAGCGGTCCAAGAAGTACTACGTGCACGACGAGAAGGGCGAAGCCCAGATCGGCGACAAGGTCCGCATCGTCGAAACCCGCCCACTTTCCAAGCTGAAGCGCTGGACGCTCGAGAAGGTGCTCTCGCACTGAGTTATCCGCCGGTTCTACCGATCCACTCACCACTCACGCATTTCTCGCCATGATCCAGATGGAATCCCTCGTCACGGTCGCCGACAACACCGGCGCCCGCTCCGCCAAGATGATCGGTGTCCTCGGCAAGCGCTCCCGCACCGCCCAGGTGGGCGACATCATCACCGCCCACATCCGTGACTCGATCCCGACCGCTTCGGTCAAGAAGGGCTCCGTGGTCAAGGCCGTGGTCGTCCGCACCGCTTTCCCGATCCGCCGTTCCGACGGCTCCGTCCTCCGCTTCGACAGCAACGCCATCGTTGTCATCGACAAGGACAACAACCCGAAGGGCACCCGTATTTTCGGCCCCGTCGCCCGCGAACTGCGTGAAAAGCAGTTCATGAAGATCGTCTCGCTTGCACCGGAGGTCCTCTGAGGCTACGGCGCACCCCTTCAACCGAATCATTTCCCATGAAGACTCACGTCAAGAAAGGCGACGAGGTCCAGATCATCGCCGGCAACCACAAGGGCAAGCGCGGCACGGTCCTCTCCGTCGATGCCGCCAAGGGCAAGGTCGTCGTCCAAGGCGGCCGCACCATCAAGAAGGCCGTGCGCCGCTCCGAGAAGAATCCCGACGGCGGGATCCTCGAGCAGGACGGCCCCGTCCACATCTCCAACGTCAAGAAACTGGGCTGAGACTCCGGTCTTTGCCCGCGCTTAAGCGCACCAACCAAAGCGCTGACCCGCTAAAACAACATGAGCACCCCAGTACTGCAAAAGCACTACGCGGAAAAGGTCGTGCCGGCTCTCAAGGAGAAGCTCGGCTACGCCAATCCGCACCAGATCCCACGGCTTGAAAAGATCGTGGTGACCTCCTGCATGGGCAAGGCCCCCGACCGCAAGGTCGCGGTGGACGATGCCGTCGCCGAAATCGCCAAGATCACCGGCCAGAAGCCGTCGATCACCTACTCGAAGAAGGCCGTCGCCAACTTCAAGCTGCGTGAGGGTGAAGCCCTCGGTGCCCGCGTCACGCTGCGCGGTGCCCGCATGTGGGAATTCCTGCATCGTTTCATCAACGTCACCGCGCCGAACATCCGCGACTTCCGCGGTATTTCCGCGAAGGGCTTCGACGGCCGCGGCAACTACGCCGTCGGTTTCCCCGACCAGTCCATCTTCCCCGAAATCGAGCTCGACCAGATCAAGCGCACCATCGGTTTCGACCTCATCTTCGTCACCACGGCCAAGACCAATGACGAAGGCCGTGCCCTGCTGACCGAGCTGGGATTGCCGTTCCGCGACACGAAGAAGGCGGAAACCACCGAAGGCGCCGCCGCCTGATTCCGACACCATTCAAGGAACCACCATCATGGCCGTTCTCACCGATCCCATCTCCGACTTCCTCACCCGCTTCAAGAACTGCTGCCGCGCCGGCAATGAGCAGTTCCTGGCTCCTTACTCCCGCATCAAGGCTGACATCGCCAAGGTGCTTCAGGAGGAAGGCTACATCTGGGGCTACGAAGTCGTGACCGAATCCGGACACCCGCAGCTCAAGGTCAAGGCCCGCTACGTCGATGGCCGCCCGGTCCTCACCGACCTCAAGCGCATCTCCAAGCCCGGCCGCCGCGTCTATTCCGGTGGTCAGGAAATGCCCCGCGTCCTCAACGGACTCGGTATCGCCATCGTCTCCACCTCCAAGGGTGTGATGACCGGTGCCTCCGCCAAGCGCAGCCAGCTCGGCGGCGAAGTGCTCGCCCACGTCTGGTAATCCCCAACCCGAGAAAGGAACAAACCACCATGTCACGAGTTGGTCTCAAACCGATTTCCCTGCCCGCCAAGGTCAGCGTGAAGGTCGATGCCGGCAAGGTTGTCGTCGAGGGCCCGAAGGGCAAGCTCGACCTCGCCCTGCCCGCGGGCATCTCCATCAAGAGCGAGGACACTTCCGTCGTCGTTTCCCGCGCCAGCGAGGCTCGCAACCACCGCGCGCTGCACGGCACCGTCCGCAGCCTGGTGAACAACATGATCACCGGAGTTTCCCAAGGCTTCGTCAAGGACCTTGAAATCCAGGGCGTCGGTCTCCGTGCCGCCGTCAAGGGCAAGGACCTCGACCTGTCGCTGGGCAAGTCCCACCCGATCCTTCACCCGATCCCGGCCGGCCTGACCGTCACCGTGAACGAAAACACCAAGATCAAGGTGGAAGGCATCGACAAGCAGCTCGTCGGCCAGTTCGCCGCCGAGGTCCGCGGCTACTACCCGCCGGAGCCGTACAAGGGCAAGGGCGTCCGCTACGCTGGCGAACACGTCCGCCGCAAGGAAGGCAAGAGCGTCGGCAAGTAACCCCGAAACCTTTACTCGAAATGAGCAAGATCAATCGCAAGGAAGGACGCCGCCGCATCCACGCGCGCATCCGCAAGAAGGTCGCGGGCACTGCCGCCCGTCCGCGCCTCGCCGTCCACTACTCGAACCAGCACGTTTACGCGCAGGTCATCGACGACGAAGCCGGCCGCACCCTCGTCTCCGCCTCGACGCTCGACAAGAGCTTCGAAAAGGCCGCCTCGAACGTGGAGTCCGCCGCCAAGGTGGGTGCCCTCGTCGCCGAGCGCGCCAAGGCCGCCAATGTCAGCGCCGTGGTTTTCGACCGCGGCGGTCACCTCTACCACGGCAAGATCAAGGCGCTGGCTGATGCCGCCCGCGAAGCCGGTCTCCAATTCTAATATCTTACCGTCATGGTGACATCTCCAGACTCGACTCCCACTCCTTCCGCACCCCAGCCCCCGCAGGGCGGCCAGCAACAGCAACCGGGCGGCTACGGCCAGCGCGGCGGCGGCTATGGCCAGCGCGGTGGTGGTTTCGGTGGCGGCCAGGGCCGTGGCCCGCGTGGCCCGCGCCGCGACGACCGCAACCAGCAGCAGGAGTCCGATGGACCCCAGCTCGCCGAGAAGGTCGTCTTCATCAACCGTTGCGCCAAGGTCGTCAAAGGCGGCCGTCGCTTCAGCTTCTCCGCGCTCGTCGTTGCTGGCGACAAGGAGGGCAAGGTCGGCCTTGGCTTCGGCAAGGCCAACGAAGTGGCCGACGCCATCAAGAAGGCCGGTGAGTCCGCCAAGAAGTCGCTCAAGCCGATGAACATCGTGGAAGGAACCATCCCCCACGAGATCTACGCCGAGTTCGGCGGCGGCAAGGTGCTTCTCAAGCCCGCGTCCCCGGGAACGGGCATCATCGCCGGTGGTGGCGTCCGTGCCGTCTGCGAAGCGGTGGGCATCCGCGACATTCTCGCGAAGTCCATGGGCTCATCCAATCACTCGAACGTGGTCAAGGCCACCCTCAAGGCTCTTACCCAACTTCGCACCCGCGACCAGATCCTCGGATCCCGCGGAAAGAAGAAGGAAAAGGCGATCTAAGTTAAAGGTTGTTGGCTAGTGGTGATTGGTTGTTCGGTTCGCGTCGGATGTCTTTCACCAATAACGAATAACGAATAACCAATATCCGTTCCCATCATGAAACTTCACACTCTCGCGCCGAACAAGGGTGCCAAGCACCGGGTCAAGCGCCTCGGCTGTGGCGAAAGCTCCGGCCACGGCAAGACCTCCTGCAAGGGCAACAAGGGTCAGAAGGCCCGCTCCGGTGGCGGTCCTCGCCCCGGCTTCGAAGGTGGCCAGATGCCCCTTCACCGCCGTTTGCCCAAGCGCGGCTTCAACAACATCAACTTCAAGACCAAGGTCGAAGTGGTGAACCTGTCCCAGATCGACAAGGCCTTCAACGACGGCGACACCGTCAATGAAGAGGCCCTGCGCAAGGCCGGTCTCATCAATCGCGCCTGCGAACAGGTCAAGGTGCTCGGCCAAGGCGAGATCAGCAAGAAGCTGACCCTCGTCGTGGACACGATCAGCGCCTCGGCCAAGGAAAAGGTGGAAAAGGCTGGCGGTTCCGTCCAGCTCCCCGCCTGAACTTCCGTTGGTCATACCCGTCTTGACGGTTCTCCGGCGAGGAAGCGCTTGATCGCTTCCTCGCCGCGTTTACAAACCCGTCGCTCTTTGCAGCTCACCGCTTCCCCATGATCTCCGCTTTCGCGAACACTTGGAAGGTGCCGGAACTCCGGGACCGCATTCTCTTTACCTTGGCGATGATCATCATCGTCCGCCTCGGCGTCCACATCACGCTGCCCGGGGTCGATGCCTCGGTCATCGAAAAGTGGATGGCCGACGTCGCGAACAAGGACAGCGGAAATGCATTCGGCGCGATGCTTACCATCTTCGCCGGTGGCGGTCTCCAGCAGGCCGGTATCTTCGCGCTGGGCATCATGCCCTACATCTCCGCGTCGATCATGGTGCAGCTCATGACCGCGGTGGTGCCGAAGCTGGCCCGCCTCGCCCGCGAGGATGGCGGCCGCCAGAAAATCACCCAGTACACCCGCTACATCACGATCGTGATCGCGCTGGTGCAGAGCTACTTCGTGGCCACCTCGCTGATGCATCCGGAACGCCTGTTCTACATGCAGGGGATCGATGACGTCGCGAAATACGGCGTGCTGGTTCCCGGTGCGAACATGCTATGGATCGCGCTGACCGTGCTGACGCTCGTTTCCGGTACGCTCTTGCTGATGTGGATCGGCGACCAGATGACCGAGCGCGGCCTCGGCAACGGTACCTCGATCATCATCACGGTGAACATCATTTCCGCGCTCCCCGGCGCGCTCGTCCAGACCTGGCGCCACTTCGTGACTGGTGAGGACGTGAATGCCTTCCGCTCGGTCATGATGGTCGTCATGATCGCCATGCTGATCCTCGTGATCGCCGGCACCATCGCCATCACCCAGGCCCAGCGCCGGATCGCGGTGCAGTACGCCAAGCGCGTCGTCGGCCGCAAGCAGTTCGGCGGCCAGACCCAGTACCTGCCGCTCAAGGTCAACTACGCCGGCGTGATGCCGATCATCTTCGCCACCGCGATCCTCTCACTGCCGACGATGATGATCTCGTGGATCGCCAAGGGTGAAACCTGGGCGGTGAAGCTCCAGGAAGCGCTCAATCCCGGCGGTAGCTGGTACTACGTCCTCGGCGGCCTGTTCATCTTCTTCTTCTCCTACTTCTGGGTGGCCACCATGTTCCAGCCGTCCCAGATCTCGGAGGACTTGAAGCGCAATGGCGGCTACATCCCCGGCGTTCGCCCGGGCAAGCCGACGGCCGACTTCCTCGACTTCACGATGACCCGCCTGACCTTCGCGGGGGCCATCTTCCTGTCCCTCATCTTCGTGCTGCCTCCGCTGGTGGGCCACCTCGTGGACCTGCCGCCGGGCTCGATGGTGCTCCAGTTCTTCGGCGGCACCAGCTTGCTGATCTTGGTCGGCGTGGTGCTCGACATCATGCGCCAGGTGGAGACCCACCTCTTGCAGCGCCACTACGACGGCTTCCTCCGCAAGGGCAAGATCAAGGGTCGCTACGACCGCCTGGCCCAGACCGGCAGCGCCGCGTCCAGCACCGCGCTCGTTTACCTGTGGGCCGTGATCGGCCTGCTGGTGGTCGTGGCCGCCGCGGCGTGGATCGCCAAAGCGTAATACACGGCGATGTCGAAGCGAGTGGTTCTCCTCGGTCCTCCGGCCTCCGGCAAGGGGACCCAGGGCCGTCGCTTGGCCGAGGACCTCGGCCTTGCCTACCTGAGCACCGGCGCGCTGCTGCGCTCGGCGGTGGAGGAGGGGACCGAGCTGGGCAAGCAGGCCGAGCCGATCCTGGCGAGGGGTGAATACCTGCCCGACTCGCTCATGTGCCCGATCATGGGCGAATGGCTCGCCAAGCAGACCGGCGGCTGGGTGCTCGATGGTTTCCCGCGCAGCGTCCCGCAGGCCGAGTTTCTTGCCGGCTGGCTCGCCGATCACGGCCAGAAGCTCACCGCCGCGGTGCTGCTGGAAGTGCCGCTCGATGAACTGCTGGTGCGCATCGGCAACCGCATCGAGTGCCCCGAGTGCCGTTGGTCCGGCCGTCGCCAGGACCTCAACCGCGCCGACCGTTGCCCCGAATGCGGGGGTGTGACCGGTCCTCGCGCCGACGACACGCCCGCGAATTTCCGCTCGCGCCTCGCCGAGTACGAAGAGCATGCGCTCCCGCTGGTGGCCCGCTACGAGGGCGAAGGTTTGCTGCGCCGCTTCGATGCGACCAAGGGCGTGGACGAAGTGGAGAAGCGCTTGGTCGAGTGCATCCGATCCCTAGAAAGTCATGGCCAAGCGGCATAAGATCCGAATCAAGACGCCGCACGAGATCGAGCGCATGCGCATCGCCGGCCAAATTGCCAGCGAGGTCTTGATGGAGCTCGTGAAGGCGATCGAGCCAGGACGCACGACACTCGAGATCGACCAACTCGCCGCCGAACTGATGCGGCAGCGCGAGTGCAAGAGCGCCTTCCTCGGCTATCGGGGACAGGGCGGGCCGTTCAAGGGGCAGATCTGCATTTCCGTCAACGAGGAGATCGTCCACGGCATCGGCGGACCACGCAAGATCCAGCCCGGAGACGTGGTGAAGCTCGATGTGGGCGTCGTGAAAAACGGCTGGATTGGCGACAACGCGATTACCGTCGCGGTCGGTGACATCCCGGAAGAAACGCGCCGGCTTCTCGTCGCCACCGAAGAATCGCTGTTCGTCGCCATTTCCCACGCCCGTGCGGGCCAGCGCTTGGCCGACCTCTGCGGCTCGGTGGAAGAGTATGTGAAGCCGATGGGCTTTACCGTGGTGCGCGAGTTTGTCGGCCACGGCGTCGGCCGGGACCTCCACGAGGAACCGCAGGTGCCGAACTATCGCCCGCAGGGCAAGAGCCCGCTCCTTGAGCCTGGCATGACGCTCGCCATCGAGCCGATGGTGAATGCCGGGACCCGCTCCATCCGGATGCTCGACGATGGCTGGACGGTGGTAACCGCCGACGGGAAGCCGTCCGCCCACTTCGAGCACACCGTGCTGATCACGGAAGGCGAGCCCGAGCTGCTGACCTGGCGGCCGCGTGGCGTGCCGGGATTGTAATGGGACTCACGCGAGTTCCGCGCCGCAGTTCCAGCAGACGTCGAAGCTCCGCGGGTTGGTCTCGCCACAACCGGGGCAGGTGCAATCTTCGGTGGAGGCTTTTTTCGCCTGCTCGTCGGACTCGCGAAGGAGTTCGATGGCGCGGTCGTAGTCCTGATCGTTGACCACACAGAGCGCGGGACAGAAGGTCGGTATGGGGACCTCGATGTTGGCGAGGTTCTCGTTGCGGATGAAGGTGGGAATACCCGCGCCTTCAAGGACGGCCTGATAGTGGGAGAGGCGGATCAGCGCCCGTTCGCGCACGAGTTCCTTCAAGATGTTCCAAACTGCCAGCCCGGGGTGCCGGGAAGCAAGATCGCGCCGGCTCAGGTGAAGAGTGGGATGACCAAGATCAGCACTCCGCGTGTTCCAGCTTATGGATTGGTCGCCGGACTCACCGCCCTACGGTACTTCTCTACGGCGGCCGCGATGCCCTTGGCGACCGTGTTGCGGTAAGCATCGTTCTCGATCAGCCGCGCTTCGTAAGGATGGGTCATGAACCCGCACTCGACGAGGATCGCCGGGTGCTTCACGCCCGTCAGCACGCTGAAGCGTGCGCGCTTGATGCCGCGGTCGAGCGTGTAGGACTTCTTGGACGTTGGCTCCTTGAGAAGGGTCAGCAGCGAACCATGCACGGCCGTGGCAAGCGCGACATTGCCGGAGTCGTGGCTATTGCCGGTGCGCGTCTGGAAGTCACTGGCATTGAGCCCGCGTCCATAATGCGCCACGCCGATGGGCGAGAGGGTGAAAGTTTCCAGCCCTCGCGCCGCGCTGCCGCCGGAGTTGTGGTGGATGGAAATGAAGATCGCGTTTTCGTTCACGCGATTGGCGATCTGGACCCGTTCCTGCAGCGTGAGGTAACGATCACTTTCGCGGGTCATCAGAACCTTGTAGCCGAGCTTTGGGTCGGAAAGGAGGACCTTCTTGAGGCGGTTGGCCACATCGAGGTTGTAGTCGGCTTCGGTCCCCAAGCCATTGGTCGCTCCGGGATCTTTGCCACCGTGGCCGGGATCGATGATGACCGTTTTGAAATTGCCGGCGGTTTTGTTGTAGTTCGGCCGCAGGACGGGATCGACCAGCTTGGTGAGGTCGATCCGCGACATCCAGGCGCGTCCGCCGTTTTCCTCGACCTTGTAGCTGAAGACGAACTTCACGCCATTCATCAGGCACTCCTGCGAACCGGCTTGGAGCTTCATCAGTACGCCCTGCTTCTCCGGCTTTCCGGTCTTGGAGTTCTTCACCATCACGATTTTCTCCAGCAGGAACTGGTTGCCGCTGCGCTGGATCGTGTTGAAGCCGTAAAACTTCTTGATCCCGTCCACGCAGATGTAATCGCGACCGTTGATTTGCTTGGTCTCCCACTGCGCACGGGCGGCCGGAGATGCTCCCAGCCACGCCAAGAGCACGGCCAACAGGAGCGGAATCGAGAGTCGGTTCGGCATGGGGTTTTTTCGGGGCGTGACGCGTTGAGACCTACGAATTAGCGGATTTGCGGCGGTATGACAAATCCGTTTTCACCGGACAGAACGTCGTCGGGCGCCGATGTTGCCTGAGCTTTTTCTTTTCCCGCCCGACCCGCGCCCTACCGTCCCGTCGCGTGACCATCGAAACCGTCGGCAACTACCGCGCCCGCTGGGGCGAAGGCCCCTTGTGGTGGAAGGATTCGCTCCTCTACGTGGATATCGAAAGCCACCGCGTGGTGCGTTTCAATCCGGCCACTGGTGAGGAGCAGACGTGGGACGTGGGCGAGCGTGTCGGGACCGTGGTGCCGCGCGAGGCCGGCGGCTTCGTGATCGCGGGCGACCATGGGTTCCACTTGCTCGATGAGGACGGTCACCTGACCGCACTCGGCGACCCGGAGCCAGACAAGGCCGACAACCGTTTCAATGACGGCAAGTGCTCGCCCGACGGCCGCTTTTTCGCCGGCACGATCAGCTTGGTGAAGAAGACCGGCGACGCCCGGCTCTACCGCCTCGATCCCGACCTGACGATCCACGAGGTCTTTGGTCCGGTGACGAACTCGAACGGGATCGTGTGGAGCGCCGATGGCCGCACCGTGTACTACATCGACACGCCGCGGAAAGAGGTCCTGGCGTTCGACTACGAAGCCGGCCACCTGACGAACCTGCGGAGCGTGATTTCCACCGCGCACTACGACTGGTCGCCCGACGGCATGACCATCGACGCCGAGGGCAACCTGTGGATCGCCTTTTGCCACGGCGCCTGCGTGGTTTGCTTCAGTCCGGAGAGCGGCAAGGAACTGCGCAAGATCGACCTGCCGTGCCTGGAAACGACCGCCTGCGCCTTCGGCGGGCCGGATCTGGCCGACCTCTACGTCACGACCGGCGTGCACAAGAGCGTCGAGGAAGCGGATGCCGGGCTGCTCTTCGTGATCCGGGGACTCGGAGTGAAGGGATTGCCGGCAA
Source organism: uncultured Verrucomicrobiaceae bacterium (assembly GCA_966696705.1). Classification (GTDB taxonomy): domain Bacteria; phylum Verrucomicrobiota; class Verrucomicrobiia; order Verrucomicrobiales; family Akkermansiaceae; genus Haloferula. Next base: position 34,578 of record CBKZPU010000001.1, on the reverse strand, counting down.
ACGGGTTTGCGGGTTGATATGTACGCATATTTTTGTGCGAATATTGGATTTTTGGTGACATAGTCCGGACGGTGGTGCGTAAGGGTTGGCACTGCCGTGAACCGCACGCTGTTGCTTTTTCTGACCGGGACCATCACCGCGGGGGCGGCGGAGCGGCCCATTTCGTACGCCTTCGACGTCCGGCCGATTCTTTCCGACAGGTGCTTCGCCTGCCACGGGCCGGATGGTTCGAAACGCGATTCCGGCCTGCGGCTGGATACCGCCGACGGGGCCTACGGCCCACTGAAGGACTCGCCGGGCAGCGCCATCGTGCCGGGTGATCCCGCCAAATCGGTCGCGTGGCAGCGGATACTTTCCAAGGACCCGGAAGCGGTGATGCCGCCACCGAAATCGCACCTCGTCCTGAGCGATGGGGAAAAGGACGTGATCCGGCGTTGGATCGAGCAAGGTGGCAAGTACGAGCCTCACTGGGCATTCCAGCCGCTGCCGGAGTCGGTGGCCGTGCCGGTGCCAAAAGACGCCGCATGGGCGCAGCAAGAACTCGACCGGTTCGTCCTCTCGCGTCTCGAAACCGAATCACTGACCCCTTCGCCGGCGGCCGATCCCTTGCGCTGGTTGCGCCGGGCGACGCTGGACCTCACGGGCCTGCCTCCGACCGCCGAGGAAATCGCGGCGTTTCAGCAGAACCCCGACAAGGCCGCGGCGGTGGACCGCTTGCTGGCCAGCCCGCGCTTCGGCGAACACTTCGCCGTGCCGTGGCTGGATGCCGCGCGCTACGCCGACTCCTATGGCTACCAAGCCGACCAGTTGACGAACTTCTGGCCGTGGCGCGACTGGGTGATCCGCTCGCTCAATGCCAACCTGCCGATCAACCAGTTCATGACGTGGCAGGTCGCGGGTGACCTGCTGCCGAACGCGACCCGCGAGCAGCAACTCGCCACCACCTTCAACCGCCTCCACCGGCTGACCATGGAAGGCGGCTCGGTCGCGGAGGAGTTCCTGGTCGAGAACATGGCCGACCGCGTCCACACCTTCGGCTCGGTCTTCCTCGCGCTGACGATGGAGTGCAGCCGCTGCCACGACCACAAGTACGACCCGGTCTCGATGCGGGACTACTACTCGCTCGGCGCGTTCTTCAACTCGATCCCCGAACGCGGCTTCTACAGCAGCGGTAGCGTCCAGCCATCGCCGACGATGCTGCTGCCAAATGCCGCACAGGAGAAGCAACTCGCCGATGCGAAGCAGGCGGCCGCCGTCGCTTTCGCCGCCGTCGAGAAACGCATGGCGGAGTCCGATGCCGATTTCGATGCATGGCTCGCCACCTCGCCGGCACTGCCCGCGGTCGATCTGGTGTCTCATCTCACCTTCGATGGCGAGGGGCCGGCCTCGCAGTTGAAAGACACCGCCGGTGCTCCCGATGCCCATGGCAATGGCTTGCCGCGCGTGCCGGGCAGGTCCGGTGCGGCGGTGCGGCTCGATGGGGACACCGGCATCAATCTGGCCGGCCGTCTGGCCTTCGAACGCTGCGACCCGTTCACGGTGGATCTCGTCCTGCGCGACCCCTTGGCGAATCCCGCCTCGTCGATCGTTCTCCATCGCAGCTCCGGCACGGATGTCGGTTACAATGGCATCGAACTGCGCCTCGCCGGAGGCCGCCTCGAGGCGATGATCGTCCGCGATTGGCCGGGCAATGCCATCGGCGTGCGCACGGTCCAGGGAATCCCGCGCGGCCAATGGGCGCGGGTTACTTGGACCTACGATGGATCTAGTACCTCGCGCGGCCTCCGCCTGTTCCTCGATGGCCAACCAATGGAGACCGAGGTTACCGCGGACGCGCTGGTGAAATCGACCGCTTTCGACAACCACGGCGGACTGCCGGCCACCATCGGCCAGCGCTTCCGGGACCGCGGTTTCAATGGCGGCGAGATCGACGAGTTGCGGATCTGGAAACGCGAGCTGGCCCCGCTTGAAATCGCCGCCTTGCAAGATCCGGCGAAGTGGACGGCAGCGCTTGCTGATCGCACCGGGCAGCGAACCGCGCTCAGGGCGACGTGGGCGCTTTCCACTGATGCTCCCTACCGCGAGGCGCTTGTCTCCCTGCGCAATGCCCGTGTCGCGGTGATGGGCGCCGAGAATCCCATCTTCGAGATCCCGACGATGCGGGACACCGAAGTCGCCAGGCCATCCCACATCCTGGCTCGCGGCGCCTACGATGCTCCTCGTGGCAAGGACAATGAAGTGAACCGCGACACCTTCGGCCAGATCCTGATTCCGTTTCCGAAGGATGCGCCGCGCAACCGCCTGGGCTTGGCTCGCTGGCTGACCGATCCCCGTCATCCGCTCACTTCACGGGTATTCGTCAACCGCACCTGGGCGAATTTCTTCGGCGCCGGGATCGTGGAGACTTCGGACAATTTCGGGCTCCAAGGATCGTTGCCCAGTCATCCTGAGCTGCTCGATTGGCTGGCGCGCGACTTCGTTTCGCACGGCTGGGATCTCAAGCGGCTGTGTCGCTCCATCGTCCTCAGCGCGACCTACGGTCAGGATAGTAGATCGCGACCCGAAGTCCGGGCGAAGGATCCCGCCAACCGGTTGCTCGCCCGCGGGCCGTCGCGCCGGCTTTCCTCGGAGCAGGTCCGCGACCTCGCGCTGGCCTCGTCCGGCCTGCTCCAGCAGCGCGATGGTGGCCCGCCAGTCTCGCCTTACCAACCGGGCGGCGATTTGTGGAAGGAATCCAACGCCTTCTCGCCCTCGTATCGTCAGTCGGGCGGCGCCGATCTCTATCGCCGCTCGCTCTACTCGGTGTGGAAGCGCACCGCGCCGCTGCCGAACATGCTGGCCTTCGACAGCCCGACCCGCGAGGTCTGCACGATCCGCCGGCCGCAGACGAACACGCCATTGCAGGCGCTGGTGCTGCTCAATGACGTGCAGTTCATCGAGGCCGCCCGCGCCTTGGCCGCGAAGGTCCATCCACTGCCAGCCGACCAACGGCTCGCCGCCGCCTTTGCCTCATGCGCCTCGCGTCCGCCCACGGAGCGGGAGGCGAAGCTCCTCGCCGAGCTTCACGCCGGGCAACTCGAACAATTCAAAGCCAACCCTGAGGACGCCAAAAAGTACCTTGCCCAAGGTGCCAGCCCGGCCGGCCGCGACCTCGACCCTGCCGAAACCGCCGCACTCACCGTGGCTTGCTCGGCCATCCTCAATCTCGACGCCTCCGTGTGGAACCGATGAACCCGACCCTCGACACGTTTGCGGGGCTGACTCGCCGCCATTTCTTCAAGACCGGAGCCACCGGCATCGGTGGCGCCGCGCTGGCCTCGATGTTCGGTGAAAGCCTGCGTGCCGCCGCGCCCCCAACCTTCGCGCCGAAGGCCAAGCGGATCATCTACCTGTTCCAATCCGGCGGACCGGCGCAGCAGGACCTCTTCGACTACAAGCCGTTGCTCAATGAGAAGAATGGCCAGCCCTTGCCCGACCATGTCCGTGGCAACCAGCGGCTCACCGGCATGTCGGCGCAACAGTCGTCGATCCCGCTCGCGGGCAGCCACTTCAAGTTCAAGCAGCACGGCCAGTCCGGCGCTTGGGTCTCCAATCTCCTGCCGCACACCGCGGCGATCGCCGACAAGTTGTGCTTCGTGAAGTCGATGTTCACGGACGCGATCAATCATGATCCCGCGATCACCTTTTTCCAAACCGGCTCGCAGATCGCCGGCCGTCCGTCGCTGGGCTCGTGGCTGTCGTATGGCCTCGGCTCCGACAATGCGAACCTTCCGGATTTCATCGTGCTCGTCTCGGCCGGGCAGGGGGACCAGCCACTTTACGCCCGCTTGTGGGGAAATGGCTTCCTCGACTCGAAGTATCAGGGCGTCCAGTTCCGCTCCGGCAAGGACCCGGTGCTTTATCTTTCGAATCCCGACGGCATTTGCCAATCCGGCCGCCGCGCGATGCTCGACAAGCTGTCCGCTCTCAACCGCGTGCAGTTCGAAAGCGAGCTTGATCCGGAGATCGAGTCGCGCATCGCGCAGTATGAGATGGCCTACCGGATGCAGACCAGCGTGCCGGGCGTGACGGATCTTTCCGACGAGCCCGACAGCGTATTCGAACTCTACGGCGCGGATAGTAGAAAGCCCGGCACCTTCGCCGCGAACTGCCTGCTCGCCCGCCGCCTCGCCGAGCGCGGCGTGCGTTTCATCCAGCTCTACCACCAGGGCTGGGACCAGCACGACAACCTGCCGTCCGCCATCCCCGGCCAGTGCAAGGAAACCGACCAGGCGTCCGCCGCGCTGGTCCGCGACTTGGAACAGCGCGGACTCCTGGAAGACACGCTGGTCATCTGGGGCGGCGAGTTCGGCCGGACCTCGTACTCTCAGGGAAAGCTGACCCGGAACAACTACGGCCGCGATCATCACCCGCGCTGCTTCACGATCTGGATGGCCGGTGGCGGCATCAAGCCAGGCATGACCCACGGTCACACCGACGCGTATGGCTACAACATCGCCGACGCCGACGGCAATCCGCTCACGGCCGACAAGCACATCTACACGCCCGGCGCGGTCCACGTGCACGACCTGCAGGCGACGATCCTGCACCTGATGGGCATCGATCACACCGCGCTGACCTTCCTTCACCAAGGCCGCCGCTACCGGCTGACCGACGTGCACGGCCATGTGGTGAAGGAGATTCTGGCCTGAGGGAAATCTCCTGTCGCAGGGATTCCCGGATGCCTTCGAGGCGAGTCAGTCACTCGGCTCCGGCTCCTCGGCCGGGGCAGGGGGAGGGGCAGGGGAAAGCGTCACGCGTTCGCCCTTCTTCACTTGGAGGGCATCCGCGGCGTTGCCGCCGTTGATGACGATGGCGACCCAGCCATCCGGCGTGATGTAAACGGCGCCCATGCCTTCCTCCACGTCAGTGCGGTAGAGCGCGACGATCGCCTCGAGCTGCGCGGCGCCGCTTTTGACGATCGCCTTGTCTCCGACCTTGAGATCAAGCGCATCGAGGTCCGCGGCGACCAGATCGCTGGAAAGGTTGCCGAAGCTCGCGGAAACGAAGGTGATCTTGCCGGCAAGCCCGCCGTCGACCTTGGTGGCGGTGCTTGTCCGCGCCGGCGGATTCACGGTGCCGTCCTTGTCCTTCTCCGGCACGCTACCGTCGATCCAGCCGTCCACGGCGACTACCGCCTGATAGCGTTCGATGGCGGACACGTTGCAATGCCCAGGGCGTTTGACTTCCCACAGCGCGGTTTTCTCCGCGCCGGCCTTTTCGCGATAGTGGCGCGGGTGATCGAGCTCGGTCTCGTTGGTCAGGAAAATCACCGGCACCTTGGGCTTCCAGGTGAGCGTCTCGTAGTAAGCTCCGGTTTCGCGGTTGCCAAGGAAGGCTCCGATCGCGACGACGCCGTGAAGATTGTCGATGGCGCCTTCCGCCGCGAGGGTGCCGATCAGTCCGCCCATCGAGCTGCCGATCAGGATGCAGCGATTCACATCGCCCTTGGAGGTCGCGACGTGGTCGCGCAGCGCCTTCAGGTCGAGGATGGCATCCTCGATGATCCAGCCATTGCGCCGGTAGCTGGTGGACGCGATCGCCCAGCCTTTGTCTAACAGCGGCTTGGCGAACCGCGGGTCGATCTCGAAGTCGGCCTTCAGCGGCTGGTCCTCGGAGCGGTAGCCGTGGGCGATCATGACCAGCTTGCCCTGCCACTCCTCCGGCGCGGCGATCATGTACTTCGCGCCACCGATCTCGCCTGTCGAGATCTCCGCGGCGTGGAGATTGACGGCGAACAGGACGGCGAGCGCGAGGGCTTTCACCCCGACATGCTATGGAAGGCTCGACCGTGAAGGGAAGTGGGAAGTCGCCTTAAATCGCCCGCAGCGCCAGATAAGACTCGATTTCCTCCGCGGGATTGTGGGCGCGCATCAGCGATTCCCCGATCAGCACCGCGTTCGCGCCGGCATCGAGGGCGCGCTGGACGTCTTCCACCGTGCGGAGGCCGGATTCGGAGACGAGAATGACGTCGTCGCTCACCTCGTCCGCCAATTCCTCGGTCGTCGCGAGGTCGATCTCGAAGGTCTTGAGGTTACGGTTGTTGATGCCGATCAAATCCGCGCCGAGTTCGATGGCGCGTTCCATTTCCGGCAGGTTGTGGACCTCGACCAGCACGTCGAGCTGGAAGTCCTTCGCCTCGTTGTAGAGACGCTTGAGAGTGTCGTCATCGAGCGCCGCCACGATCAGCAGGATGGCATCGGCCCCGGCGACGATTGCCTCATGGATCTGCACCGGGTGGATGGTGAAGTCCTTGCGCAGCAGCGGCGCGTCGGAGAACTCGGAAATCTTCGACAGGTAGCTCAGCGAGCCTTGGAAGTACTTCTCGTCCGTCAGGATGGACAGGCAGGAGGCCCCGCCGTCGAGGTAGCGCTTTGCCTGGCGGATCGGGTCGAAATTCGGGTCGATGAGGCCGACCGAGGGCGAGGCCTTCTTCACCTCCGCGATCACCCCGAGGCGGTCCGGGCCGAGGTCGAGGGCCGAGCGGAAGCCGCGGAACTCATTGCGCTGCAACGCGGCGGCGCGCAGGTGGCCGGCGCGGGCGAGCAGCGCTTCGACTTCCTGGTGCTTGGTGGCGATGATCTCGGCGAGCTTGTCGGACATGGCGGGCGCGGGAGGAAAAACCAGAACGCCCGCCGCGGAAAGCGGAAAGGGCGACACGGGGAGGGAAGGAGCCTGCCAGCTCCCCCGGCCGGACGAGTCATGCGATTTTCCCTGTCCCGCAGTGGCGGCGGTCTGATAGGGAATCGGGCGACACATCTTTCACATGCCCTCCCCTGCGCCGAAGCGAGACCTGCTCATCGTGGACGACCATCCGATCATCACCCTCGCGGTGAAGTCGTTGGTCGAGACCATGCTGACCGGCTATGTGCCGCACGCGGTCCACACGGCGGCAGATGCGTTGGAGATGGCAGGGAAATTCAAGCCCGCCGTGGCGGTGGTGGACATTTCGCTGCCGGACGGTGACGGACTCGACCTGGTCCGCAGGATCAAGGAAGCGGCGCCCTCCTGCGCGGTGCTGGTGTTCAGCATGCAGAACGAGCTGCACTACGGCGCGCGGGCGCTCAAGGCCGGTGCCAGCGGCTATCTCATGAAGGGCGACAAGGTCTCGGCCGTGGTCGAGGCGATCCGCAAGATCGAGTCCGGTGGCATGTACGCCTCGCCGGCCTTGGCCGAGGAACTCATGCGCAGTGTCTCCAAGCCCGCCACTTCGGGCATCGAAACCTTCAGCGATCGTGAATACCAAGTCTTCCGTCTCTTGGCGGAGGGGCATTCGACCAAGGAAATCGCCCTGCGGCTGAAGATCAGCACCAAGACGGTGGACAGTCACATCGAGCACATGAAGGGGAAACTCGGCAGCGCGAACAAGACCGAGCTGTTGCTCAAGGCGCGCGACTGGCTGCGGTCCACCCAGGGCGGGGGATGAAAATAGGGAGTTTCTCCATTGGCCGGGGCGCGGAGTATTTGTTAGTTGTGAATGCTCGATCTCCCCGGATCTCCCCGCCCCCATGATCCCCTATACCGAGCGTGACACGGACCTGAACTTCTGTCCCCCCTATCGAATCACCGGCGTTGAGGCCCTGTCAGCGGTCCGCCGGATCGACGCCGATGCGGCACAGCAGTGGCTGGACGAGACCCTGAACTGGCGGCCGGCCGGCGCGGAGCCGAAGCCGGAGTTCACCGCCCTGCCGATCGCCTTCGTGATCTTCATGCACATGAAGTCGATGTGTTCGATCAACCCGCCGCACAATACCTGGGGAGCGGTGTCGGAATCGGAGATGGTGGTGACCTTGCCGGTGCTGGAGTGGGACAACGAAGGACTTCCGTCCCTGCCTTCGCTGAAGTTTTATCCGATTGTCCTGTGCCTCGACTCCGGACCGGCGCTCATCAGTGGACGGGAAGTCTTCGGTTTCCCCAAGATCATGGGCCAGATCGAGATCGGGCCCGACGGCGGCGTGGTACGCAGCGAGGTCTGCCGAAGGGAAGGGGAGCCCGCCACGGATCGCAACGGGCTATTGCTTTCGTTGCAACGGAAGAAGGACAGCGGTGCCGCTTCCACACCGGATTCATTCGGCAAAGGGCTGGCGGAAATGGTGAGAGACGAGTTGCCGGAAGGACCCGACCATGGCGTGCTCGGCCACTTGCTGGACCTCAATCCCGCCCGCGAGGCGTTGAACTTCGCCTTGGGTGCGATGGTGGATGCCCTCGAGGAGTTGGAGATCGGTCAGAAGTTCGTATTCTTGAAGCAGTTCCGCGACGTGGAGAATCCCCGTCTCGCCTGTCACCGGTCGGTGGCGGAGTGCGTGCTGGAATTCTCCGGCCTCAAGAGCCTGAGCCGCGAGAGCGGCGATTGGGAGTTGGAGGTGCCGGCGTGGCACAGCAGCAGCCTGCTCAAGCGAATCGGCCTCGCGAGCGGGCCGATCGGCGCTCCGATGAGATCGGAGTTCCAGATCGATCTGTCGCTTGGCAAAACCCTTTGGAGCAGTTGAAGCAAAGATGTCCGGAGAAGATCGCATTCACGACCAACCGTCCGCCTGGGAAATCTGGCGGCATGAAGCGGATGACGCCTGTACCAAACTCCCCGGTGAGGCCGGCGAGGCGGCCGATTTGTTGAAGGTGCTGCTCGCGGAGGCGACAGCCCTGTTAGAAAAAGACGCCTCCGTCCTGCTGGCCTTGCGCTCCGGCCGTGCGGCCAGTGGTGAGCCGGTGTCGCAGTTGCTGGAAGGCTTGGCGGCGATGGGGCTCGACGGCCTGATCATGGACGAGCGGACCGCGGCGCAGTTGCCCCCGCCGTATCGCGCCGAGCGCATCGGGTTCCTGCCCGGGATTCTTTCCGAGCCCTTCTGCGCCCACCGGCTGGAGGTGCGGAAGACCGTGCCGCACGAGGTCGAGGCACCCGCCCGGGCGTTGCTGTGGGAGAGACTCCAGCAGCGGATCGACGCGCAGGGCGATGCTTTCCTGCGCGTGTCGATCTCCGGTCCCGCCGGTGCCGGGAAGTCCCATCTCATCGGGGCGCTGGCCGCTTGGCTCGCCTCGCGGGGAAAGGAAGTGGCGCGGGTGTCCTGCCTGCCGACGGATGTGCCCGGCACTTTCGCGGCGTGGCGCTCGTTGCTGGGGCAATTTGGCGGCGATGACCTGCCCGCAGCCATCGCGGCGACCGGTGCGGCGCTGACCTTGGACGAGACCCTCGTGAAGAACCTCGTGCGCTTCCTTTCCGAGCCGGTTCATGCCGACACCGACGACAGCGGGCTTTCTCCGCTCCAGTACAAGGACATCTTGCCCGAGTTCATCGCCGGCGTGCTGGCGCGACTGGTAGCCGGTCGATACTGCGCCGCGATCATCGATGACATCCAATGGATGGATGAGGGCAGCCATGGCGTGACCGAGGCACTCGAGCATGCCCGCGTGCCCTTGCTGCTGGTGCTCGGACGGCGCGGACAGCCGGTGCCGGAAGACATCGTGCTGGGTCCGATGTCGGTGGAAGAGCATCGCAAGCTGCTGGCGGAACTCTCCGGACATGCGGAAATCACCGACGCGTTGAACGAGGAGATTCACCGGATCTCCGGCGGGCTGCCGCTGGTGTCGCGCGAAGTCCATTCGATGCTAAGCCAGCGACGCCGGCTCATCGCCATGGGTGGCACGCTCGATCTCGCGCCGGCGGATGCCTCGGCGGAATCGCTGCACGAAACGCCGCTGACCGGACGCTTCCGCGATCTCTCGCCGCGGCTGCGCTCGTTGCTTGGAGCCTGTGCGATCTGGCGCGAGCCATTCACCAAGGAGCAGGCGGAGACGACGGCCAAGGCGTGCAGCCCGGGCATCGAGTTCGAGACCTGCTGGGTGTCGCCGTTGTTGGGTGAGTTCATCGTCGCGACGCCCGGGGGCCCCGGACGCTTCTCGTTTTATCACGACTTGCTGCGGGAGGCCGCGCTGTCGCTGATGGCAGATCGCGATCGGGCCGCGGGCCACGGAGCGGCGCTCGAATGGATGACCGCGCGACCGATGAGGGATTTGTCGCCGGCCGAGGCCGCCTTTCATGCGCGCGAGTCCGGACGTAACGATGTCGCGGTGGAGTTGTTCGACCGGGCGGCACGTGCGGCGTTGGGGCGCTTCGCCTTGCGAGAGGCACGCGAGGCGGCGCGTGCGGCATTGGATCTGGATCGCGTGAACGAACACACCGGCGATCCGGTGGCCATCGCCCAGCGGGCACGGCGCTACCAGATCGAAGGCGAGGCCGCCTTCCACTGGGGCATGGTCGAGGATGCGGTGGGTCTGTTGGAGAAGGCGCTGGTGCTCTACCGGGTGAGTCCGGAGCAAGGAGTGTTTCCGATCAAGGCGGGCATGTTGCTGCGCCACCTGTGGTTGTTCGCCATGGGCAAGCCGTGGGCGAGCGCAACGGTTTCGCCAGTGCGGGAAGGAGCGGCGCGCACGGCACTGATGCTCGCGGAGATCGCCTATTTCCAGAACGACCAGAAGCGTTCCGCCGACTGCTGTGTCACCGCACTCGACCTCGCGTCCAAGAACGGCGAGAGCGCGATGCTGGCGTCGTTGTGCGCGGCGATCGCCTGCCCGATGTCCGGCAAGCGGCCGCGCTGGCTGGCGGAACGCTATCGGAATATCGCGCGGCGCATGATCGCACGGGTTGGCGATCGCACCGAACAAACCTACATCGAGCACGTCGGTTGTCTGGTGGATCTCGACAAGACGCGCTGGCAGCAGGCGGCCGAACGGGCGGCCGGCAATGTGGCCTATTGGAAATCGCACGGCCATGGCCGTCGCGTCGAGGAGGCGGCGACGCATGCCTTCTTCGTCGATTACTTCCGCGGCGATCTCTCGCGCGCGGCCGAGTGGGCCCGCGTGCTGCAGGAGTCCGCCTTCAAGCGCACCGACCGCCAATCACGGACATGGGCGGCGATGATGGGCAGCCTGCACGCGCTCGCCAGCCTCGGGACGAAGGAAGCGGAAGCCCATTGCCGCAAGGTGCCGGTGCACGGTGGCGATGCGATCACCCAGTCGTCGATTCACGTGATGCGGGCAATGTGCGCGTGGCGTTCCGGCAATCCGTGGCAGGCGATGGATTGCCTGCGCGACGCCGAAGACCTGGCGGGCCAACATCCGCCGGTCTCCTCGACGCAGTTCCTGCTGGCGGATGCCGCGGTTCTGTTAGGCGAGATGCGCTCGTGGGGGCCGCCCGAATTGGAAGCCGATCCGATGTTCGGCGGGCTGGTGGAGCGCTTCATGAAACGCGCCGTCGCATTCGCGAAAAGTTTCTCCCTTGGTGGGGCGATCCTGCACTGCGCCCGTGGCCTGCACGGTCCGGGCGGAAGCAGGGAGTTTGTCGCGGCGGAAGGCGCGGCGCAGCGGTTGGGAGCGGATTTTCTCAGAGCCCGCGCACGTTGTTATCACGCGCTGAAGTCGCCGGTATCCGCGCGGCTTCAGGATGGACTGAGCCTCTTGGAAAGATGCGGCGCGGGCGCGGAGGCCGCGTTTTTCCAGCAACTCGCCTCCCGCCATGATCGATTCCCGTGAACATATTGTCATCCTCGGCGGCGGCGTCGGCGGATGCGCCGCCGCCTATTGGCTGACCGCCACCCCCGAGCTGCGCGCGAAGTATCGCGTCACGCTCTACCAGACCGGCTGGCGCCTCGGGGGCAAGGGTGCCAGCAGCCGCGGCGAAAGCGACCAGCATCGCAGCGAGGAGCACGGACCGCACGTGTGGTTCGGCTTTTACGAGAATGCTTTCAAGACCTTGCGCGGCGCGATGGAGGAACACGCGCGGCTGGGCAAAACCGTCGGACCCTTCCAGACTTTGAAGGATCTTTTCATGGAGGCGCGCGAAGGCGTCTTCTATCACCACGACGAGGCGGCGGGAAAATGGGAACCGTGGAAGATGGCGTTGCCGCGTTACGCTGGTGAGCCGGGCGATGGTGCGCCGTGTCCCGACATTCGCGAGAACCTGTGGCGCATGGCCGACCACCTCGCGCTCAACCTCAGCAAGGTGGGAGCCTTCGGTCCCATCGTAACCCGGTTCCTCAAGGTGATGGAAAAGATCCTTGGCCGCAGCGTGACATGGCAGCAGGCGATGACTTGCCCCGCCGGCATTCAACCCGGCGACCCCAGCGGCTGGGCGAGCTACCTTTCCCGCCGCTTGATCGACCTCGCGGACAGCGAACGCCATTGGTATGGCGAGCCATTGATCGGCCGCGGCTTCAAGCTGATGCTCGATTATCTCGGCTGGCGGCTGCGGCGGATGAAGAAGCGCCCGATGACGAGCGAGGCGAAGCGCGAGCTCTGCCTGGCCGATCTCTATCGCACCTGCCTGCGGGGCGCGTTGGTCGATCTGCTGCTCCGCGACGAGATGTTCCGCCAGCTCGACCGGCACGAGTTCCTCGCGTGGTTGAAGTCGCACGGCGCCGGCTTCACCACGGTCAAGGAGTCGCCATTCCTGCGTGGCTACTACGACACGCCCTTCGCCTTTTCCCAGGGCATGGCGCACGATCCGAACAATGCGAACTTCGCCGCGGGTGCCGCCCTTCGCGGCTTCTTCCGCATCTTCTTCGGCTACAAGGGTGCCTACGTCCACCGCATGAACCTCGGCATGGGCGAGTGCGTCTTCGTCCCGCTCTACCGCGTGCTCAAGGCTCGCGGCGTGCGCTTCGAGTTCTTCCACCGCGTCGAAGCGCTCGAGCCGAATGCCGCGGGCAACCGGGTCGCGCGCATTCGCCTCAACCGGCAGGTCCGCCTTGCCGAGGGAAAAGACGAGTACGACCCGATCAAGCAAGTCGCCGTCCCGCAAGCCGATGCGCCTCCCGTCTTCTGGCCCGTGTGGCCGGAGCATCCGATGGCCGACCAGCTTGATGCATCCACGCTCCCGCCGCCGGAGGATCCCGGGCTCGAGTCGCACTGGAGCTCCCACCGCAGCGGCACCGTCGAGCTGTTCGACCGGATGGATCCAACGGCCAACGGCCACGAACGATTCGATCACGTGGTGCTCGCCATTCCGCCCGCCGCCCATCCGCATGTGGCGAAGGGATTGTTAGAGAAGGACACCCGCTTCCGGGTGATGGTCGGGACCTGCGAGACGATCCGCACCATCGCCTGCCAGTTCTGGTTTGCCGACAAGGACGAGCTCGGGTGGGACAGCCACGACTACTTCTGCGAGCTGGCGATGGCCGGCTCGGGACCGGACCCGTTCAACATCATCATCGAGGCGACGAACATCCTCAAGACCGAGGCGACGCCCGGGGCCAGCCATCTCATCTACCTCTGCGGCCCGGCTTCGAACGATGCCAACGAGCCGCCACCCGGCAGCGACCCCGCCTACCCGGCGCGGGAGAAAGCGCGCGCGAAGGCGACGGCCTTGAGCTGGCTTCAGGAGAAGGCCTCGCTGTGGCCGGGCGTGTGCCTCCCCGGCACCAGTACCCTCGACCCGATGGCGCTCTACCATCCCGACGAAAAGGCCACCGCCGAGCAGCGGCTCGACTGGCAGTACTTCCGGATGAACATCGATCCGGGGGAGCGCTACGTGCTTTCGACCAATACCGCCGCACCAAACCGGCTGTGGCCGTGGGAAAGCGGCTTCAACAACCTGGTCTTCTCCGGCGACTGGTGCCGCAACTCCATCGACATCGGCTGCGTCGAGTCCGCCGTCACCTCCGCAATGCTCGCGGCGAACCATCTGACCGGCTACCCGGCCCGCGACATGATCGAGGGGCTGCAGTACGAGTGACGTGGTAGTTGCAAGAAAGCGGGCACCCGGTCTCCCGGATGCCCGCCCACACCATGATTCGGGGATCTATTCGGCAAACACGACGCGGTAGAATGCTTTGCCAGCCGGCGGCGACGGATCGGTCCATGAGGCCGTGACGTCGGTGGCGGTGACCGTCGCGACATCGTCCCAGCCGCCGAGCGTGGTGCTGCGTTGCACCGTGAACTGGATCCCGGCGGCGGCCGGCCAGGTGATGGTGCTGCCGCTCAGCGTGCCGGCGAAGAACGAGCTTCCGCTCATCGGATCCAGGCCGAGCCGGAACTCGACGAGGTTCGAGGTGCCGTCGCCATCCGGGTCGGCGCTTTCGCCGCGCAGGCCCGCGTCCGGGATGTTCTGCTCCGCCCACAGTTGGAAGGGCGTGGCGTCCTGATGGAAAAGGAAGCTGGATTCCGGCAAGGCCAGGGTGCTGATCCGCACCTCGTCGATGTAGCCTTGGAAGGCATCCCCCGCTCCGCCGTTCCACATGCCCTGGCCGATGTTCCATGGTGTATCCAGCGGGCCGGCGGTGGGCACGTACCACGCCCCGGAGATGGTGACGGTGCCCTCAAGCACATAGCCGGAGTCGCCGGGCTTCTTCAGCCACAGTTTCATTTCCGTGGCGGCGGCGGTGACCGCCGTCGAATACCAGGAGCCTGCCGCGATGGTTGAGGTGCCGATGATCTCCCGCGCCACGCCGGAGCCATCCACGATACCCGCGCGCAGCTTGTTGTCGGTGTCGATCTTGATCGAGAACGGCGGCTGGCCGGCGACCGGATTGCCCAGCTTCGAGACGGGCACCTGCCATTGTCCGGTGAGGCTGGTGTTGAAGCTCGCCTCGACGGTGAAGGCGTTGAAGGTGTGAGTCCGCAGGATTGCTTCTCCTCCACCGAGGTAGGCCGTCGGCGTCGAGAATATCGCCTCGATGTAATAGACGCCATTGTTGTTCCGCTGGAAGAACAGTGAGGAGGCGTCCGCCGCGCCGGTCGCCGGTACCGTGGCCAAGGGCACGGCCGTATCATAATTCGGCCGGCTATACGTCGCCCAAGCCATCATGTGGTTGCCATAGGCCGATGAGTCCTGGATCGAAGTCGGGTAGAGGTACTGGCCGTTGCCACCCGCGGGAACTTCACCGGCGGTCGCTTCCTCGAAGCGCCAGTAGCCAAGCACGGTCTCCGCGGATGCGGCATTGGTTGGATCGGTACCGGCCAGGTATTCGAGCTTGTTGTTCACGCCGTCGCCATCGGGATCGCCGGTGGCGTCCTGATGCGCGATCGCTTCCGCCAGCGTTTCGTTGCCGACGCGGAAGTACTTCACCTCCCAGCCGTCGGGCAGGCCGTCGCCCGCTAGGTCGTTGTCAGTGTCGGGCGACGAGACTTGGTCGTTGGGATCGGTGCCGGCCCACATTTCGTCCTCGTTGTCGGAGAGGTCGCCATCGGGGTCCGCGGCGGGATCGCCCGCGGCGAGGGTGTCGAAATGGAAGACCTCCCAGCCGTCGTTGAGGCCGTCGCTGTCGGTGTCGGGGAATGCGGCGGCGTTGTTGGGATCGGTGTTGGCGGCTTGCTCGGCGGCATTGGTATTGTGGTCGCCGTCGGGATCGCCATCCGCGACCTGGGCCAGGCTGTTGTTGAAGAAGTAGAGTTCCCAACCGTCGTTCAGCCCGTCGGCGTCGGTGTCGGGATAAGAGGAAGCGAGGGTGGGATCGGTGGCATTCTGATACTCCACCAGGTTGGTGGCATAGTCGCCGTCGGGATCGTCCTGGGCACCTTGGTCGAGGCTGGAGAAATGGGTCATTTCCCACGAGTCCCCCAGCCCATCACCGTCGGTGTCGCCGGTGATGCGGGTCAGCACGCCAGTGGCCTCGTTGAACTGGTAGAGGCCATCGGCCGAGGTCCAGAAGCCGTTGTTCCCGGTGAAGCCGGCGATGCTGAAGGTGGTGCCGAAGGTTTCGGCGAGATTGGCGGCATCCACCAGCGTCCATTGGTCGCCGACGGTATTGCCGGCTTCGGTCAGGTCGAGATTGAAGGTGCCGTTGAAAGTGGCGGAGCCGGTGCCGGAGATCGTGTTGTTCACGCCGCTGGCGCCGATGGCGAACGTCAACGTTCCGGTGGCATCCAGAATCAGATTTCCCGCGACCGCGATACTGCCGGTGTAGGTGTTGGTGCCACTGAAGGTGACGGCGTAGGCATTGTTGTTGTTCGTGGCGGGCAGTGTCAGCGCGGCGGTGCCGGTCATCGCCGAGGCGACCACGATCGGTCCTTGGCGGGCTTCGATGGTGGACGCGGCGGCCACTTGCAGGCCTCCGGCCATCGCGAAGACATCCGCGAAGCTGCTGGCATGGTCGAGCTTGCCGCCGTTGAGAATCAAGTTGGCGACGGTGAGTACTCCCGCGGTGCCAGTTCCCTTGTAAAGCATGACGCCGCCCGTATTGATCGACAGCGAGTCGCCTTGGAAGGTATGGCTGTTGGCATCCGCGGGGGTCCGGAGCTGGATGATCGCGACATGGTAGGCGTTGCCGGCAGTGGGGGCTCCGGAGGGATTCCAGTTGCCCGCGCTGTTGAAGGACGAATTGCCGAAGGTGTCGCCTGAATTGAGCGTCACGTCCGCGCCGTGAAGCGGGAACGCAGCTGCCATGGTGAGCGCGGCGAGCCACCGCGGTGATGAGCTTGGGGTCGGATTCATGAGGTCGGCATGGGTAGTCCATGCTCCCCGTTGGCGACGGGTGCCTGCGCCGCCGGGAAGCACTCGCATGCCAAACCAGCAATGCCGATACCACGGCCCCGCGAATCGTTTTCGCTACTGGCGAATCGGCACAAATCCGGCGCTTTCGGCGTGATCTGCAGTGATGGCTGGTGAAGCCGCCAAGCGCCTTCAAGAGGATAAGCGCTGCCGCTTCAGTTACAGGCGGGGCCGACAAAAAGCGCGGGCATCCGGTCACCCGGATGCCCGCGATTCTGGGGAACGGTGGCAGTCTGTCAGTCCGGCAAGATCACGCGATAGAACGCCTTGCCAGCCGGTGGAGCAGGATCGGTCCACGAGGCCGTGGCATCGGTGGCGGTGACCGTCGCGACATCGCCCCAAGCGCCAAGCGTGGTGCTGCGCTGGACCGTGAACTCGAGTCCGGAGGCCGCCGGCCAGGTGATGGTGCTGCCGCTCAAGGTGCCGCCGAAGAACGACGCGCCGCTCATCGGATTCAACCCGAGCCGGAACTCGGTCAGGTTCGGGGTGCCGTCACCGTCCGGGTCGGCGCTTTCGCCGCGCTGGCTCACGTCGGGGATGTTCGCGGCGGCCCAAGTCTCGAAGGGCGAGGCGGTGCCGGAGGCGAGGAACTTGTCGGAGGTCAAGGCGGCGCCGGAGATGCGCACTTCATCGATCCAGCCCTTGAACCAGTCGGTTTCGCCGCCATTCCAGCGGGCACGTCCGACCGCCCAAGCGTCGTTGAACGCCGCGTAGGAGTTATAAAACGCACCGTCGATCGTCATGAGGCCATCGAGAACGTAGGCCGACGATCCCTCGGCCTTGATCCACAGCGACAAGGTGGTGGCGGTCGCGGTCGCGGCGACCGAATACCATTGCCCCGGTTCGATGGTGGTTTCTCCAACCAAGTACTTCACGGCACCGGAGCCGTCGATAAGGCCGATCTCGAACTTCCCGCTGGCGGCAAGATACTTCAGGTGGAAAGGCGGCTGGCCGCCATACGGATTGCCATCCTTGCTGAGGATTGCCTGGTTTCCGCCGGTGACGGCGGGGTCCATCTTGAAGCTGGCCTCGATGGTCCAAGCCGTGAACGTGGTCTGGCGCAGCGGGGCCTGCACGTCGGTCCAGACGATGTCTCCCCAAGACCCGTCGGTGCCGGCGTCGAAGTAGAGCGAGGAGCCGTTAGGGAGTCCGTTCACGGGAACGGTCGCGAATGGCACATCGGTTCCATATGCCGGTGCGGTTTGGGCGCTCCATGTACGCAGGGCGTTGCCGCTCCCCGAGGCGTCCGCAACGGCAGCGGTGTAGGCCCCGCCGCCCTCGTCGCCGGGCACGGAACCGGAAGTGGCATCCTCGAATCGCCAGTAAGCATAAGGCCCGGGAACCGAATCGCTGTCGTTGGGGTTTGTGCCTGACAGGTATTCGGAGCGATTGGAATAGTCGTCGCCATCGGGATCGCCGGTGGCGTCTTGGTGCGCGATCGCTTCCGCCAGCGTCTCGTTGCCGACGCGGAAGTATTTCACCTCCCAGCCGTCGGGCAGGCCGTCGCCCGCCAGGTCGTTGTCGGTGTCGGGCGACGAGACTTGGTCGTTGGGATCGGTGCCGGACCACATCTCGTCCTCGTTGTCGAAGAGGTCGCCATCGGGATCCGCGGCCGGATCGCCTGCGGCGAGGGTGTCGAAACGAAAGAACTCCCAGCCGTCGTTGAGGCCGTCGCTGTCGGTGTCGGGGAAGGCGGCGGCGTTGTTGGGATCGGTGTTGGCGGCTTGCTCGGCGGCATTGGTATTGTGGTCGCCGTCGGGATCGCCATCCGCGACCTGGGCCAGGCTGTTGTTGAAGAAGTAGAGTTCCCAACCGTCGTTCAGCCCGTCGGCGTCGGTGTCGGGATAAGAGGAAGCGAGGGTGGGATCGGTGGCATTCTGATACTCCACCAGGTTGGTGGCATAGTCGCCGTCGGGATCGTCCTGGGCACCTT
Organism: uncultured Verrucomicrobiaceae bacterium; assembly: GCA_966696705.1. Taxonomy (GTDB): domain Bacteria; phylum Verrucomicrobiota; class Verrucomicrobiia; order Verrucomicrobiales; family Akkermansiaceae; genus Haloferula. Next base: position 16,126 of record CBKZPU010000001.1, on the reverse strand, counting down.
GGTCGAGGCTGGAGAAATGGGTCATTTCCCACGAGTCCCCCAGCCCATCACCGTCGGTGTCGCCGGTGATGCGGGTCAGCACGCCAGTGGCCTCGTTGAACTGGTAGAGGCCATCGGCCGAGGTCCAGAAGCCGTTGTTCCCGGTGAAGCCGGCGATGCTGAAGGTGGTGCCGAAGGTTTCGGCGAGATTGGCGGCATCCACCAGCGTCCATTGGTCGCCGACGGTGTTGCCGGCTTCGGTCAGGTCGAGGTTGAAGGTGCCATCAAAGGTGAAGGGCACCGTGCCGGTGACGGTGTTGTTCACGCCGGTGGCGCCGATCTTGAAGGTTAGCGAGCCAGTGGAGGAAAGCACCGCACCGCTGGCACCGGTAACGGTGATGTTGCCGGTGTAGGTATTGGCGCCGGCAAGGATCACCTGGCGACCGGTGATGTTGTTGGTCTGTAGCAACAGGGTGCCGCTGTTGCCGGCAATGGGAGCGGTGACGGTGATGGTGGCGTTGTTGGCGAAGAGGGTGGTGGTGCCGGTACCGGCGATGGTGATGCTGCCGGCGAGGGTGAAGGCGGTGGAGCTGTTGCTCGCGTTGTTCACCATCGCGCCGTCCAAGGTGAGGTTGTTGATGGTGATGGTGTTGACGTTGGTGCCGCCTTTATAGACGAGATTGGCTCCGGTGATGGTCAGCGAGTCGCCGGCGAAGGCGAGATCGGTGGCGCCGTCGGCGGGAGTACGAAGGTTGTAGTTGCTGGCGACGAAGTAGGTGTTGCCGGCCGCGGGGGCGAGGCTGTCGGACCAGGCGAGGCTGGAGTTGAAGGAACTCGTGCCGATGCCGTTGGACGAGGTCAGGTTGACGTCGCCGGCGAAGAGAGGCTGGGCGAAGACGGCAAGCGCGGCCGCGGTGCCGGAACAGAGCGGGAACACGGAGGTTCGCCGTGAAGATGTTGCGTGGCGATAGATCGGTTTCATGAGGTCGGCATGGGTGGTCATGCTCCCCGGTAACCCGGCGACGGGTGCCTGCGCCGCCGGGGAGCACTTGCATGTGCAAGACCAGCACCGCCGATACCACGGCCCCGCGAATCGCTTCCGCCGCTGGCGAATCGGCACAAATCCGGCGCTTTCGGCGTGATTTGCAGTGACGGCTCGTGAAGGCGTCAAAGCGGTCTGTTAGAAACCGGCATGCCGCCTCGCGAGGGATGCGCGCCCCTCATGGTACTTGGCCTTGTGGATCAAGCCGCCTGCTTGGAGCGCGCTGTTTGGTCCTTGTCGAAAAGGGGAAATGGTGACACGGGGATGCATCCTGCATCATCGTGGTTCCCTCGTCTCGGGAACGATGCTCCGGCTGTTAGATGCCGTTCATCCAGGCCTCGAGGATCTCCACCGCGGCGGCTTGGTCGATGACTCCCTTCTGCCGCTTTGCCTTGCGGCCGGCTTCTCGCAACTTCGCCGACGCGGCCATGGTGGTGTAAGCCTCGTCGATGAACTCCAGCGGCACGCCGGGAAGCCGCTTCGCGAGCTTGGCCCCAAAGGAACGAACCTTTTCCGCGGCGCTCCCTTCAGTGCCATCGATCCTTACCGGCAATCCGACGACCAGCGTGCGGATGCCCCGCTGGGCCACCAGTGACGCGATGCGTTCGATCGGATCCGTCGCGCGGACGTCGATCGTTTCCACAGGATGGGCCAGGATACCGAGCGGGTCGGTGGCGGCGATGCCGATGCGGGCGTCGCCGTGATCGATGCCAAGCGCGGGATGCGGGCCCTCGTCCATGATCACTCCGGTTTCTGATAGACGCGCACGTAGTCCACCTCGTAGCGCTGCGGGAAAGTGGTGCCGGATGGATCGCCGCCGTTCATGCCGCCGATGGCGAAGTTCAGCCGCATCGCCTGCGGAGCGAGGAAGGGATTCACCGGCGGGCCATCCTGGTTCTTCACGTGCTGCATGAGCTGGGTGTTGAGCGGCTGGCCATCGAGCCAGATCGTCATCTTCTCCGCGTCCCATTCCAGCACCCACAGGTGGAAGCGCTCCTGCCAACTGCCATCGTCGAAGCGCCCGAGCGAATGCGAGCCGGTGCTCCATACGTCGCGGCCGCCCTTTCCGGCCCAGCAAAAGTTCGCGTAAATACGACCTCCATAGTACTCGAGGATGTCGATCTCGCCGCCATGCGGCCAGCGGCCACGGCCGGTGGTCCAGATGGCCGGCCACAGACCGGGCCGGGCGGTGAAGCGGGCGCGGATCTCGAAGCGGCCGAACTTCCAGTCGTGCTTGCCGGCGGTGGTCAGCGAGGCCGAGGTGTAGTCGGCCTCATTGCGCTGGTGGCGCCAGTCACGGGCGCCCTCGCGGAACCGCGGGTTGGGGAACTTTTCGCGGCGAGCCTCGATGACCAGCAGGCCATCCTTCCTCACCGCGTTCTCCTTCCGGTACCACTGGAGCTCGTGGTTGCGCTGGAAGCCTTCCTCGAAGCGCCACTTGCTCTCATCCACCGCGCCGTCGCCGTCGAACTCATCGGACCAGACCAGCTTGTACGCCGGGTCGCGCGGCGGGGATGCGGGCTCTTCGCTCTGGGCGAGCGCGGTGGTGATGAAGAGCAGCGGCAGCAAGTGGCGGATCATCAGCGGGTGAAACGCCACGGCGGCGTGTTAGGTTCCGCAGCAGGTCTCATTCCGCATCCTCGATGACGATCTTCGGGAAGACCGGCTTGGGCTTGCCGGTTTCGTGGCCGTTGGCAACGAGGCCCCACTTCAGGTCATCCAGCTTCAGCTTCAGCAAGTCGTCCATCCGGAGCTGGGCGGCGATGCGCTCGGCAGGATCCGGTAGCACGGGCGAAATCAGCACCGCGCAATGGGCCAAGCTCTCGACGAGGTTCGCGAGCACGGTCTCGAGGCGCGACTTGTTGGCGGGATCCTTGGCAAGTTCCCACGGCTTGTTGCGCTCGGCGTAGGCGTTGCAGACGGTGACGTGGCGGTTGATGGCCTTGAGGCCTTCCGCGATGTCGAAGGCATCCATCGCCGCGCGATAGTCGCCGAGCACGGTCTCCAGCGAGGCGCGAAGGTCGAGGTCGTCATCATTGGTCTCGCCGCCGGTCGTGACGACGCCATTGCAGAAGCGCCCCGTCATGTTGAGGGCGCGGTTGCAAAGGTTGCCGAGTTCGTTCGCGAGCTCCTGGTTGTAGAGCATTACCAGCCGGTCGAGATCGAAGTCGGCATCCTTGCCGGTGACGATGTCGCGGACGAGGTAGTAGCGCAGCGCATCCACGCCGAACTTGTCGGCCAGTTCGTCGGGATCGACGACATTGCCGAGCGACTTCGACATCTTCTCGCCTTTGATGTTCCACCAGCCGTGGACGAGGATGCTCGGCATCTGCTCGTCCGGGAAACCCATGGCGTGGAGCATGCACGGCCAGTAGATGCCGTGTGCGGGCACTAGGATGTCCTTGCCGATGACGTGCGCGGCGCAGGGCCAGAGCTTCTCGAAGGATGGAAGGTTCGATCCTTCCTTGGCACCGTATCCGGCGAAGGAGATGTAGTTGATCAGCGCGTCGAACCAGACGTAGGTGACGAAGTCGGGATCGAAAGGGAACTCGATGCCCCAGCGCAGGCGCTCCTTCGGGCGGGAAATGCAAAGGTCGAGCTCGCCGGAGTTCGCCAGCGCGCCGAGCAGCTCGTTGCGGCGGAAGCCGGGAATGACGAACCCGGGATTACTGGAAACGTAGTTTTTCAACCACTCGGCGTGGGCGCTGAGGCGGAAGTACCAGTTCTCTTCCTCGATCTCGACGACTTCGCCCCACTCGGGGCCGAACTCGCCGGCTTCATTGCGGTCACGATCGGTCAGGAACTGCTCCTGGCGGACCGAGTAGAAGCCCTTGTAGGCCTTCTTGTAGAGTTCGCCGCGATCCTTGAGGTCGGTGAGGATCGCTTGTACGCAGGCCTTGTGGAGGTCGTCGGTGGTTTCAGCCCAGCCGTCATAGGCCACGCCGAGCTTCTTCCAAAGGTTGAGGAAGAGCTTGGTCTTCTTCTTCGCGAAGGTGGCGGGATGAATGCCTTCCTTTTCCGCCGTCTGCTGGACCTTCTGGCCGTGTTGATCGACGCCGGTGAGGAAATAGACCTCGTCTCCGCGCAGCCGCCGGTAGCGGGCGATCACGTCGGTCAGCACCTTTTCATAGGCGTGGCCGATGTGCGGAGCACCGTTGGTGTAGTCGATCGCGGTGGTGATGTAGAACATGGCAAAGAGTGGAAAGTGATCAGTGACCGGTGATCAGTGGGGAGAATCCCTGACCACCTTGCCGCCGAGCGAAAGAATGCGGGCGTTGGCCTTGGCGGACTCGGCTTCGGCGATCTGCCCGTCGCGGACATACATCTGCGAGAGGGCGGTCCAGGCAAGCAGGTCATTCGGCCGCAGGGTGGTCGCCTGCAGGCCGCAGCCGATGGCTTCCTTCACTTGGCCGAGCTTCAGCAGGCACATGCCGAGGGCGTGCCAGCCATCGAAGAACTCCGGATCGATGGCGACGCAGCGGCGATAAAGCGCGGAGGCTTCCTCCAGCTCGCCAAGGGCAAGCGCGCCGTTGGCGTCGTCAAAGAGCGAATCGCGTTCGGAGTCGGGCATGGGCTGCGGGGCTCCGGAACGGAGGCGGTCAGGGCTTCTTGAGAAGGTCGGTGACTTGGGTGGCGGCCAGCTTCTCCTCCAGCCATGCCGAGAAGGCGATGCGCTTCAGGTTCGAGGTGAGGCCGGTCAGCGATTGGTTGATGCGCTCGTCGCGGGCGGGATCGTTCACGACCTCGCGCTTTTCGACGAAGACGAAGATGGCGCCGTCCGGGCGCATGACGGGATCGGCGAGCGTGCCGGGGGCCACCATCGAGGCGGTTTGGAAGAGGGTCGAGGCGTCCGCTTCCTCGGGAAGCTTGTCGGTGGCCTTGAACGGTCCGAGCGATTTCACCTCGAGGCCGAGTTCCTTGGCGGCATCGCCGAAGGATTTGCCGGCGGCGAGTGCCTCGCGGAGCTTGGCGGCTTTCTCGTCGGCATCCTTCTTGAGCGCTTCGCCCGCCTTTTCCGCGATGTAGTCGGTGCGGACTTGCTCCTTGGCTTCATCGAAGGTCTTGGTGCGCGGCTCCTCGGCTTCGTCGAGGTGGGCGATGAGGAAGGCTCCGTCGGCAATCGGCAGCGCCTCGCTGAAGCGGGTCATGGTGTCGGAGCCGGGCGTGAGTTGGAAGAGGATGTCGCCCACCGGGCGGGGATTGGAGGTCGAGCGGGTGTTGATGGAGAGCTCGGCGGGCAGGGCGGTGCGGGTGAAGAGGTCAGTGGTGACGATCTTCCAGCCGTTTTCCTCGGCGAGCTTGGCGAAATCCTTGCCCTCGCTGGCTTCGATTTCCTGCAGGAAGCCGTCCACGGAATCCGCCAGTTCGCCGTCGATGCGGCGCTTGTCCTCGGCGAGCTTGGCTTCGTCAGCGGCCTTTTTCTCGGCGGCCTTCTTTTCCGCCTCCTTCTTCTGCTCGTCGGTGACGGCGTCGGGCAGCTTGGTTTCGTCCTTCGGCAGCTCAGGGTAGGTGGGCTTGGCGATGACGTAGGAGACCTTGATCTTCCGGTCGGTCTGGTACTTGTCCTTGGTGGTTTCCCACTGAGCCTTCAGTTCGTCGTCGGTCGGCTTGAGTTCGTCCTGGAACTTCGAAAGCGGGACGCGGGAAAGCTGGATGGTGACCTGCTGGTCGTTGCTGGTCACCTGCTGGGCGGCGATGCTGCGGTCCACCGCGAGGCCGCCACCGATGATATCGACCAGCTTGCGGGTGGCGAGCGTGTCGCGGACGATGTCGATGAAGTCGCCTTCGGTCATGCCGAGGCGGCCGAGGCGCTTGTTGATGAAGTCATTGTAGGCCTGCTGGCTGTAGGCACCGTCGGCACCTTGGAAGGTGGGCATCTTCTTGATCTCCGCGGAGATTTCCTCAGCGGACGGATGCACGCCGAAATCCTCCGCGGCTTGGCGGACGATCAGGCGGTTCACGAAGAAGCGGTGCGCGGTTTCCTCGCCGCCGCCGAAGCCGCCGAGCGTGCTGAGGAAATCGATCATCCCATACATGCCGAAGCCTTGGACGAGTGCCATCGGGGTCTCGCCGAGCTTCTGGACCTCGGTCATCGTGTACTGGGTGCCGTCCACCGAGAGCGCCAGCGGGTCGTTCGAGCCACGATGGCTCTTGGCCACATTGTCGCCGAAGAAGGCCAGGCCGACGAAAAGCAAGGCGATCACGAAAATGATCAGGCCGGTGTATTTGCGGAGGTGTTCGATCATGGACGCTTCTTGGGTGGCCCTCGCGGGGCGCGGAAGTAAAGGGAGCCGCCGGGACGGCTTCAACCCTTATTCGCGGCCTCGGACACCACCAGTCCGGGCCAAAAAAAGAGCCGCCGGGGAGCACCCACTCCCCGGCGGCCAAGTTCGTCAACCCTGCCGGGCAAGCCCGACAAAAGCTGACAACTGCTGTTCACCCTTACATGAAAACTGCACTTGCGCGCGGTTTTCAAAAGGGTCTGACCCGCGGCGAGGGGATCCGTTCAAAACGTTTCCGGATTTTTTTCGGGGGGCGAGAATGCCGCCTTGGTCGAAAAGCGCTCTTGTCGCGGGGCGGACAAGGCGGCATCGCTCGCGGCGTGACGGGACACGAGATCCGCGATGCCTTGGAAGCCGCCGGGGTGATGCCCAGCCGCCAGCTCGGCCAGAATTTCCTCTGCGATCCGAACATGGCGCGCTGGATCACCGAGCAGCTCGACGCCCGGCCGGACGACACCATCGTGGAAGTCGGTCCGGGCACCGGGGCGCTGACCGAGCATCTGGTCGGCCGGGTGCGGCGGATCGTGCTGGTGGAGTTCGACTCGCGGCTGGCGGCGTATTTGAAGGGACGCTTCGCCAACGAGCCGAGCGTGGAGGTCCATCACGCCGATGGCGCGAAGTTCGACGGGCGGACGCTGTGGAAGCACCGGCCGGTGAAGTTCCTGGGCAACCTGCCGTATTCCTCCGGCGGGGCCATCTTGCGGAATTTCCTGTCCCGCCCGAATCCCTTCGAGCGCGCGGTGGTCATGCTGCAAAAGGAAGTCATCGACCGCCTCGCCGCCGGGCCGCGCACGAAGGACTACGGGGTGCTGACGCTGCGGGTGCAGAGCGAGTGGCAGGTCAAGCCGCTGCGGACGGTGCCGCCGGAAGCCTTCCACCCGCGGCCGCAGATCGACTCCTCGGTGGCGCTGCTGACGCCGCGGGGGAAAGAATTCCCGGCCTTCGACGCCCGCCGCTTCGATGAGCTGATCCGCCGCGGCTTTGCCCAGCGGCGCAAGCAAATGGGCAAGCAGATGCCGGAAAACCCGCCGTGGGAGGAGGTCCACGCCGCGCTCGGGGTGCCCGCGACCGCCCGGGCGGAGGAGCTTTCGCTGGCCCAGTGGATCGAGCTGGCCCGCGTCTATGATGACCATCCGCTGCGCGACGTGCCGCAGTGCGGGGAGGAAATCTTCGACGTGGTGGATGCGGACGACCGGGTCACCGGGCAGGCGACGCGCAAGGAGGTCCACGAGAAGGGCCTGCTCCACCGCGCCGTCCATGTTTTCGCCGTGAACCGCCATGGCGAGCTGCTGCTGCAGAAGCGGTCGCGCTTCAAGGATGCCCACCCGGGCGTCTGGGATTCCAGCGTGGCAGGTCACTTGGATGCCGGCGAGGACTTCGCCAGTGCCGCGATCCGCGAGTTGGAGGAGGAAATGGGCATCTCCGGCGTGCCGGTGCAGGAGGTTGGCTCCATTCCTCCGAGTGAGGCCACGGGCTGGGAGCACGTCCGGCTTTATCTCTGCCGGTGGGACGGCACGCCGCGCTTCCCGTGCGCGGAAGTCGAGGCCGCCCTGTGGATGCGACCGGATGAGCTGGACCGCTGGATCGCCGCCCGCCCGGAAGATTTCGCCAGCGGGTTCTTGGAGTGCTGGAAGCTATCGAGAGGGCGATAATTGGCTGAGTAGTAATGTTTTTAGAATAAGCTTGTCTGGCCGGACTGATATTTTATCTTTGGGACACTCCCCACCATGTTCACCTGTCCCACCCATGAAATCAGCCAGCCAAATCGGGTTTATCCGGATTTCCCGCCGGAGCCGCCGTGTTGAAAAGATCCGGCCCCAGGGGATGACCCTCCTGGAGTTGACCGTCGTCATCCTCATCATGCTCACCCTGGTCGCCATCCTCTTCATCGGGGCGAATGCGTGGAAGAATGGTTCCGACCGGGTGCTTTGCATTCTGAACCTTCAATCGGTCCAGAAGGGCGTCCGCAGCTACTCGAATCTCACCGGGCGCGATCCTGGCGAGACCGTTCCGGGCCTTCAGTCCGAGGTGATAGGCTTCGGCCGCTTCGTCGAGACGATGCCGGCGTGTCCCGCCCAAGGCAGCTACACCACGACCGGAGACCTCATTCCTCCGATCGGCAGCCTTTATCTGGAATGCTCGCTTTCCGCCTCGGGCGCCCATGAGCCGCTGAACCCGGACGAATGGTGAGCGGATTTCCCGGATTGCAGGATCGCCCATTTCAGTGAAGGGTCGCCGCCGTGTTCCTATGAGCGCGGCCACGAGTCCTTTTGAAAGCCAGGCCCGGCTGTGGCTGGTGGCTTTCGCCGTGTCCGCGCTGGTCAATCTGATCGCGCTCTCGGTGATTGCCTTCTGGGTGCTGGCGAAGATCGCCTTGCAAACCGTTCCGCGGGATCCCGCGACGACGGCGGAATCGGTGGCGGTGATCGTTCCTGAAATGATCATTCCGGCCGAGGGGAGCGCGCTGGCTCCAGAGGCCGTGGCGGCTGCTCCACCGCCGCCACCGCCGCAATTTGCGCGGACCTCGGCGGACCAAGAGGAAATCGCGCCCGAGCGGCCGGATTTCATCGGCGAGCGGAACACCCGTGCGACCAGCGATGCCACGCCGGTGGCGGAAGCCGAGGACCAGATCAGCCAAAAAGGCCGCGAGCCGATCGATGAACACGAGCTCGAGACCACCCGGAGCACCTATCAGGACGGGGATCTCGCGCATGACCGGATCAAGCGCGAGATGAAGGACCCGGAGCCCGCGCCTCCGCCCGTTCCCGCCGCGGTGGCGCAACCGGTGGACGCCCCGGCGACCGCGAAGCTCGATGGAACGAGCGAGCCGGTGGCTCCGCCCGCCGAGGCAACCCGCGAGCGGCTTGCCGAAGGCCCCGCGCCCGTCGAGCGCCGGGTGAAGGAGGCCAAGCCCGACGACGAGACCAAGCCGGGCTCGCCGGAGCGACAATCGGACGGCCAGTTGCCGCAGCAGAAGTCCGTCGCGCAGCAGCCGAAACCGGCGCCTGCCCCCAATCCGAACGCACCCGGCTTCCGCGGCAACCAGCAGAAGACCAAGCTGGTCGGCTCCATCACCCGCAGCGGCCGCTCCGCCCTGAATGTGGAAGATTCCGTGCTCGGCCGCTACCACGCCGCCGTCAGCCGCGCGGTGGAAAAGGAGTGGCAGCTCAACTGCGTCCGCAATCGCGACTACATCACCCCCGGCATGCTCACCATGAGCTTCATGCTCGACGCCAAGGGCGAAGTCCGCGAGATCCGCGTGGTCGAGGACCTCCAGGTCGGCGCGATCCCGAAAGGCTTCACTCTCAATGCCATCAACGACGCCGAGATCCCTGCCATGCCGGCGGATCTGAAGAAGCAGCTCAAGGGCGAGCCGCTCGAACTCCTCTACCGTTTCAGTTTCTAACTCAGCTCATGTCTCTTCCCTTGTATCTCGCCGCGGCCGCCGCGGTGGAAAAGTCCCCGGTGGCAAAGATCTGGCAGTTCTTCGCCGATGGCGGCTACTGCATGATCCTGCTCGCCCTGTGTTCCTTCGTCATGGTGGCGGCGATCCTTTTCAAGGTCCTCTCGCTACGCCGCGAGTTGATCGTGCCGGCCGGCTTGGAGCGGAAACTGCGCGACTACGAGCACCAGCACGAGGCGAGCCCCGGCTTGATCGAGGAGATCAAGGAAGGCCGCACGCCCTTGGCCCGGCTCTGTGGCATCGCCCTGCGCCACCGCGGCGAGACCCGCGAGCAAATCACCGACGCGGTCCAAGCGGCGGCCCGCGAGGAAGTCCTGCGCCTCCACGCCGGCATGTCGGCCATCGACGTGATCGTGAGCTTGGCGCCGCTGCTGGGACTGCTCGGGATGGCCAGCGGCCTGGTCGTGATGTTCGGCGGCCTTGGCGAAAATCCCGATCCCACGCTGGTGTCGCGGGGCATCAGCGAGGCGCTGAATACCACCGTCTTCGGCCTGGCGCTGGCGGTGCCAGCCATCGTCTCCCACGCGTTTTTCCTCCGCCGCATCGACATGTTCGTGGCCCGCCTCGAGGGGCTGCTGGCCGGCTTCGCCCGCACCTGCGAGGGCGCGGCCGTCGTGCCCGCCCACCGCCCGCCCGTGATGCCTTCCGTCTGACCCCCCGGCCATGCGCTTCGAACATCCTGTCCGCAAGACCCGTGGGGTGCCGGTGGTCCCCATGATCGACCTGCTTTTCGTCATCCTGATCTTCCTGGTGGTCTCGACCACCTTCAAGAAGCCGCGCAGCGTGCTGCCCATCGAGCTGCCCACGGTCAAGGAAGTCGCCGGTTCGGCAGTCGTCGATGCCCGGTCGGTGCTCGCGCTCGACAAGGAAGGCAAGATCACCCTCGACGCCGTGGCCGTGCCGGACGTGCAGCTCCTCGACTCCTATCTCAAGGCGTTCGCGAAGGAGAATCCCGGCCGCAAGCTGGAGCTGGAGGCGGACAAGCAGGTGCCGCTGGAGAAACTCCTCGGCGTGTGGGACGCGTTGACCCGCGCCGGCATCGCGATTAAGGACGTGCCCGCCCGCATCCGCCTGCCGCAGGACGCGGGCAGCCCTTCGAAATGATCCTCGATATCGTCCAATACGGCCACCCCGTCCTCCGCGAACGCTGCAAGCCCGTCGAATCGGTCAATGACGACCTGCGCAAGCTCGCCGCCGACATGCTCGAAACGATGTACGACGCCAATGGCGTCGGGCTGGCCGCGCCGCAGGTCGGCGTCGCCCTCCGCCTCGCGGTGATCGATGTGTCGCACGACCCGGAATGCATCACCTTCCTCAAGGTCGGCGGCCAGGACGCGCCGCTCGACTCGATCATGCCGCTGGTCTTCATCAATCCGGAGCTGGAATTCACCGGCGCGAAGGAGCGCGATACCGAGGGCTGCCTCAGCATCCGCGACGTGCGTGCCGATGTCAGCCGGCCGGGCTCGCTGAAGGCGACGCTCCCGCAGCTCGATGGCACCGTGCTGGAGATCGAGACCGATGGTCTGCTGGCTCGCGCGTTGCAACATGAGACGGATCATCTCAATGGCATCCTTTTCATCGATCGCGTCGCGCCGGCCACCAAGCTCAGCCTGCGGCGGAAGTTAAAGCGCCTTGCCGCCGGCGAATGACAGGTGCCGCTTGAAAAAGAGCGGGGCCGTCCGATCCGCTGGTCGTTTCAACGCGGCGGGGAAAGGATCGGGACCAGGGTGGATAAGATGAATGGGATAAGAATGAAGGATGACCTGAACCCGCAATCGTCCGGACTCTTCAATTCATCTCGTCTCCTTTTTCTTTCTATTTCGTCCATTTCGCTCCTTTCGTTGTGCCCTTCTGCGGAACCGGCGGAGTTTTTTCGGAGCGCCCTGACATATCGCGGGGATTGAGGGCTCGACTTTTTGGAAAGCCAAAGCTATTCACTCGCCGCGATAGCTCGTTTTTCTAACAAAAGTCAGCCCCATGAACAGCAGCCGCGGTATTTTCGAACCTCAGGAAGGCTTCGCTCCAGCCCCTCCCGCCAAGAGCCCCTTCGCCGTAGCCGATGAAGGCCCGGCCACCAGCCCTTTCGCCATCGTATCCGAGCCGGAGTCTCCGTTTGCCGCGATGAAGGACGACCATCCGACCCGCCTGGCGGTCGAGCCCGGCCGTCCGGTGAAGCTCCCGGAGCGCCGTCCCGCTGCTGGTGAAACGCTGGAAGCCCGCTCGCCGTTCGCGGCCGAAGCTTCGACCAGCCCCTCGCCATTCGATGCGCCGGCTCCGGCCACCTCGCCCTTTGCGAGTTCGCCGCCACCGGTGCCGGCTGCGACTGCGACTCCCGCCTCCAGCCCGTTTGGATTTGCCGCGGAGCCTGCCACCGCTTCGGCCCCGGCTCCGGTCGCGGCCGCCATTGCCGCCGCCGCGGCTGCCGCTCCTGCGGCGGCTCCCGCTCCGGCCCCGGCCGCCACGCCGGTGGCCGCGGCTCCGGCCGCCACCCCAGCTCCTGCCACCCCTGTGACTGAAAGCGCCGACTCCGACTCCAGCTCGATCCGCCAGCTTGCGCTCCGCGCCATCTTCGGGGTGGACCGCGAACTCGGTGCCGAGGAAATGCTCCAGCGCGCCCGCAGCCTTTCCGGCATCCGCCACGTCGCCCGTATCCCGGCCGCCGAGGTCGCCACCGTCGATGCTTTCAAGAAGGTCATCGGCAGCCTCGGCTTCCCCGCCGGCCAGGTGAAGCTCATCAGCGGCAACCTGCCGATCGAGTTCATCCGCGAAGGCAATGTCGTCCTCGCCATCCAGAATGACGGCAGCTTCGCCCCGGGCGTGAGGGAAACGCTCATCATCGTCGCCCGCGAACTGGGCAAGCTGTGACGCCGTCGCCGGCATGACGGTCCAGCAAAACGGCCGGCAAGTGTCCGTGAAGGTCGCCCTCACCGGGGCGGCCGACACCGGCAAGCTGGCCATCCTGCGCGCCATCGCCAGTCGTTACGGCTCCGCCACCGTCCGCGAGCACTCCGTCGGCTCGGTGCACGTCCATCGCGTCGAGTGGACCGAGCCGCATACCCTGCCGGACGGCCGCTTTCTCAATGTGGCCGTCCATTCGCTGACCGGCCGCGTGGAATACAATGCCGCCGAGGAGCTGCTGGTCCGCGATGCGGCGGGCATCGTCTTCGTGGTCGATGTGGACCCGGCCAAGTTCAAGGCGACCTGGGACAGCCTGATGCGGCTTTCCGACAACACCAAGCGCAACGGCTTCGACCTCCATTCGGTCGGCCTCGCGATCCAGTATCATCGCGCGGATCTCTATCCGGACTTCGATCCGCAGAAGCTCGACCAGCGCCTCGGCGTGCCGCCCGGGCTGATCCCGCGCTTCGTTTCCACCAGCCGCCAGCCGGATGCGGAGGGGCTGGCGTTTGATTCGGTGCTGGCGCAGATCCGGGAGCGGATTTGACGACCGGGAGCGCGGAATTCATTCCGCTTCGACAGCCGGGCAACCGTAACCGCGGTCCGTCTTCCATCCATCCATTCACCTAGGTCTGATGGATGGATGGAAAGATTCCGCCGATCGCGGGCCGGTGAACGGCCTGATCCGGCGTTCATTCGTCCGCCGCCTAGGTGAATGAACGAATGAACGGAAGATTTCCGCGCTATCGCGGACCGGTGAATCGGCCGGGTCCGGCGTTCATTCGTCCGCAGCCTAGGTGAATGAACGGATGAACGGAAGATTTCCGCGCTATCGCCAGCCGCTAAATGGTTTCCCAGCGCCAAAGGCGCGCGCCATACCAGCCTAGGCCGCAGGCCTAGGGAAGCAGCCCACAGGGGAACCAAGGGCCGAAGGCCCGCCCCATCCGCTGGTTTTATGATCCCCACGCCTGTGCCTGTGCCTGTGCCGATGAAATGGGACGGGCCGTTGGCCCTCGCGGGTTGGTGCGGCACGAATCCTAGGCCTGCGGCCTAGGCTGGTATGGGGCGCGCCCTTGGCGCTGAAGAGAACCGTTCTCTCGTTCATCCGTTCATCACCCTGGCGAATGAACGAATGAACGGAACGGGCCGCTCCCGTCCGCTGCCTCAACGTCCCTTCAGCAGGTTCCGGCTGGCCCACACGTAGTTGGTGCCGGAAATCAACGTCAGCGCCACCGCCGTCCACAGCGAGACCGGCATCAGCCAGCCGGTGGGCTTCGCCAGGTCGCGCAGCAGGCCGCCGACCAGGCCCGGATCTTCCATCGAGGAGAAGGTCAGCCACACCAGCCCGGTGATGCAGTAGGTGAGCTGGAAGGTGGTCTTCCATTTCCCCAACTTGTCCGCCGCGAGCACCTGCCCCGCCTCGACCGCGATCTGCCGCAGCCCGGTCACCAGGAACTCCCGTGCGATGATCAGCGCGGTGACCCACACCGGGCAATGGTAGCCACCCACCGGTTGGGCGGAAAAATACACGAACGCCGCACACACCAAGATCTTGTCCGCCAGCGGGTCGAGCAATTTGCCCAGCGGCGTGACCATCCCCAGCTTCCGTGCGAGGTAGCCGTCGAGCCAGTCCGTGGCCGCGGCCACCGAGAACGTGACCAGCGCCACGGCGTATCCTGCGGTTCCCGGGAAGCCCACCGCGATCACGAAAATCGCCGTGAGGATCAATCGGGAAACGGTGATCGCATTGGGAAGGTTCACGCCGGGAATGTGGGGAATGCATGGCAGCATGGCAACAAGGGGTTGCACCAACGCTCCGGGTTCCCTACACGGCCCGCGTTTCCCGAACCGTTTCAAGATCATGAGTAACAGCGATTTCGGCCTCATCGGCCTGGCCGTCATGGGCCAGAACCTCGTCCTCAACGTGGAGTCCCGCGGCTTCCAGGTGTCCGTCTATAACCGCACCACCGCGGTCACCGACGAATTCGTCGCCGCCCATCCGGACAAGAAACTCGTCGGCTCCAAGTCGCTCGAAGAGTTCGTCCAGTCCCTCGCTTCCCCGCGCAAGATCATGATCATGGTCAAGGCTGGCGGCCCGGTGGACGCGGTCATCGAGAGCCTCATCCCGCTGCTCGACAAGGGCGACATCATCATCGACGGCGGCAACTCGCTCTACACCGACACCGAGCGCCGCGACAAGTGGCTCGGCGACCTCGGCTTCCGCTTCATCGGCGCCGGCGTCTCCGGTGGTGAAGAAGGCGCCCGCAAGGGTCCGTCGATCATGCCCGGCGGCCCGCTGTCCACCTGGGACGTGATGAAGCCGATCTTCGAAAGCATTTCCGCCAAGGTGGAAGGCGAGCCCTGCGTGACCCACATCGGTCCCGGCGGCGCCGGCCACTACGTGAAGATGATCCACAACGGCATCGAGTACGGCGACATGCAGCTGATCTGCGAAGCCTACAACATCTTCAAGGCCGCCGGCTTCACCCCGGCCGAACTCGCCACCGTCTTCACCGACTGGAACAACGGCGACCTCGAAAGCTACCTCATCCAGATCACCTCGAAGATCTTCGAACAGGTTGATCCCGAGACCGGCAAGGCGATCGTCGATGTCATCCTCGACACCGCCGGCCAGAAGGGCACCGGCAAGTGGACCATCATGAACGCGGTGGAAAACGCCGTGGTGATCTCCACCATCAATGCCGCCGTGGAAGCGCGCATCCTGTCCTCGATGAAGGACGCCCGCGTCGCCGCCTCCTCCAAGCTGCAAGGCCCGAAGGCCGAGATCTCCGCCGACAAGGCCGAGCTGGTCAAGAAGGTCCACGACGCGCTCTTCGCCTCGAAGATCATCTCCTACGCGCAGGGCCTCGACCTGATCGCCGCCATGGGCAAGGAGAAGAACTGGGGCCTCGACCTCGGCAAGATCGCCGCCATCTGGCGCGGCGGTTGCATCATCCGCGCCCGCTTCCTCAACCACATCACCGACAGCTACCGCTCGAATCCCGAGCTGAGCAACCTGATGCTGGCCCCATACTTCACCGACCTCCTCAACCAGTTCCAACAGAACTGGCGCGAGGTCATCGCCACCGCCACCCTCGCCGGCATTCCGGTGCCCGCGTTCTCGGCCTCGCTCGGCTACTACGATAGCTATCGTAGCGCCGTCCTGCCCGCGAACCTGCTCCAGGCGCAGCGCGACTTCTTCGGCGCGCACACCTACGAGCGCACCGACAAGCCCCGCGGCGAGTTCTTCCACACCGACTGGCCGGAAGTCATCGGCTAAGGAAGGCGGATAGCCTGACGATTCATCAAGCGGCCGGGAGCGATCCCGGCCGCTTTTTTTAATGTAGCGGCGGTCTGCGACCGTCGGACTTTGGCGGCATCGGCCGCATCCTTGTGCTTCCGAAGCGGAATCTCACGATGCGGCTTGTTGCCGCGAGAGTGCGACGGTCATAGACCGCCGCT